>NZ_JBFIGP010000042.1:0-20531 GCF_041602235.1 Paraconexibacter sp.
CCCGCGATGTTGACCGTCTGGCCCTGCCCCGGCGTGATCGACTTCGCCGTCTGCAGGGTCGCCTTGTAGTCGACGAAGTCGCTGCCCAGGACCGGCACCCACTTCGGCAGGTAGAACCGCTGGTTGGACAGGATGTAGCCGCCGACGCCGGCCGCGATCAGCATCAGCCCGATGATCGAGGCGAACCACTTGGCGTTCTTGGCGATCGCGCGCTTCACTTCGCCCCCCCGATCCCACGGAACGGGTTCAGCCGCTCGACGATCTCCGACGTCAGCGACCCCTCGTCGGACCGTGCGGTCTTCTCGGCGGACCGGGCCGAGCGTCGCGCGATGGCGGTCCGCGCCGCGGCGGCCGAGCCTCCGCCGTCGGGCTTGCCGACGGCAGCGCCGTTGAGGTCCGGGATCTTCTGCTGGAAGCAGGGCGCGTCGGAGTTGTACGGCGGGCGCTTGCCGGGGAACGCCGGACGGGTGCCGAGCGGCCGCGCGCTCGCGTTCGAGAACAGGACGTCGCCGGTCGCGCCGCCGACCTTCCCGCTGGAGATGGTCTGGTCGCCTCCACCGGGCATGAAGCGCACCATCATGCCGTTGCCGTCGACGTTCTGGCCCTCACCGGCGAGCCCGACCATGGCGTACCAGAACTCCTTGTAGTTCTCGCGGTCGGTCGAGAGCGTGCCGTCGTCGATCTTGATGTCGCCCGTGGGCAGCACGACCCGGGTCAGGCACTTGGACACCAGATCCGCCTGCGGGAACAGGTCGAGCGAGACGTCCACGACCTTCGACAGCGCGGCGGTGGTCGGCCGCAGGTCCTGGGCGAGACCCTGGAGCTCGTCGGGACCCAGGAGCCGGCGGGTCTGCGTGATCCACGGGAAGGAGGCGGTGATCGTCGGCGCCGTCTCGCGCACCCCGGGCAGGATCTCGCGGGCGAACGCGCGGGTGCTGGGGAAGGCGGCGTTGAGGCTCGCGAACGTCCGGTTCGCCGTCTCGAGCGTCGGCGCCAGCGTGCGGACCGTCGCCCGGAGGTTGTCCTGCTCGGAGGCCAGGCTCCCCATCGTCGTGTTGAGGTTGGAGACCAGGTCGCCGAGCTGCTCCTGGCGCGTGGCGAGCGCGGCGGTGACCCGGCCGAGGCCCTTGATGAGCTTCGACAGATCGCGGGGCTCGGTACCGAGCATCGCCTCGTTGACGATCGACAGGTTCTTCAGCGCGCGACCGCCCGTGCGGTAGGAGTCGTTGAGCGCCTGCGCACCGGACTTCCCGTGGACGACCGGATCGTGCCCGCGGTCGTCGACCCCGGTGGGCTCGTAGGTCAGCGCCGTCCCGAAGCCGTCCAGCGCCGTCTTGAGGTCCTCGCGCGTGTCGTTCTGCAGCGTGGTCAGGATCTCGTCGAGCTGCACGGGCGTCGCCGTCTGCGTGATCGGGAGCGTGTCCCCGTCGTCGATCGTGGGGCTCCCCGGGGTCCCGGGCTCGACGTCGACGAAGAAGTTGCCCTCCAGGAAGATGCGCGGGCGGATCTTCAGCGTGGCGTCCTTGTGCAGCGGGAGGCCCTTGTCCTTGACCTCCATGGTCAGCGTGGCGGCGTTCGTGCCGTCCTGGCGGTCGATCCCGACGACCTTGCCGACGTTGACGCCGGCGATGCGGACCGGGGAGTTGGGACGGATCGAGTTGGCGGACTCGAAGACCGCCCGCACCTTGAAGTCGCTGGTGAAGGGCAGGTCCTTGGCGAACCCGAAGTACGTGCCGACGACGGCGGCGAGCAGCACGAGGAAGCCGACCAGGAACGGGTCGGCCCCGGTGCGGTCCTTCCGGGGAACGGTGCGCTTCTGGCTCTTGTCGCGCGCCATCAGTTGCCCTTCTGGATGGTCGTGCGTTCGGTGGACGTGCCCTGGTTGCCGGGAACGTTGCCGATCGCCTGCTGGCCAGGCGTGAACGGCTCGTTCCCGGCCTCACACTCGTTGGGCTGCCCGGGCGAGGCGGTGTTCGGGTACGGGTTCGTGTGGAGGTAGTTGTCCCGCTGCGGGCCGTTGGCGGGCGCCGAGGACGGGCCGCCCTCGTTGTTGGGGCCCTGCGGCGTGGCGATGATGATGAACCGCTGGCCGGTGCCGTTGGTGTCGCCGACGCTGAGGAGACTCGAGATGTTGCGGAACCACAGGGTCACGTAGTTGCAGGTCGTCTGGACCGGCGTGAGGTGCGCGACCGTCGGGTTGGCGATCTTGGCGAGGTTGGTGAGGTCCGCGACGCCGAGCTTGACCGCGGGATCGTCGGCGAACGACTGCAGGGACGTGAACGTGGGCTTCAGGCGCCGGCTCAGGTCCAGGGACCGCCGGAGGACCGGGGTGCCGATCTCGAGGGCGTCGGCGAGATCCGGGGCCGCCCCGGCGAGGGCGCGGACACCGGGACGCAGCTCGCGGGCGAGCCCTTCGGAGTTGGCGAGGAACGGCCGCTGGGCGGGGAAACTCTCGATCCCGGCGTCGAGCGCGGCGGGGCCGGTGGAGATCGTGTCCTGGATGAACGGCCGGGCGACCCCGGCCAGCGCGATGAAGGTCGTGTCCAGGTTCGCGAACAGCTGGGCCTGCGTCTCGGCGACCGGTGCCACGATGCTCGACGTCCGGCCGAGCGCCTGGACGAACCGGCCCAGGCGCGTCCTGCGATCGGCGAGGTTGTTCATCACCGGGACCAGGTTCTGGAGCAGCGGCTGGAGCTCCTCGAGCGCCCGGTTCAGGTCCTCGCCACGACCCGCGAAGGCGTTGCCGAACTCCGTGAGGTTCCGGCGTGACGCTACGCGCGTCCTCTGGTCGAACGTGTTGATGACGTCGTCGAACTCGACGGGGGTCGGCGTCGCCTGGGAGATCGGGATCGTGGCGCCGTCCGGGAAGCCCTTGTCGGAGGACCCGCGCGTGATCTCGACGTACTTGAGACCCAGCGCCGAGCGAGGCCGGATCAGCACGGTCGAATCGGAGGGCAGCGGTTTGACCGTCGTCTCGAGCTTCATCTGCAGCTCCGCGACGACGGAGCCGTCGGGGCGCCGGAGCGGCTCGATCCCCTCCACCACGCCGACGCGGGTGCCGCCGATCCGCACCTCGTTGCCGGCGACGAGGTTCGCCGCCGAGGGGACCTCGGTCTTGAGGGAGTACGTCGGGACGAACGGCAGCCCGCTGTTCGCGTTGTACGCGAGGAACACCGCGACCACGAGGATCAGGGTGGTCGCGGCGCCGATGAGCACCGGGTTGGCGGCGAGCGAGGCCGAGCCCTTGCGCGGGGTCGCCATCAGCCACCACCCAGCAGGTAGTCGAGGAGCGAGTCGGTCGTCGGGTCGCCCGAGCCGGGGGCCGGCGCGGTCTCCTTCGGCCCTGCGGCGCCGGTCGCCGTGCCCTGGTTGGCGGGCGCCGGCAGGAACTGCGACGGGAGCTTCAGCGGCGCCTGCGCATCGGAGGTGTCCTGCTTGATCGGGGCGAGCGCGGGCTCGGCCTTCTTGCGCTCGCCGGTCCGCTCGAGGACCTCGTCGACGCTCATGCCGCGCAGCACCGCGTCCTGCTTGGCGAGGTTGGGCGACCGGCCCTCGTCGATGCTGTCCAGTGCACTCTGCGCCGAGCGACTGGACGCCGACCGTGCCTCGTTACCGGTGAAGTTCGCGCTGCACGCCGGGTCGTTCGTGACGGCGTAGGTGGAGCACAGGTTCACGATCAGCTGCGCACGCAGGTAGTGCCCGAACGCGTCGAACCCGTTGATCGCGGCCACCTGGTAGAAGAGGTAGTCCATCAGCCGCTCGATCCCACCGGTCTCCTTGAAGCTGGTCAGGAGCGCCTCGAGGTTGGTGGAGAGCGGGCGCGCCTGTGTGGCGAACTCGCGGAGGTCCTCGATGATCGGCCTGCTTCCGAGCAGCGCGTCGCGCCCGACCACGGAGGTGTCGCCGAGGGCCTCGACGGCCGGCGTCGCGGCGGTGCTGAACGGGCCGAGTTCCTTGATGAACCGGCTGACGTCGGGGGCGACGCTGCCGAGATCCGCGAGCAGCGGCGTGAACTCGTCCGACAGCGACCCGAGCCGCACCATCGTGGGCTTCAGCTCGCTGAGGAACTTCGGCAGCCGCTCGAGGTTCGCCTCGAGATCGCGTGAGCGCTCGGCGGTGGCCTGGGCGGTCGTGTTGGCCTGCACGACGAAGTCGGCGACCTTGTCGCGCTCACGGGAGAGCGGCGCCATGATCGTGTCGCTGTCGCGCGCGAGGTTCGCCAGCACGCGGTTCTGGTCGGCCAGGATCCCCAGGACCTTGTCGGTCGCCTTCAGCCCGGGGTCGGCGTCGCGGATGATCTTGTCGAGATCCTCACCGCGCCCGGCGAGGCCGGCGCCGAGCTCGTTGAGGATCAGCGACAGGCGCTGCCGGTACGGCAGGCGGAGGGTGTTGTTGATCAGGTCGAGGTCCACGACCTTGGCCTGGAAGCCGGGCAGGCGGTACTGGCCCTCCCCATCCCCGCTGCTGATCCTCTCGAGCTTCGGCGACTGCGCGGCCCCCTGCGGCTTGGGCTGCGTGGGCGTGCACTCGACGAACTTCTCGCCGATCAGCGACTGCGGGCGGATCGTGCAGGTCGCGTCCTGGCGGAAGTCCTGGAAGCCCGGCTTGTCGATCCGCAGGACGACCGCCGCCGTCTGGCGGGGCGTGACGTCGAGCGAGTCGATCGAACCGACCTTGACCCCGGCGATCTTGACGTCGAGACCGGGGATCAGCGAGAAGGCGTTGCGGAACTCCGCGCGCACCAGGTACGAGCCGCCGTCGCCGGACCCCATGCCGAAGACGGCGAGGCCGGCGGTGAGCGCGGTCAGCGCGAGGATGGCGAGGAGGCGCTTCATGGACCGGGCGGCACCAGCGTCGGGTCGCAGTCGAGCTTGCCGTCGCTGTCCCGCCAGTTGTTGGAGTTGTCGGGTCGCACCTGGCTGGCCGTGCCCGGGCAGCGCCGCACCACGCGTGTCTGCAGTCCGTCGAGCTGCGCGGAGGGCGGGATCGGGTTCAGCACGTTGTTGGTGAACGAGAACTGGTTGACGATCGGCTGGATCCGCGCGAAGTGACCGTTGGCGTCGTAGTTGGACGCGCCCTGGCCGAAGTCACGCAGCCAGCCGACGAGATCGGGGGTGTACGGGCGGATGAACTCCAGGACCGGCGTGGACTTCTCGAACGCCTCGATGCCGTTCTTGAGCGCGGGCGCGGCGACGCGCTGCAGCCGCGGAGCCTTGCGGACGAGTTCCACGAGGTCGTTGCCCTCGCCGGGGCGGCGGATGAGGAGCCGCAGATCCTTGATGGTGGGCCTGGCATCGGCGACGAGCGGCCGCAGCCGGGTCAGCAGCTTGGCGAGGTCCTTGGTCGCCGGCTTGCTCTCGTCGACGAGGACGTCGAGGTCGTCGAGGGTCGAGCGGAGGTTCACGAAGGTCGTGTTGGCCCGCCGCAGCGTGCCGGGCAGCACCGACAGCGACCGCTCGAGGCTCTCGCGCTCGTCCCCGAGCGCGGCCATGGTCTGGTTGGCGTTCCCCACGAGTGAGGACAGCTCGGTCCGGCGCTCGGCGAGCGTGGTGACGACCTTGGAGCTCGACACCAGGAACTCGGTGAACACCTTCTGGTCGTTCGTGATCTCGTTGACCAGGCGCTGCGTGGTCGACAGCGCGGGGTTGAAGTACTTGGCGCTGACGTTCGCCTCCTTGCCCCGCCCCTGGTACTGGGTGGCCGAGCCCTGGACGACCTGCTGCAGCGACTTCCGGGTCTTCGCGTCGAGGGTGTTGAACAGCTGGTCGAGATCGACCGGCGCGGTCGTTTGCTCGGACTTCAGGAGGCTGCCTTCGGGAAGCTCGGGGGCCGAGTTGGCGCCCGGCGTGAGGGCGATGTACCGGTTGGCGATGCCGGAGAGCGAGGTGGCGCGGATGATCCCGGTCGTCCCGGCGTGCAGCGGCGCGAACCCCTTCTCGACCTCGATGGTGATGTCGGCCTGGTTGTCGTCGGTGAGCTGGATGTCGCGGATCGCGCCGATCCGGCGTCCGCCGATCTGCACGTCATCGTCGTTGACGAGCTGGCCGGCGTTCTGGAACCGCAGCTTGTAGGTCGTCACATCGTCCCCGCCGAGGAGCATCACGGCGACGACCGCGAGGACGACCAGCAGCCCGGAACCGACGGCGACGCGGCCAGCGGTCATCGCCGGCTCCGAAGAGCGAACGCTGTGGGGAGATCAGACGACGGTGTGGGACGGGGGAACAGGGTTGCTCTCTCGTGGGACGGAGCGGGTGGGGCGGGCATCATGCCCGAACGACTGTTGATCTTGCGTGAAGACCCGCCGTCGTGGCGGGTGTGCAGCAGGAGGGCGGGCGGGAACCCGCCCTCCCGACGCGCTCAGTCCATCGTGAGCGGGCCCATCGACTCGCCGGCGAGGAACTGGCGGATAAAGGGGTTCTCGGAGTTCAGCATCGCCTGGGCCGGTCCGGCCTCGACGATCTTGCCGCGCCACAGCACCGAGATGTACTCGGCCACGCGACGGCAGGTCATGATGTCGTGGCTGATGATCGCGAACGCGGGCATGTGCTTGCGTCCGTCGGCCTTGGCCTCGTTCATGACGGTCTCGTGGATCTCCTGGATCAACTCACCCAGGAGCGCCGTACGCACCGGATCCAAGCCCGAGTCCGGCTCGTCGAACAACACGATGTCGGGGTCGAGCACCAGCGCGCGAGCGAACCCGGCGCGCTTGCGCATGCCGCCGGAGAGCTCGTTGGGGAACTTGTCCATTGCAGCGCCGAGGCCGACCTCCTCCATGCGCATGTTCACGATGGAGGCGATCTCCTCCTCGGACTTCTCCGTGTGCTGACGCAACGGGAACGCCACGTTGTCGAAGATGTTCATCGACCCGAACAGCGCGCCGTCCTGGAACAGCACCCCGAACTTCTTGCGCATCTCGAACAGGTCGTCGTCACGCATGTTCGGGACCGACTGCCCGTGGACCAGGACATCGCCCTCGTCCGGGTACAGCAGACCCACCATGTGCTTGATGCACACCGACTTCCCGGTACCCGACGGGCCCAGGATCATCGAGATGGTGCCCTCCGGGATGCCCATGTTCAGGCCCCGCAGGATCTTGTTGCGACCGAAGGCCTTGTGCACGTCGATGAACTCGACCGCATCCGGCATCCCCGTCGGCGTCGACAGCCCCGTGTGCCACTTGTACTCGTCCTCGTCGAGCCCCTGGGGCTCACTGACGACCTGTACCCGGGACGGCTGCTCGGCCGGCGCCTGCGCCGCAGGCTCCACGGGCGCGGCCTCGACCGAGGTCGGCTCGTCGTCGACGGCCGGGGCGTCCTCCGCCATCCAGTCGTCCGAGATCTGCGGATCCTTCGGATCGTCGTCCGGGGTTCCGCCCCTTCTGGGAATGCGCGGCAACGTCAACCTCCGATCGGTGCCCGGGGATTGGCTCCCCAGAACAGCTGGGTCCCGAGCATCCCGATGAGATGCACGAGCACGATGTTCAAGACCATGGACTTGGCGGTGGCGGTACCGACACCGACCGGGCCACCACTGGCGTGGTAGCCGTAGTAACAGCCGACGAGGACGATGACGGTCGCCATCGCCATGCCTTTGATGACGCTGTACAGCAGGTCGGGTGGGTTCTGGAACATCCAGAAGATGAGGAAGAACCCGCCGGAGGAGACCTCACCGATCTGCTCGACGACGGCCAGGTAGCTGGCGAAGAAGCCGGCGCCGATCGCGGCGATGTACATGAACGGCAGCACGAGCCAGGCCGCCAGCAGGCGGGTCGCGCACAGGAACACCGTCGAGTCGATGCCCATGACCTCGAGCGCGTCGATCTCGTCGGAGATCCGCATCGACCCCAGCTCGGCCACGATGCCGGTGCCGACCTTGGCGGCCATCATGTACCCGAAGGCGTAGGGGACCAGCTCACGCAGGTCGCACCAGGCGGCGAACACGCCGGCGTAGGCGGGCGCGCCGACCGAGCGGTTGAAGTAGGCGCCCTCGATCCCGCACTGCAGGCCGATGATGAAGACCAGGCCCCAGATCACCAGGGTCGAGGAGAGGATCAGGATGCCGCACTGCCGCAGCGCCTCGCCGAAGAACCGCAGGACGCGCAGGCTGTAGACCTGCCCGACGATCTTGCCGCAGAACTTGGCGATCTCCCCGAAGTTCGCGATCCAGTCGCGGGGGACTGTCATCCAGCCGGTCATCGGATCACCGTGATCTCGGGGTGCGTGGCGAGCAGGGTTTGCGTGAACACGTAGTTGAAGGCGAACACGCCGAGGAAGGCGATGACGACCGCCTGGTTCACCGCGCGCCCGACCCCCTCGGCGCCACCCGATGCGGTCATGCCCTTGTAGCAGCAGACGATCGCGATGATCGCGCCGAACATCGTGCACTTCAGCACCGAGCCCCAGAGGTCGGTGACCGAGGCGTTCGTGAAGAAGGTCGCCCAGAAGGGACCGAGGGGCGCGCCGTTCACCAGGGTGGCGACGATGCCGCCGAAGATGCCGAACAGCAGCGCGTAGATGTCGAACAGGCCGGTCACCAGCATCAGCGCGAGGAAGCGCGGGACGACGAGGTTCTTGACCGGGTCGACGCCGAGCACCTGGAGGGCGTCGAGCTCCTCGCGGATCTTGCGGGCGCCGAGGTCCGCCGTGATGGCGGTGCCGGCGACGCCTGCGAGGACGATGGCGGTCACGAACGGGGCGAACTCGCGGATCGAGGCGAGGACGAAGAACCCGCCGAGCCGGTCCAGCGCCCCGAAGAGCACCAGGAAGTTCGCCGCCTGCAGCCCGGGCGCGCCGTACCCGAACGCGATCGTCGAGATCAGCAGCGGGAACCAGCACAGGCGCAGCGTGAACAGGAACTGCTGCACGAACTCGCCGCCGTACGGGTACGGCGGGCGGAGGGCCGACACGATGGTCTTCCCAGTCAGGATCATCATGTCCCCGACCTCTTCGAGCACGTTCTTCGTCGGAAGAAACGCTCGATCGGCGACGTTGCGTACCACGGACAGTCCCTCCTCAGGGCAAAACCGGAGCCGGATTCGGCACCGGTGGCGGAGTCTATGCCACCCGCCGGATCCCTGACAAACGGGAACACGCCTCCCTGCAACCATCGCGGACCGACCCCGGCTTCTGGTACGTTGCGCCGCGCTGTGAGGAGAGGCTTCCAGACGAGCGCGGCATTGGCCGCGACCACCATCGTTCTCGCCGGTTGCGGCGGCGGCGAGCGACAGGACGCCAACGAGCCTTCGGGCACGTACGCGCTCGAGGTGGTGGACGCTTCCTTCCCCGAGTCGCAGAGTCTCGCGGCCGACTCCGAGATGGTCATCAAGGTGCGCAACGCCGACTCGAAGGCCGCTCCGGTGGTCGCCGTGACGGTCGACTCCTTCTCCAAGGACTCCGAGCAGCCCGGCCTCGCCGACCCCTCCCGCCCGGTCTGGGTGATCGACGAGGCCCCGGTCGGCGGGCAGACCGCCTACACCAACACGTGGGCGCTCGGCGAGCTCGGCCCCGGTCAGACGAAGACCTTCCGCTGGAAGGTCACGCCGGTCCAGGCCGGCACCCACGAGGTGAAGTACAAGGTCGCCGCCGGGCTCGACGGCAAGGCGAAGACCGCCAGCGAGCTCGCCGGCAGCTTCACCGTCGCCATCTCCGGCAAGCCCGCCGACGCCACGGTGGACCCGGACACCGGCAAGGTCGTGCGCGGCAGCTCCGCCGACTGACGACGCCCCCGGCACCCGTCGGGGGGCCGTTTCCGTGGCGCCGCCGTCCTACTTCGGCAGACGCGGCGCGATGATCCTGTAGGCCTTCAGTCCCAGTCCGAGCCGCTCGCGGTCCTCGGACAGCATCGGGTCCAGGCCCGTGAGCTCCTTCACCCGCTCGAGCCGGTAGGCGACCGTGTGCCGGTGGGCGTAGATCGCCGCCGCCGTCGCGTTCATGTTGCAGTTCTGGTCGAGGTAGGACTCCAGGGTCCCGACCAGGTCCGTGCGGTACTGATCGTCGTAGCGCACGATCGGCGCGACGGTGTCCTCGTAGAACGACCGCACCTCCTCGGGGTGTGAGGCCAGCACCCGGAACAGGAGCCGGTAGGTGCCCGTGCCGATGTCCTGGCTGTTGAATCCCCCCGCCCCATCGCTCTGGCGCAGGACGTCGAGCACCAGCTCGGCCTCCTGGATGGCGCGCGCGAACTCGCTCGGATCGCCGTAGAAGCTCGACAGGCCGACCGTGCCGTACTGCCCGAGCCGCTGCGCCAGCCGACGCGCCCGCTCGAGGGTGACCTCCGGCGCGTCGTCGCCCCCGGCCGCCGGCAGCAGCGCGTAGACGCGCTCGTCGATGAGCTGCGCCAGCGCTCCCGGCTCGTCACCGTTGATGATCGCCACCACGTGCCGGGGCCGGTCGGTCTTCAGCTCCGCGCACAGGACGACGGTCCCGCGCGCGAGGTCGCAGCCGAGCCGTCCGGCGCGACGGACGATCTCCCGCGGCTCGAGATCGGGGCGCGACCGGAGGTCCTCGAGGAACGAGCCCCGCAGGTTCTGCTCGACCTCCTCCTTGGCCTCCTCGATGGCGACTTCGGTCAGAGATGCGACCGCGGCGAGATGGAGGTACTCGCCCGCGTCGGCCGACGGCTCGCTCCCGGCCGCGCCGAGCAGGACGACCGCCCCGACCAGTTCGTCCCCGGAGGTGATCGGGACGTCCTCGAGCACGCCATCGGGGACCGGCACCGGACGGTTCTTGACGCGGTCGGCGACGTATCGCTTGACGGCGTCCAGCGCGTCGGCCTCCACGACATCGGGCGCGCCGCCGTAGGCGAACGCGTTGAGCCGCGGGATCACGATGGCGACCGGGGCCCCGGCGGTGTCGGCGGCGAGGCGGGCGACGTGACCGAGACCCTCGCCTCCGAGGACGGCCTCGACCATCTGCAGGTGGACGGCGCGGAGTCGCTCGACGAGACCGCCGGCGGAGTCTTCTGGCTGGTTGCGTGCGGGGGTGGCTGACATCAGGTCCATGGGCTCGGGGATCGCGGTGCTGCGGGTAGGTGACGTGGTCCTGAACGACGTCGGGGCGGCGGGCACGTCGTGCGCCGCCGCCCCGGGGTCATGCTGCGGTTGCTCTCAGGCGCCGGCTGCTGCTGCGTCCGGGTGCGCCTGGAGGATCTCCTCGCCGGACTCCCCGGTCCGCACGCGGTAGGCGTCGTCGCACGGGAGGACGAACACCTTCCCGTCCCCGACGGCACCGGTGCGGCCGTGCTTGAGGATCGTGTCGACGATCGTCTGCACGTCACGGTCGGCGACGACGCACTCGACCTTCACCTTGGGGCGGAGGTAGTTCGTCAACTCCGCACCGCGGTAGCGCTCGGTGATGCCCTTCTGCCGGCCGGATCCCTTGACCTCGCTGATGCTCAGCGAGGGGAATCCCAGTCCGAGGAGCTCGAGCCTGATCGGCTCGAACGCCTCGTGTCTGATGAACGCCTCTACCTTCTTCACGCGGTCGCCTCCTTCGTGGTCGCCTTGAGGTTCGACGCCGCGTACGCGGTCGTCGGAGCGGCACCGTAGCCCACCAGCTCCGCCTCCGGGATGAACTGCTCCGGGTACCCGTACATGCCGTGCTCGGAGATGTCGAGGCCCGCCATCTCGTCCTCCTCGCTCACGCGGAGACCGATGGTCTTCTTGATCACGAAGAAGGTGGCATAGGACAGGACGAACACCGTGACGAACGTCAGACCGACCGCAGCTGCCTGCGTGCCGAGCTGACCGAGCTCGCCCGTGTAGAACAGGCCCGCGTCACCCACGCCGACGTACTCCGCGAGCCGCGGCGACGTGAACAGGCCACAGGCCAGGGTGCCCCAGATGCCGGCCACGCCGTGCGCGGAGAGCGCACCGACCGGATCGTCGATCTTCTTGTCGATCGCGAGGATGCAGACGACGACGAGGAGTCCGCCGACGAAGCCGATGATCGGCGCCGCCCAGAACTCGACGTAGCCGGACGGAGCCGTGATGGCGACCAGGCCGGCGATCGCGCCGTTGCCGATCATGCCGACGTCCAGCGTCTTCGTCGTGAACGCGATCGCGATCAGGGCGCCGATGACGCCCGCGGCCGCACCGAGGTTGGTGACCGCGACGACCTCGGCGAACCGGTTGTCGCCGGTACCCAGCGTCGAGGCACCGTTGAAGCCGAACCAGCCGACCCACAGGATCAGGACGCCAAGGCCCAGCAGCGGCATGTTGTGGCCGGGGATCGCCCGCGGCTTGCCGTTGGCGTCGTACTTGCCCTTACGCGGACCGAGCAGCAGGACCACGGCGAGAGCCGCCGTCGCGCCCGTGAGGTGGACGACCGACGAACCGGCGAAGTCCTGCACGCCGTTGCCGATCTCGGCGAACAGACCGCCACCGAAGCCCCAGTGGGCGATCAGCGGGTAGATCAGACCGGCGAACACGACCGCGAAGATCGGGTACACGGCGAACTTGATGCGCTCGAGCGTCGAGCCCCACACGATCGCCAGCGACACCGCCGCGAACATGAACTGGAACACGAAGAACGACGCGGTCTCGCCCGTCGCGGCTTCACCAGCGACGGAGCTTCCGAACTGGAAGAAGAAGCCGCTGTCCCCGGCGATCGTCGCCGGCCCGCCGAAGGCGATGGCGAATCCGACCGCCCACCAGACGACCGAGGCCACCGAGAAGTTGACGAGGATCTTCGCGATGCCCGCGCCGGCGTTCTTGCCACGCGACAGCCCGATCTCGAGGAACGCGAACCCGGCCTGCATGAAGAAGACCAGCACGGTGCCGAGCAGCACCCACGTCACGTTGAGCTCGGAGATCACGTTCGGCAAGATCTCCTGCGGGTTGATCGGATCGTCCTGTGCGAACGCTGCTGTCGGGGCGATCAAGGCGGTCAGCACGGCGATGGCCGCCACCTTGAACGCGGTGGAACGTCTCATGAACTTCCTCCTGGGTCGAAGTGCTCAACCATGCTCCGCCAGGCGGTCCCGATCCTCTTTAGCCGGGTGTCGAAAGATCACCAGGGGCGATTCGCCACCCGGTCGGGGGCACCGTGACACGAGGGCGAACGCCCGCCTCTCGGCTTTGGACATCGGGATAAGGTGGGTCGAGCGCCGGCCCCCTAGGTTGGTACATGCATCCCGCGCGCGGGTGCTGTTCTGTGTCCGCGCCGCCCATCCCCCCGTCTTAGGAGGACATCGAACCGCCCATGAGCCGCACCCGTCAGCACAACGTCACGGCCGCCCAGTGGAGCTCCAACGGCGATGCCCTCGGCACGTCGGACCTCACCGCGCCCGGTGCCTCCCTGTTCGGGGACAACGTCTTCTCGGTCGCCGTCCAGCGCGAGCGACTGCCCAAGCACGCGTTCCAGCAGCTGCAGGCCGCACTCGCGGAGGGCACGGCCCTCGACGCCACCCTCGCCGACACGGTCGCGCAGGCGATGCGCGAGTGGGCGATGGAGAAGGGCGCCACCCACTACACGCACTGGTTCCAGCCGCTCACCAACCTCACCGCCGAGAAGCACGACGGCTTCTTCGAGCCGACCGGCGACGGCACGGCGATGGCGGAGTTCTCGGGCAAGGAGCTCATCCAGGGCGAGCCCGACGCCTCGTCGTTCCCGACCGGCGGCATTCGGGCCACCTTCGAGGCCCGCGGCTACACCGCGTGGGACCCCACCTCCCCCGCGTTCATCATGCCGAACCCCAACGGGGCGCTGCTGTGCATCCCGACGGCGTTCGTCTCGTGGACCGGCGAGGCACTCGACGCGAAGATCCCGCTGCTGCGCTCGATGGACGCGCTGAGCACGGCCGCGCTGAAGGCGCTCAAGCTGCTGGGTGACGACACCGCCACGCGCGTCTTCACGACCGTCGGCCCCGAGCAGGAGTACTTCCTGATCGACGAGCAGTACTACTTCGAGCGTCCTGACCTCTACACGACGGGCCGCACGTTGTTCGGCGCCAAGCCGCCCAAGGGCCACGAGCTCGACGAGCACTACTTCGGCTCCATCCCGGAGCGGGTGCTCGCCTGCATGATGGAGACCGAGGAGGAGCTGTCGAAGCTCGGCGTGCCGATCAAGACGCGCCACAACGAGGTCGCCCCCGGCCAGTACGAGCTCGCGCCCCTGTTCGAGAACTCGAACATCAGCTCCGACCACCAGCAGCTGACCATGCAGGTCCTGCAGAACGTCGCGCGCCGGTACGGGCTCGTCTGCCTCCTGCACGAGAAGCCGTTCGCCGGCGTCAACGGCTCCGGCAAGCACAACAACTGGTCGATGGGCACCGACACGGGCATCAACCTGCTGAACCCGGGTGACACGCCCCACGACAACGCGCAGTTCATGTTCTTCTGCGCTGCCGTCATCAAGGCGGTCAACCGGCACCAGGCGCTGCTGCGCGCGTCGGTCGCCAACGTCGGGCAGGACCACCGGCTCGGCGCCAACGAGGCTCCGCCGGCCATCATCTCGATCTTCCTGGGCTCCGAGCTCGAGAACGCCTTCGAGATGGTCGCCACCGGTAAGGGCAGCGGTGTCAAGAAGGGCTTCCTCGGCCTGGGCACCGACGTGCTGCCGCAGCTCCCGAAGGACGGCGGCGACCGCAACCGCACCTCGCCGTTCGCCTTCACCGGGAACAAGTTCGAGTTCCGGGCACTGGGCTCGAGCATGTCGCTCGGCTTCGTGAACACGGTCCTCAACACGATCGCCGCCGAGTCGATCGACGAGCTCGCCGTCCAGCTCGGCAAGGAGCTCAAGACCTCCAAGGGCGACGTCTACAAGGCGGTCACCGCGATCGTCAAGCAGGTCTGGCAGGAGAACAAGGCGGTCGTCTTCGACGGCGACGGCTACTCGGAGGCCTGGCACAAGGAGGCCGAGAAGCGCGGCCTCCACAACCTGCCGACCACGCCGGACGCGCTGCCGTGGATCGTCAACAAGCAGACGGTCGACGCGTTCAAGAAGTTCAAGGTCCTCTCCAAGCGTGAGCTCGAGTCACGCTACGAGGTCGCGGTCGAGCAGTACTCGGTCAAGCTGAACATCGAGGCGGAGACCGCCGCGACGATGGCGCGGACGATGCTCCTGCCGGCCGCGCTGCGGCACCTCGACCTGATCGACGAGGCCGGCGACAGCGCGGGCGTCAAGAAGCTCCACGCCGAGGCGTCCGCCCTGGTCGACGAGTTCGTCGAGGCGATCTTCGCGCTGGAGAAGGCCAACGACCACGACGGTCCGGACGGCGGTCTGAAGCACGCGATGTACATGCGTGACACGGTCATCCCCGCGATGAACGAGGTCCGCCGCGTCGCCGACAAGCTCGAGCGGATCGTCGCCGACAACCTGTGGCCGATCCCGAAGTACTCGGAGATGCTGTTCATCAAGTAGCGCGTCGGGCGCACACCCGCTGGACCGAGGAGCCCCGCGATGCGGGGCTCCTCCCGTTTCGACGGGCCGTCCCGCTGCCGTGTATCGCTGACCGCGTCGCAGTTCGACTGGACGCCGGGATCACCGGGCGTTACGTTGCACCGCATCATGGAGCGTTTGAGCTACGCCAACGTCATGGCCACGATCGCGGTGTTCATCGCTCTGGGCGGCACGTCGTACGCCGCACTGAAGGTCACCGGGAAAGACGTCGTGGACAGGTCCCTCACGGGAGCGGACATCAAGAAGCGGAGCGTGCAACTGGACCGGCTCAAGGGCGCGCTGCCTGCAGGTCGCGACGGTCTTCCCGGCACACCCGGCCCGGTCGGCGTCAAGGGGGACACGGGCGCCAAGGGAGACACGGGCCCTCAGGGCGCCACGGGCGCTCAGGGCGCCAAGGGCGACGCGGGCGCCCCGTGCCTTCCGGCGGATCCCGCCTGCCGCGGGCCGAAGGGGGACAAGGGTGATCGAGGTGCACCGGGGTCCAACGCGACGATCAACGGGGTCGCGGCCGGCGGGGCGCTGTCCGGCACGTACCCGTCTCCGAGCATCGCCCCCGGGGCGGTGGGGTTCTCCGAGATCGACCGGCAGGGGTTCGCGCAACGGCAGGCCGACCTGTCCGTGAACCACCCGGGACCGCTCCCCAGTGGCACCGTCGTCAGAGGACGCTTCGCGATCCTGACCTACGCCCCGGAGGCATGGGAGCTCGTGAACTTCCCGGTGCCGCTCCTACCGGAGCGCATCGTCGTCGACGACGGTAGCGGTTGCGGTCCAGGTCCCATCGTCTGCTTCGTCATCAACGAGATCACGCCGGGTGCCACCCTGAGCACCCGATACGTCGATTCCAGATGGACGATCCTCACCCTCATGCGAGGACCCAACACCTCCGCGTTCGCTGACGGTTACTGGGTGTACGTCGCCCCCTGACCCAGGTCCTCCACGCCGAGCGTAATTCCGGTGCGTGACCCCGGTTGGGGAGCCATGAACATCACACGCACCATCCACATCGCGCTCGTGACGGCCGCCACCACGGCCGCGCTCAGCGCCCCGGCGCTGGCCTTCGGACCGGCCGCCGGACCCACGACGATCAGCAACGGCAAGCCGAAGCCGGTCGTGGTCTGGGACCACGCCGCCTGGAAGAAGTGCTGGGCGATCACCTACGCCCAGTGGCGCGAGGACGGCGCCTCGCCCACCGTCGCGACGGCCGCCGCCGACCTCACCTGCGGCGACCCGCCCAACTGAGCCGCCCGTTCGATTCGACCGGTCACCCACGGGAGCCCCGGCCTGGGGCTCCCGTGGGCGTTGCGGCGACCATCGCGGCCTCGGGCCCCCGCGCACCCGACGCGAGGCATCGGCCGACGTGACCCACGACCGCACGAACCTCAGCCGACCATCGAACTCGAGGTCCACCGGCGCCTCACCCCAGCGCGACCGGGCGCGGCAGCGTGAACGTCGGGAAGAGCTTGCGTGACCTGCTCGACGTCGGGACGCTCGTGCGAGCGCGGTAGACCGCGGCCGCCGCGCCCGCCGGCACGGCGAAGCGCGCGGTGAACCGGCCGTCGGCACGGGGCTTGACGGCCGCTACCCGCGCGAACGTCGTGCACGACGTCTGCCGCTCGACGATCACGCTGCCGCGTGGCTTGCCCAGGGGCGGTGCGACCCGCCCGGCGAAGACCAGTCGCCCTGACGACCTCCGCAACGAGGAGATCGTCATGCGCCGGGAGAGCTTCAGTGACCGCGACGCCTGACGCCCCGCCAGCGCGGTGTAGCGCACCGTGACGCGCTCGCGCGCGGACCGCGGGCCCTTGACCACGGCACGGAAGGTGCCGTCCCGCACGACCGTCGCGCTGCCGACCGTGGTCTTCCCGCGCCGGATCGTCAGTCGCCTACCGACCAGGTCCGAGCGCGCGGCACCCGTGACGAGCACGCGGCCGCCCGCCGCGGGCAGCACGTCGATCAACGAGATCGCCCGGCCCGAACACGCCAGCGTCAGGTCCGCCGGCGTCGCGGTCGGATCGTCGAAGACGGAGGTCGGCGCCGGCGGCACCACGGGCGCCGGCGACGGCACGACGGGTGCCGCGCTCGCAGCAGGGCCTGGCGCGGCCCCCGACGGTGCCGGGGACACCGGGCCGGGCGGCACGGGATCGGAGCTCGGAGGAGGCGCGAGCGCCGCTCCGACGCGCCGCGCGAAGACCTCCCGCTCGTTCTGGGCGAGGCCCGGCACGCGCGGATCGCTGCCCGCGACCACCGACAGGAAGAACCCACCCCCCGGCTTCGCGACCAGGGCGGCGCCGATGTCGACGCCCGACGCGTCGTCGTCGGGCGCGCCGAGTCCCCCGATGAGGGACTCCGCCCCGACGGGCGCACCGGACGTGTCGAGCGTGCGCGCGAACAGCTCCTGCTTCGACGGCGAGAGCCCGGGACGCGACGCCTTGGTACCCGTGTAGGACACCACCCAGCGCTGCAGGCCCGGCTCGAAGGCGACCGACGGCGCGATGTCGGCGGTCCCGGTGGAGACGGTCAGGAAGCCGCCGAGCTCGGGCTGTCCGGGCGCACCGGGATCCAGCCGCCGCCCCATGATCACCGTCTCCGACCCGACGGCCTGCGACCAGGTCAGCAACAGCTCGTCGGGTCCACCCGGCCCGCCGTGGGCGATCGCGGTGCCCCCCGCGTTGCCCGACGTGGTCCGTGCGACCTGCGGACCGACCGGCGTGCCGTCCAGCGAGATGTCCCGCGTGTAGACCTCCTCGTCACCGGGGCCCTCCTCGTGACGCCACGAAACCACGAACGCCGCTCCCGCCGAGCGCCCCGTCGCCGTGATCGACGGCACCGTCGCCGCGCGGTTGAACGCACTGGTGCCGGCGAGGATCGTGTGGGTTCCCAGGGCGGTCAGCGTGGAGGGCACGAAGGCCCGGGCGGCCGCCAGCGGGTCGTCGAGGACACCACCGACCGGCGGCGTGTCGACCGTGTGCTCGTACACGACCACGCAGCGGTCGCCGCTCGCGGCACAGGCGATGGCGGGACGCGTGCCGCGGTCGAAGTCCGGGGCGGTGCTGGTGAGGTCGGTCGGCGCGGAGGGAACTCCGGCGAGGTCCACCGACCGGACCAGGATGCGACGCCTTCCCCCGCTCACCCGCGCGGCGCTGTAGGTCACGTAGAAGCGACCGCTACCCGGGTGGAACGCGACGTCGGCATCGGCCGGCTCGACCGTGGCGTCCGGGTCGCCGCCCACGGTGCTCGTGATCTGGAACGGGGCGGCGACCGGCTCTCCCGCCCCGTCCAGCAGGCGCCCGAACAGCTCGGTCTCGTCGTTGTCGTCCTCCTCCTGCCACACCACCAGGAACCGGTCGGCAGCGGGCGCGTAAGCGGCTGCCGGCCGCTCGGCACGGAAGGAGGTGGAGCCGTCGGGTCCCGCCTGTGAGACGCGGACGTTCGACGCCAGTGGCTCGACAGGGGCCTGGGCGACGGCGAGCCCGGGAGTCAGGATCACGATCGCGGAGGCCGCCACGGCGGCGAAGCTGGTGCGGGTCATGCCCGGAAGGACGCGGCCGGCAGCCGGTTCCTTCCCGATCGCTTCCGGACCTCCCGGTGCTTGGGCTGCGTTGCCGTAGAGGGTGTGACGTTCGAGCGACGCCTGGAGTCGCTGAAACGACACGGTCGATGATTCGACGCCGGTCGACGATCGTGGACACCGGGGCCCGGCGCAGGTAGGTTCGCCGCCTGATGCCCACTTTTCATGTCCGTCGGACCGTCGGACTCGGCGTCCTCGGCGCCCTGATCCTGATGCCGCCCGCGGCGAGCGCGGCCTCCAAGCCGTGCAGCGAGCAACGCGGTCGCGACCTGGCGCCCGCGAAGACGCAGCGGCTGTTCGATCGACCCAAGCCGGGCTCCACGGGCCACCGGTACTACGCGTGCACCCTGGATCGCGGACGGCTCCGCTTCCTCCGGACATCGCGCCCCGGCGCCAAGATCACGGTGGTGCAGAGCCGTGGCGCGGCGATGCTCGTCCGGGAGCAGGGCTCCAAGCGGTTGACCGTGCACTGGCTCGCCTCCGGTGACCGTCTGGTGCTGCGGCGGTCGGGCCGCAACGCGAGCACCGCCGTCACGACCGCCTCCGGCGAAACCGCCGCCCTGTACGGCACGACGCTCGTCGGCTACGACTTCGACTGGAAGGCCTACGTGATCGCCAAGGGGGTCTCCAGACTGCGGCGCACCTCGGCGACGGGGATCGCCTACCGCACGGCGGCCGGGGAGCGGAGGTTCTCGCTGCTCGCGCCGAAGCTCCCCTGCGCCAAGCAGTCCGGGCGCACCGAGCGAACGACGGCCGAGATCCGCATCTTCCGGCAGACCTACGCGGCGGAGGTGTGGAGCGGGAACGTCGACGGGACGCTCGTGCGCACCATGGCCTGCCGCTTGAAGGGCGGGCCCGCTCAGGTGCTGGCGACCGACGATGCGGACTCGGGCTACTCGGAGGGCGGGGGCTCCGGCACCCAGATCTTCGCTGTCAGCGGGACCAAAGTCGGTCTCCGGCAGCAGGGCTGCAGCAGTTACTGCGACGTCTCCTACGACGAGATCAAGGTGCACGACGTCGCCGATGGGTCGCGTCGCGTCGTCTGGGACCTCGACAAACGCCCCCGCGGACTGGCCGGAACGCCCGGCAGCACCGTGGTCCTGTCCCCAGCGGGACACGTCGCGGCGGTCTTCGACGACGAAGAGGACGACGCCGCCCAGACGCAACTCGTGGTTCTCAAGGCCGGCGCAACACCGCGGATCGTCGACACCAGCACGACGGCGAGCAAGATCAAGCAGTCCTCGCTCAAGTTCACGGGAACCGTGCTGTCCTGGACGAAGGCGGGCCAACCGAACTCCATCGACGTCGCAGCGCCCTAGCCTGCCGCGCCGCCGAGCGCTCGTCCGGCGGGGCCACGACCACAGCCCTCAACCTTGACGCGATCGTGTCAAGGTTGGGGCGAACCTTGCTAGCATCGCCGGAATGCGCGATTTCCTGGCCGCTGCCAAGTCCCGAGTCGTCGTGTTCGACGGCAGCATGGGTGCACTGCTCGAGGAGATGGACCTCTCGCTCGAGAAGGACTACCAGCTCCCCGGGCGCGCGCACGAAGCGCTCGTGCTGAACCG
>NZ_JBFIGP010000043.1:0-20226 GCF_041602235.1 Paraconexibacter sp.
CACCGTCTGGGCGGTCGCCCGCGGTCACGGCTGTCGGCCGGTGGGGGCCTTCGGACTGCTGCTGCTCGGCGCCTACCTCGTCGTCACGGCGACGTCGATCCTGGCGGCGGAGTCGCTGGGCGTGGCGGTCGACGCGTTCCGCCAGCAGTTCCTGATCCTGCTCCTGGTCCCGGCGCTGGCCTTCCGCCGCTGGACGCCCGATGAGCGACGGCGCATGCTGCGCGGGTTCGTGGTGGTGGCCCTGGTGGCCGGGCTGTACGCGATGTTCCGCTACCTGACCGGGCCGAGCGGGGCCGAGGCGGACCTGCTGCGGCGGACCGGTGCGCAGACGGTGAACGGCGAGGTGGGCCTGATCGGCTCGTTCCTGTCCCGTCAGGAGCTCTCCGGCTGGACCGGCGTCGCGATCCCCGCGCTCGTCGCGCTGGTCCCGCTGCTGCAGGCACGCTGGCGCCTGGCGGTCGTGATCGCCTTCGGCACGTGCACGGCCGCGCTGCTGGCGTCCCAGACCCGCGCTGGGCTCGCCGCAGCCCTGGGGGGCACGGCGCTCGTGATCGGGCTCGTCGGCTTCGCGCGGAACGCCGGATCCCGTGCCGGTGCGCTGATCGTGACGATCGCGGTGGTGTTCGCCCTGGCCGCCGGCGGGTACGGGCTGACCGTCGGGGGGGACGACACACGCAGCAGCCGCATCGCCGGCGTGTTCAACCCGACCGAGGACGTGACCTTCGACGCGCGCAGGGCCAAGTGGCGGGAGACGATGCGCGCCCTCGACGGGAAGCCCGTCGGCTACGGCCTCGGCACCGCCGGCAGCGTCGTCCGCGAGCGCGGCCGGTTCATCACGGTCGACACCTTCAACATCGACAACAGCTACCTCCAGCTCGCCTATCAGCAGGGCTTCGCGATGGTCGCCCTGCTGCTCGCGGCCATGGCCGCGCTCCTGACCGCGCTGATCCGGGCGGCCATCAACGGCCCGTCGGGAGAGGCACCGCTACGCCTGGCGGCCACGGGGGCCGTGCTGGCGTGGCTGCTCGTCCTGACGGCGGGGAGCTACGTGGAACGGGAGTGCACGGTCCTGGCGATGCTGCTGCTCGGTCTCGCGCTCGCGCGCTCGAGCGTCCCGTCAGGACGCGGGCCGGCTGCGGAAGCGCAGTAGCTCCGCGCCGGGCTCCAGACCGGTCCGGTGCATGCGGGCGTAGCCGCGGTTGATCCGGCGATGCCGTGCGGCCCGTCGCGGGGCCAGGGGCGCCGCGACCGTCCACAGGAGCCAGCGGACGACGGGACCCGCCAGGTTGGCCAGCGCGACGACCCTGGTGATCGGTGCGCCGCGGCGCGCGAGCATCCACGCGTACGCGGCCCGTTGCGTGCGCACAGCCCGCTCGTCGGTGGTCCACCGCGCGGACGTCGCCGCGCTGACGTGGTGGTGGACCACGGCGTCGGGCACGTAGCGGGTGGGCCGCCCGGCCCGGTGCAACCGCCAGCAGAGGTCGAGGTCCTCCGCGTACAGCCACTGCTCGGGGTCGAACCCGCCGACCGCATCCCACGCCTCACGGGGGACCAGCAGGAAGGCGCCGTGGGCCCAGTCGACGCCCCGCGGCCGATCGGGGTCCCAGTGTCCTTCCATGCACAGCGCCCGACCGACGGCCGGGACGCGGTGCAGGCCCAGGCTGAGGGCCAGACCGACGCGCAGCGTCGGGAACGGGTGGACGGTGTGCTGGGTGCTGCCGTCGAGCATCACGAGTCGCGGCGCGAGGGCCCCGGCCTCCGGCGAGGCCCGGGCGGCATCGAGCAGGCGCTCGAGGGCGTGGGGCTCGAACCGCAGGTCGGCGTTCGCCGCGGCGACGTACGGCGTGTGCGTCCGCTCCGCCACCAGGTTGACGGCCGCGCCGTAGCCGGGGTTCTCGCGGAGCGCGAGCACCTGCACCCACGGATGGCGCTCGCGCACCATGTCCGCCGAGCCGTCGGAGGAGTCGTTGTCCACCACCCAGACCTCGGCACGACCGGCCTCGTTCTCCGCGCGCAGCGACGTGAGGCACGCGTCGAGCAGTTCGCGGGTGTTGTACGACACGATCGCGATCGCGACGTCCGCGCTCATGGGGAGGGCTCCGCTGCGGCGGCGGGCGGGGGGCCGGGATCGGCCTCCGCCTCGGCCTCGTCCCAGGCCTGCAGGAACGGGCCCGCCAACTGCTGGAGGTACCAGCGGTGGAGGACCCGGCGGAAGTGCCCTCCGATCACGGGCGTGCGTTCCGGGACGTAGGGGGCGATCCGGGCGGTCCGTCCGCGCATGGGCGGCTCGTCGGCGGCCGCGCGCATCCGGTCGTGGAAGTGCGGGGCGACGTCGGGGAACCGCGTCACGAACCGGCGCTCCGACCACGCGATCCGCTGCACCCGTCCGAGCCACTGCTCGAGGGTCATCACGTGATCGTGCTCGGCGCTCGCCGTCCGCTCGTACAGCAGGGTCAGCCCGAGGCGATCGTGCAGCCGGCGACCCAGGTCGAGGTCCTCGTAGCCGAACGGGAAGCCCTGCTCGTCGAGCCCCCCGACGTCCCGGAGGGCCTGGCGCTTCAGCGACACGTTGCACGTGTACAGGTGCCACCAGCCGGTCTCCGAGGTCGCACGGAGGGCCTCGAAGTCGAACTGGAAGCCGTCCTCGATGAACCGCATGAAGGGCGTGACGCGCAAGCCCTCCGCCCAGCGGACCGGTCCGAGCACGCCCACGTGCGGCTGGGGCCGCTCGTCGTGGCGCCGCAGGTGGGCCTCGACGAGCCCCGGGTCGGGGAGGACGTCGTCGTCGAGGAACAGGATCACGTCCGCGTCGGTCGCGCGCCACCCGGTGTTCCGGGCGCTCGAGGCACCGGGCCGCGGCGCCGTGACCAGGCGCAGCCCGGGGACGTCCGGGCGGTCCGCGTAGCTCCGGATGACGTCGGGGTCCGCGGCGGCGTCGGCCACCAGCACGGTCACGAAGTCCTGCGTGGACTGCGCCGCCAACCGGTCCAGGCAGTGCCGGAGGGCCGGTCGACGCCCGAGGGTCGGTATGACGACGGCGACGCGGCTCACGTGGCGCGGAGCTTAGGGGACGCCGGTGGTGGGGCGGTCCGTCGACGGCCCGCCGGAGCGGGGTCAGCCCGCACGCCTCAGCGACGCCGGGACGTGCCGGCGGTTGCCGGTCGTCTCCTTGCTGGCCCACCGCTCACCGGGCTTCGGCCGGCGCTGGGTCTTGCGCTTCTTCCGCGCCGCCGGGGCCGGCGTCAGGCGGGCACGCAGCTCGGCGTAGCCGCTGCGCGGTGACAGGTCCGGGTTGGTGAGCCCCCAGCCGGGCAGCCGGCCCGACGGGTTGCGCAGCCGGAAGACGTAGATGCTGCGGACGTCCGGCTCCGCCGCCAGGGCGTCCAGCAGGCGGCCCAGGACCTCCCCGCGTGCCACACCGGGTGCGACCTCCTCCGGGTCGGCGATCCCCGTCTCGGTGATGTGGATCGGCACGCCCTCGTCGCGGTGACGGTCCCGGACGGCGCGGAGTCGCCCGACCGCCGCCCGGGCGCGAGCGATCGAGGGCCCCGGATCGACACCCGGCTCGGGATGGGGGTACGCGTGCAGCCCGAGGGCGTCGAACCATCCGGCGGCTCCGAGCCCGTAGAGGTCGTCGACGTAGCGCTCCATGGTGATGCCGTCGTGCGTCGTGTGGGCGCGCGGTGAGAGCCCGCCGAGGACGACGGGAAGGGCGGGAAGCGCGGCCCGCGAGCCCGCGGCGGCGAACTCCAGGATCCGCGCGTAGCGCTCCACGTTCGGGCCTCCGAGGGCGGTCCAGTTCGTGGTGATGTTGGGCTCGTTCCAGACCTCGACGCCCGTGGGGCGTACGTCGCGCGCGCCCGTGCCGTAGCGCCGGACCACCGCTTCGACGAATCGCCGCCAGGCGTCCAGATGCCGGTGCGCGGGCGGGCAGCGCCGGTCCAGGCAGCCGTCCCACGGGTCCTGGGCCCACGACGGCGTGTTCTCGACGAGGAGCAGCGGCCGGATGCGGCGCGCCTCGAGGGCGGCGAAGAAGCGGTCGTAGACGCTGAAGTCGAAGGAGCCCTGCCTGGACTCCACGGTGCTCCAGTCCACGAGCACCCGCATGGTCGTGACGCCGAGGTCGGCCGCGGTCGCGGCGACGGGCTCCGCGTCGCGGAAGGGGCCGTCACTGAGGCCGATCTCCGGTGCGGCGGCGGCGCCCGGCGCCCACCAGCAGGCCGCGGCGAGCACGGGCGCGACGACGCGCGTCAGGCGGCGCAGGGACCGGCGGTGGCGGACTGGACCCGACGCTGTCACGGTGGGGAGGCTACCGTCGCGCTCCACGACGACCGCCGGTCCGGTCGCCCGGTCCCGCACGTAAGCTCGCGACATGAACTCCGTCCCTCAGTACGCGCTGGACGCCTCGAGGACCTCGCCGCTGCGTCGCGCGGCCCTCTCGCTGCCACCGCGTCGGCTGACCTGCCCCTGCTGCGGCGGCCGCTACCGCCGGTTCATGGCGGCGGGTGCGACGCGCCGCCCCAACGCCCAGTGCCCGGGGTGCGGCAGCATGGAGCGCCACCGTGCGATCTCGTTGCTCCTGGAGGAGCGACTCCGCGGGAGCACGCCGTCGACCCGGGTGCTGCACTTCGCCCCCGAGCCACCCATCACCCAACGCCTGGTCGCCTCCGGCCCGCTCGACGTCGTGACCGCCGACCTCGTCGACCCGACCGCGATGGTGCAGGCCGACCTGATGGACCTCCCGTTCGCGGACGACGAGTTCGACATCATCATCTGCAGCCACGTGCTCGAGCACGTTCCCGACGACGCCCGGGCACTGCAGGAGATGCGCCGGGTCCTGCGTCCCGACGGGTGGGTGCTGCTGGCGGTCCCGATCTTCCTCGACCGCGACACCACCGACGAGGACCCGACGGTCGCCGATCCCCAGGAGCGCCTGCGGCGGTTCGGTCAGGTCGACCACGTCCGTGCCTACGGCCGCGACTTCCCGACCCGGGTCGGCGCGCAGGGCTTCGACGTGGAGGTCTGCTCCATCGGCTCGGCGTTCACGGCCCAGCAGGTCAGCGCCCACGCGCTGCAGGCGCACCGGGACGTGTACATCGCCCGTCCGGCCTAGCGCCCGCCGCTCACGCCGCCGGCTTCTCCGCCCGGGCCCAGAGATCGCCCTTGCCCAGACGCGCGGTCAGCCGCCGCGCCGCGAGCCGGTGATAGAGGCGGCGGGCCGCCTCGTCGGGGACGAAGTCGGTGTACATCCAGTCGCCGAGCGTGACCTGCGGCGCCGGGAAACCGGCCCGTGAGAGCGCACGGCGCAGCGAGGTGACGGTCATCTCGTTGACGTGCATCGCCACCTCGAGGGGCTTGCGGGGGTCCTTCGGCCACGTGCGCACACGGGACGGGCGGGCGAGCCGCTGCAGCCGGTAGGTGATCTCGTAGATCGACCGGTTGGGCATCGTGTGGATCAGGATGCGGCCGCCAGGACGCAGGATCCGCAGGGCCTCGCGCAGCGCGCGATCGAGCTCCTGCGGCGTGAGGTGCTCGACGACGTCGAGCATGGTGACGACGTCGGCCTCGCCATCGCCGACGGGGACCGATCGCGCGTCGCCGTGCACGAGCTCAGCCCGGTCCTCGACGCCGTTGGTCGCGAGGGTCCGCTTCGCGAGCTCGACGGCCGCGTCGGCGTACTCGACCCCGACCGCCCGGCTGGCGCCGGCCTGCACGGCGGCGACGAGCATCTCCCCGCGACCGCAGCCCAGGTCGACCAGGACGGTGCCGTCCGTGACCCCGGCCTGCTGCGCGTACCCGACGTAGAGCGGGTCGATGCCGACCCCGCCGCTCGCCTCCCACGCCGTGGCCCCCATGCAGTCGTGGCGGAAGTAGTCCTCCGTGTACACGTCCTGCGGAACCGCGGGCTCGGGCAGATCGCCGCTCATCGCTGCGCACCTTATGGCACCCTTCCGCCGCGATGCCCTCACGTTCTCCGTGGTCCCGCCTGGTCGTCAAGGTCGCGTTCACCTGGGCCCCGATGGTGGCCAGCGCCTGCCGCAAGCGATGGGCCAAGCTGAAGAACCCGCACGCGACCGTGCGGTTCGGTCGCCACGTGTACGTGGGCCCGGGGTTCAGCCTGCACGCGCCGCACGGCGGTACGTTCGAGGCCGGTGACGGATGCGAGTTCCGGCGCGGCTTCCGGTGCGAGCTCGGCGCTCCGGATGCGGTCGTGCGCTTCGGGCGGCAGTGCGTCGCCACCTACGACGTGCTGTTCCAGGTCACGACCTCCGTCGAGGTGGGGGACCGCGTGATGTTCGGACAGGCCGGCGCCGTCTTCGACGGCAACCACAACTTCAAGGACCCCGAGTTGCCGATGATGTCGCAGGGCTACACCTTCACGCCGCTCTCGATCGGCGACGACGTGACGACGCTCACCAAGTGCACGATCGTCGCCGACCTCGGTGACCGCGCGGTGGTGGCCGCCAACACCGTGGTGACCAAGCCGGTGGCGCCGTACACGATCGTCGGCGGCGTGCCCGCCAAGGTGATCGGGACCTACGGTCCGGCGGGCGCCGCGAGGGGTGAGCAGGCATGACCGTCGTCGTGGATCCGGACCGCGAGCTCGAGGAGCTGCGCCTGTATCTCGGGGACGCCTTCGACGAGACCGCGCTGCAGTCGCACGAGCAGCGGCTCATGGAGGAGCTCGAGGCGGCGCCCGACGAGGAGTCCCTGTACCGCAGCTCCCAGATGTACCTCTACGACCTCACCGTGTTCGCGATGTCGCGGACCAAGGCCCCGTACGTGGATCTCCTCACCCGGCACGTCGCGCCCGGGGCGCGCCTGCTCGACCTGGGCTGCGGGATCGGCGCGGACGGTCTCGCGCTGCTGGAGGCCGGGTACGACGTCACGTTCGCGGACTTCGACAACCCGTCGACCGCCTTCCTGCGCTGGCGGCTGGAGCACCGCGGCCTGAAGGCGACGATCGTGGACCTCGACCGCGATCCGCTGCCGTCGGGCCACGATCTCGCGTATGCCTTCGACGTGATCGAGCACGTCCCGGACCCGTTCGCGTTCCTGCGGACGATGGAGGCGGCCGCCACGCGCGTGCTCGTCAACGTCCTGGAGCCCGAGGAGGGGGAGACGACGCTGCACCACGAGCTGCCCGTCAAGGCCCTCGAGGCGCACGCGGCGGCACAGCACCTCGTGGCCCTGGAGGTCCACCACGGCCGCTCACACGTGCTGCTGTACCGCACGGGGCCCTCGTCCGGGGTGGCCCGCCTGCGCTCCCGCGCGGTGCTGGCGGGCGCGCGCGCCCGCCGGATGCTCAGGCGCTCCTGAACCCGTGATGGACGACGTGGGGGACCGTGAACTTCTTCTCGCCCTCACCGACCTCCATCGCGAACGTCCCGATCTCCTCGACGCGATCGAACCCCGCGTCGAAGATCATCTGCTTCCACGTCTTGCGCGCCGGGATCCAGTAGACGACCGCCTTCTGGCGGGTCGCGCGGTAGCGCGCGAGGTGCATCCGCGGGATGCGGTTCAGCAGCGGCTCGTGCTCCTCGGCGGTGATGAACATGCCGCCCGGCTTGACCAGGTTGCAGATGCGCTCCAGCGCGAGGAACTGGTCGCGGAGGTGGATGAGGACCGACCCGCAGAACACGAGATCGAACTGGCCGAGCTCCTCCGGCTTCGCGTGGTAGATGTTCTGGACGACGCGCTCGACCTTGGAGCCGAGGACCTCCTTGGCCGCGTAGAAGCCCTGACCGCGCGGTCCGGCGACGTTGTACTCCTTGGGGCGGTGCCGCGGCGGCCAGTCCAGCTCCCGCTCGTCGTCGAGGTCCAGTGCGACGACCTCGGCGCCCCGCTTCTCCATCTCGAACGCCCAGAACCCGTCCCAGGTCCCGACGTCGAGGACCCGCTTGCCGGCCAGCGAGTCCGGCAGGCCGTACTCGCCGACGTAGCGGCGCATGTCGAACCAGCCCGGCGTCGTGTAGTCGGGCGTGAGGTCGAGCGTGTGGTAGAAGCGGATCTGCTTCGCGCGTTCCAAGGCGTCCATATGGCGCGTGACCCTAGAGGATCGCCACGAGCAGGAGGTGATCGGCCGGGTCCACGCCGATCAGCCGGGAGAGCGTCCGCTGGACCGGCACAAGCGCGCGGCGCAGTCGCCCGTCGACGTGCTGGATGCGATGGACGCGCACGTCGCTGAATCCCGCCGACCGGCAGAGGCCGAAGAGGTCGTGCGCCGGCCACGGACGGATGTGGGTGAAGTCCGAGGCCTGGAAGCTGGTCGGATGCGCCGGGTTGGGCGTGGAGATCACGAGCGCTCCGCCGGGCGGCAGCAGCTCGGCGGCGTGATCGACGAAGGCGATGCCCTGCTGGGCCGGCAGGTGCTCCAGCAGGTCGAGCATCAGGATCGCGTCGAAGGGCTCCGCGACGGCGAGGAAGTCGTCGTGGTCGTGGTCGTGCCGGCGGTCCGGATCGCACGACAGGTACCGCGCCTGGACGCCGAGGCGAGGGAGCAGCTCCGCCCAGCGGCGGTCGCCGGCCCCGACGTCGAGCAGACGTCGCGCCCCGTGCAGCGCGGTCCCGATGTGCCGGGCCCACGGGCCGGACGGCGCACCGCCCGCCGCGCTCCACGAGCCCGACGCGAGCTCCGGCGGCGAGCGGACGTGGGAGGAGCGGTGGGCGTAGACCTCCCAGTAGCGGTCCTCGAACATCCCGGTGGCAGCCATCAGAGCGCCATCATCTAGGGTCCGGGCCGTGTACGCCCCCAGAACGCTGCTCGAGGAGCCGATCGCCCGTGTGGCGGTCCGCGGGAAGCTCCTGGCGCCGTGGCGCCGCCGCCGGTTCCACGCCTTCGGCGCGGACTCCGTGGTCCACAAGCCGATCGCGATCTACGGACCGTGGCAGATGGCGCTCGGCGAGCGCGTGCTCATCCTTCACGGCGCCTGGCTGTCCGTCGAGAAGGTCGCGTGGGAGCGCCCCGCACCGGTCGTGCGGATCGGGAACCGCGTCGGCATCCGGCCGTACTGCACGATCTCCGCGGCGGAGTCGATCACGATCGAGGACGACGTGATCCTCAGCGCCTACTCCACGGTGATCGACTGCGACCACACGATCGTTCCCGGCGTCCCGAACGTGCTCCAGACGCCGCTGGAGACCACCCCGGTCCACATCGGCGCCGGGACGTGGATCGGCGAGCGCTGCTCGATCCTCCGCGGGGCCCGGATCGGGAAGGGCTGCATCATCGGGGCCGGCAGCGTCGTCCGCGGTCAGATCCCGGACCACAGCGTCGCGGTCGGGGTCCCGGCCCGGGTCGTCAAGCAGCTCCCGCAGTCCTGACCCCGGTCAGGACGTGCTGGAAGGTGAGGAACGTCCGGCCCGGGAGCACGCCGAGCAGGCGCGACCGGCGCACCGGGCCCGTGGGGCCGAACCGGTACTGACGGTCGACGGCGACGACCTCGAGTCCGGCCTGCTCGAACAGGTCGTAGGCGTCGCGGAGCGTGAACCAGCGCAGGTGGGTGCGGTCGAAGATGCCGAGGGTGCGGCGGGGGAACGTCCCGCGGACCCCGATCTGCCAGAAGGTCTCCCAGTACCGGACGTTCGGCAGGGACACGACCGCGGTCCCGCCCGGCTCCAGCACGGCGACCGCATCGCGGAGGACCCGCCACGGATCGACGAGGTGCTCGAGCACGTCGCCGGCGACGACGCAGTCGAACCTGCCCAGCGCGGCGAGGTTGACCGCCTCGAGATCGGCGTGGAGCACGTCGTCGAGCCGCTCCTGGGCGGCGACCACGTAGTCGCCGTCCACCTCGATGCCCACCACGCTGCACGACTGGCGCTGCTTGAGCGCCGCGCCGAGGGTCCCCGACGAGCATCCGAGGTCGAGGATCCGTTCGGCGTCGGAGGGGATGCGGGCCTGGAGCTCGGGGCGCGGGTTCTCGTAGGCGTGGGCGATGACGTCCATCTGGTCGCGCAGGGTACGTGGCCGCGGCGCTCTGGGGGATACTCGTGCCATGGTGATCGCGGTCGCAGCCGACGAACGCGTGGGTGTCGCGGACGCGGTGGTCGACGCGCTGCGCGACGCCGGTCACGAGGTGCTGCTCTTCGGAGCCCTCGCGGAGGGCGATCGCGCGGACTGGGCGTGGTCGGCCGCCGCCGCGGCGGGGGCGGTGAGCGAGGGCCGCGCCCAGCAGGCCGTCGTCTGCTGCTGGACGGGCACGGGCGCGTCGATCGCCGCCAACAAGGTGCCGGGTGTCCGCGCGGCGCTGTGCACGGACGCCGAGACCGCCCGGGGAGCGCGCGTGTGGAACGACGCGAACGTCCTCGCGCTGAGCCTGCGGCTCCTGTCGGCGCCGGTGCTCTCCGAGATCCTCGACGCGTGGTTCGCCGCGCGGCCCAGCGACCAGGCCGACGACCGGGCCAACGTGGATCGGGTGGGGGAGCTCGACGCGCGGTGATCGTCATCGACGGGCGTGCGGCCGCGCGCGCTGATCTCGGTGGCGTCGAGCGCTGGGCGCGGGAGCTGACCGGGCGGCTGCCGGCCCGGTTCCCCGGCGCCTACCGGGTCGACGCCCCGCCTGCGTGGATGGCCCATCGCGCCGGCCACCTCTGGGAGCAGACCTGGTTCCCGCTGCGGGCGGCCCGCGACGACCTGCTGCTGTGCCCGGCCAACCTCGCCCCGCTCGCGAGCCGCCGGGTCGCCGTCATCCTCCACGACGCCGCCGTGCTGCGCGACCCGGGCTGGTACAGCCCCGCGTACGTCCGCGTCCAGCGGTTCCTCCTGCCGCGGATCGCCGCAAGGGCGGACAGGGTCCTCACCGTCTCGGACTTCGCGGCCGCGGAGCTGCGGGAGCTCCTGGGCGTCGAGGCGGCGGTCGTCCCCGGCGGCGTGGGGGAGGCGTTCGTGCCGGATGCCGACGTCGGGGCCGGCCGTCGCGCCGCGGGACTGGACGACGACGCACGGTACGTCCTGACGGTCGCCGCACGGACCGCGCGCAAGAACCTGGCGGCGCTGCAGGTCGCCGCGCGCCGCCTCGCCGCCCAGGGGGTCGAGGTCGTCGCGGTGGGGGGTGATCGGCCGCAGTTCGCGGCCGAGCCGGCGGTACCGGGCGTCCGCCATCTCGGACCGATCCCGGATGCCGCCCTGCCCGGCCTCTACGCGGGGGCGCAGGCCTTCGTGCTGCCGTCCCGCTACGAGGGCCTCGGTCTGCCGGTGCTGGAGGCGATGGCCTGCGGTACGCCCGTGGTCGCCGCGGCGGCCGCGGCCCTGCCGGAGACGTGCGGTGACGCCGCCGTGCTGGTGGACCCCGACGACCACGTCGGGTTCGCCGACGCGCTGGAGTCGGTCGTCGCCGGCCCCGAGCCGTGGCGGGCGCGAGGTCTGGAGCGCGTCCGCGGACGGACCTGGGACGCCACGGCAGACGCGGTCGACGCGATCCTCAGGTCGCCCTGAAGCGCGCGACCTCGCCGTCGGCGTCGACCTCCACGGCGCGGCCGTCGGCCAGCAGCAGGTCGATGTGGCCGAGCACCTCGCTGAGGGTCAGGAAGGCCTGCGTGACCGCGACGTTGCCCCACATCGACTGCGCGATCTCGTAGGCGCTGAGCGGCTGCCCGGCGATCAGCGCGGCGATCTTGGTCGCCCGGCGATCGTGCAGCCGGATCCGGTCGTCGATCAACGCCCGGTGATCGGTGACCGGCACGCCATGCCCGGGCAGGATCACGTCGAGCTCCATGGCCTGCGTCCGGCGCATCGAGGCGAGGTAGGTCATCAGCGCCCGCGGCCGGTCCGGGGGGAGCCCGGTCCCGTCGAGCGGCCGGGAGATCAGCGGGTTGGAGCTGATGTGACCGATGAGGTGGTCACCGCCGAGCAGGATGCCGCGCTGGGGGTCGTGGAAGATCGTGTCCGAGGGACTGTGGCCGGGCCGGTGGTGCACCGCCAGGGTGCGATCGGCGAACGGCAGCTCCCCGCCGTCGGTCAGCAGGGTCGTGACCTCGCATGCGGCTCCCCAGCCGCGGAACGCCTGCGAGACGCCGCTGAGCGCCGTGATCACGTCGGACGGCAGCCCGTGCCGGCGCATCAGGGCCTGGGCGAACGCGTCGTCGGCGATCGTCTCGGCCGCGTAGCCCGACAGCCACGGCGCGAGCAGGTCGAGCGCGCAGACCTCGGCGCCCGAGCGCCGCGCCAGGATGCTCACGAGGCCCTCGTGGTCGATGTGCTGATGGGTCACCACGATCCGCTCGAGATCCTCGACGCGGTGCCCGCGGTCCGCGAGCGCGCGTTCGAGCTCGTCGAGCGCCTTGCCGGAGTTCGGGCCGCTGTCGACCAGGGTCAGCGGGTCGTCCTCGATCAGGTACGTGTTCACGCGGCCGACCGCGAACGGGGTCGGGATCGCCATCACGTGGATCCCGGCCTCCTCGGCGGCCCGCCAGACCGCGGGATCCTGCGCGTCCTGCGACATCAGGATCGGATGCGTCCGAGGACCTCGTCCCGCCGGGCCTCCATGTCCTCGTAGGAGACCAGGGACTCCAGGCACAGCCGCAGGAGCGGTTCGGTGTTCGACATCCGCACGTTGAAGTGCCAGTCCTCGAAGTCCACCGAGACGCCGTCGACGTGCGTGATCGTGGCTCCCGGCATGGCGGCGTAGTGCGCCTCGATCTCCGCCGCCTTGGCGGCGCCGTCCTCCACCGTCGAGTTCACCTCGCCGCTGATGAAGTACTTGGCCCGGTAGGGCGCCAGGAGCTCGCTCAGGCGCTTGCCCTCCACCGACAGCTTCTCGAGGATCAGCAGGGCCGGGATCGTGCCGGCGTCGGCGCAGTAGAAGTCGCGGAAGTAGTAGTGCCCGGACACCTCCCCGCCGAACAGCGATCCCTCGCGCTGCATCCGCGTCTTGAAGAACGCGTGCCCGACCCGGTTGATCTGCGGCGTCCCGCCGGCCGCGCGGACCGTGTCGGCGACGGCCCGTGAGGCACGCGCGTCGTAGAGGATCGCCTGTCCGGGCGTCTTGGCGAGCAGGTGCTCGGCGAGGATCGCGGTGAGGAAGTCGCCGTCGACGAACTCGCCCGTGTCGTCGATGAAGAAGCAGCGGTCGGCGTCCCCGTCCCAGGCGATGCCGAGGTCGGCCCCCGTCTCCTTGACCTTGTCGATGATGAACTGGCGGTTCTCCGGCAGCAGCGGGTTCGGCTCGTGGTCGGGGAAGTTCCCGTCGGGGGTCCAGTAGGTCTTCACGAGCTCGACGGGGAGGCGGTCGAGGACCGGGCCGACCATCGGGCCGGCCATGCCGTTGCCGCCGTCGACGACGACCTTGAGCGGCCTGACGTTCGCCGGGTCGATGAAGGTCATCGCCTTGTCGAAGAACTCGTCGTAGACGTCCACCTCCTCGACCACGCCCCCGCCGGGCGCTGCCGGCATGCCCGCCTCGATCATCTGCCGGATCTCCTGGATCCCCTCGTCGCCGCTGAGGGCGATCGCCCCGCGCTTGACGAGCTTCGCGCCCGTGTAGGCCTTGGGGTTGTGGGAGGCCGTGCACATCAGCCCGCCGTCGAGGTCGCGTGAGCCGACCAGGTGGTAGAGCATCTCGGTGCCGATCTGTCCGGCATCGACCACCGTCGCCCCCTCGGCCAGCATCCCGTCGCGGTAGCGCGCCGCGAGCTCGGGTGCGGTGAGGCGCATGTCCCGGCCCAGGCCCAGGCGCAGGTCGGCGCACGGGCGCGCCTCGAGATGGCTGATCACCCGGGCGAACGCGCGGCCGATCGCCTCCGCGATGTCGCCGGTGATCTGCTCGCCGTAGAGGCCGCGGACGTCGTAGGCCTTGAAGATCTCGGGGGGGACGCTCATGAGGGGGCAAGCTATCGTCACCGGCCGATGCGCGTACTCGCCGTGGGGAGCCTCTACCCACCACATCATCTCGGGGGCTACGAGGTGATCTGGCTCGGGACGACCGGACACCTGGCCGACCGCGGCCACGAGGTCCGGACGCTCGCGACGACGCATCGCGAGCCCGGCGGAGAGGGGCTGCCGGACCCGCACCCGGACGTGCACCGTGCGCTGCGCTGGTACTGGTCGGACTACGGGTTCCCGGCGCTCGCGCTGCGGGAGCGCCTCGCGCTGGAGCGCCACAACCACCGGGTGCTCGAGGAGCACCTGTCGCAGTTCCGGCCCGACGTCGTGATGTGGTGGGCGATGGGCGGGATGTCGGTGTCCATGGTCCAGGCCGTGGCGAGACGCGGCATCCCGGCGGTCGGGGTCGTCTGCGACGACTGGCTGGACTACGGCCCCCGCGTCGACGGCTGGATCGCGGGCTGGAAGCGGCGGCGTGCCCGCCCGTTCGCGCCGCTCGCCGAGCGCATCACCGGGATCCCGACCCGCTTCGACGCCGACCACGGCGTGCGCTGGCTGTTCATCAGCGAGACGACCCGACGGCGCGCCCGGCAACGCGGCGGCTGGTCGGTGCCGGACTCCGCCGTGTGCCACTCGGGGATCGACCCCTCGCGGTTCCCGCCTGCGGCGCCGCGTCCCGCGTGGGAGGGTCGGCTGCTGTACGCCGGGCGGCTCGACCCCCGCAAGGGCATCACCACCGCGATCGACGCCCTCGCCGACCTGCCGGCCACCACGACGCTCGACCTCGTCGGCACCGGGCTCCCGCAGGACGTCGCGGCGCTGCGTCGCCAGGCCGAGGAGCTCGGCCTGGGGAAACGCGTGCGCTTCCGCGATCAGGTCGCGCACGATGCGCTCGCCGACGTCTACGCGGGCGCTGACGTGGTGCTGTTCCCCGTGTCCTGGGAGGAGCCCTGGGGCCTCGTCCCGATCGAGGCGATGAGCGTGGGCCGGCCGGTCGTCGCAACCGGTACGGGCGGGTCCGGCGAGTACCTGCGCGACGGCGTCAACTGCCTGCGCTTCCCGCCCAAGGACGCCGGGGCCCTCGCGGCCGCGGTGCAGCGGCTGGCGGCCGACCCCGCGCTGCGGGCGCAGCTGCGCGCCGGCGGCGCGCAGACCGCGGCGACGTACACGCAGCAGGCCTTCGACGAGCAGGTCGCCGGGCACGTCGAGGACGTCGCACGCCGATGCGGATCCTGACGCTGGGGAACATGTACCCCCCGCACCACCAGGGCGGGTACGAGCGTGCCTGGGCCGCGGTCGTCGACGGGCTGCGCGCACGCGGTCACGACGTGCGCGTGCTGACGACCACGCATCGGCAGGACGGGGTCGCCGAGGACCCGGCGACCGAGCGCGGCGTGCGACGCGAGATGCCGTGGTACTGGCACGAGCACGAGTTCCCGCGGCGCGGCGTCCGCGGCGTCGTGACGCTCGAGCGCTCGGCCCACGCGGTGCTCCGGGACGAGCTCGCGGCGTACCCGGCCGACGTCGCGGCCTGCTTCTCGATGGGCGGGATGCCGCTGTCCCTGATCGCCGGACTCCGACGGGCGGGGCTCCCGGTCGTCGGCATCGTGCACGACGAGTGGCTGGCGTACGGCCCCGTGGTGGATCCGTGGACACGGTGGCTGCGGAGGGTCCCGCGCCCGCTGGCCCGGGCCGTGGCGGGGGTCGCCGGCGTCCCGGACGGCTTCGCGGTGGCCGACGTCGCGCGCTGGTCGTGCAACAGCGCCTACATCCGCGACCGTGCGGCCGCCGCCGGGGCCGCGCTGCCGGAGGACCGCACGACCGTCGATCGGCCGGGCATCGATCCCCGGGCGTTCCCGCCGCGGCCCGCCCGGACGTCCTGGGAGGGGCGTCTCGTCGTCGTCGGCCGCGTCGTCCCGGAGAAGGGCGTCGAGCACGCGATCGACGCGCTGGCGCGCCTTCCGGGCCACTCGCTCGACGTCGTGGGCGCCGGCGATCGCACGTACCTGGAGCGCCTGCGCCGTCGAGCCGCGGAGCTCGGGGTCTCCGACCGCGTCTCCTTCGCGGGCGCGCTGGCCGGCGCCGCCCTCGTCGAGGCGTACGCCGCCGCCGACGCGGTGGTCTTCCCGGTCACGTGGGCCGAGCCCTTCGGCCTCGTGCCCCTGGAGGCGATGGCGGTCGGCCGACCGGTGGTGTCCACCGCCACCGGCGGCGCGGGGGAGTTCCTGCGTGACGGCGCCAACGCCCTCGTCGTCCCGCCCGCCGACCCGCAGGCCATCGCCGAGGCGGTCGACCGCCTGTCCCGCGACCCGGACCTACGGGCGCAGCTGCGGGCCGGCGGTACCGCGACCGCGAGCCGCCACACCGAGGAGGGGTTCGTGGAGCGGGTCTGCGACGTGATCACCGGTCCGGCGCCTGCGTCATCCCGGCGTGACCGTCCCTAGACTGCCCCCGGACATGGGGGCGCGGGACAGATACGGCTTGGTCATCGGCGGGGACGGACTTCGTGCGATCGCCGCGGTCGCGGTGCTGGTGTTCCACGGGTACATCGCCACCGTCCTCGCGGTGGGCGGTCCCGCCGCCGCGGACCCGGGATCGGCGTTCAAGCCGTTCGGCGCCGTGTTCGTGCATCTCGCGGTCGGGCTGTACGTCTTCTTCGCGCTGTCCGGCTACCTGGTGGGCGGGCCGTTCGTCCGGGCCTGGATCCGCGGCGAGTCCGCGCCGGAGTGGCGCTCGTACCTCCGCCGGCGCATGTTCCGCATCGTCCCGGCCTTCTGGCTGGTCACCGTGCTGCTGCTGCTGCGGTTCGGGACGATCGGCAGCTCGTCGACCGAGGTCGTGTCGCTGCTGCTGTTCAACCAGAACATGACCCAGGGGGGTGTCCAGCGCCTGATGCCGCAGGGCTGGACCCTCGACATCGAGCTCACCTTCTACCTGGCGCTCCCGCTGCTGGCGGCGCTGGCCTGGCGCGTGCGGGGCCCCTCGACCCCCGAGGGCCGCCTGCGGCTGCTCCTGATCGGCCTGGGCACGCTGACGGCGCTGAGCCTGGTCCTGCGGATCGTCGCCGATCCCTCGGAGTTCTCCGGCCGCAACCTCGCGGCGCTCCTGTTCGCCTTCGTGCCCGGCATCGTGCTCGCGGCCGGCGAGGAGCAGTGGCGTCCCCGCCTCGCGGGGCTCCGCGGACGGCGCATCGCCGACGCGTGCCTGGCGGCGGCGCTGCTGGCGTTCGCGGCGGTGGTCGCGCTCGACGCCCGCGACGGCGAGGCGGCCCGCGAGCTCGCCCACCTCGTGGTCGGAGGCGGGCTCGTCGCGTGGGTGATCGTCCGGCAGTGGGCGACCGGGAACGCGCCCAGAGGCTTCACGCTGCGCCCGATCGTCGCGCTCGGGCGCTGGAGCTACGGGATCTACCTCGTGCACGTCGGCATCGGCCTCGAGCTCCTGCGCCGCAAGCCGACCGAGCTCGGGGAGTGGGGCCAGCTGGTCTTCGTGACGGGCGGCATGCTGGTCCTCAGCGTGATCGCTGCCGCGGCGCTGTGGCGGTTCTTCGAGGCGCCGATCCTGCGACGCGCCCGCGGCCGCAAGCCGGCACCCGTGCTGGCCGATCCCGCGCCGCACGTCACCAAGGCCTTCAGCTAGCTTCCCGGACCGTGGCCCAGCCCCTGATCCGCTCGTTCGTCGAGGACCTCGCCGCGGCCGTCCCGCTGCCGGACCCGATCGTCGAGTTCGGGGCCCTGCAGGTCGAGGAGCACCAGGACGGCGACCTCCGGCCGCTGTTCGCCGGCCGCCCGTTCACCGGTGTCGACATGCGCCCCGGGCCGGGGGTGGACCGGATCGAGGACCTCCGCTCCCTCAGCGACCCCGACGGCAGCGTCGGGACCGCGCTGTGCCTCGACACGCTCGAGCACTGCGAGGACCCTCCGCAGGCCTGTCGCGAGCTGACGCGCGTCACCGCCGACGGGGGCGTGTGCGTGCTGAGCTCCGTGATGCTGTTCGGCATCCACGGCTACCCCAACGACTATTTCCGCTTCACTCCGGAGGCTTTTCGCTCGATGCTGGCTGGGTTCGACGACGTATGGGCAGCAGGGATCGGTCACCCCGACATCCCGACGTGGGTCGTGGCGGTCGGTGCCCGCGGTCGACGACTGGATCTGTCCCTGGACAGCTTCCCGTCACTGCGGGAGGCCCAGGACCGCTACGACCGCGCCACGGGCAAGGTCCGGGTCGGGCCGCTGCACCTCGGCCCGCTCGAGCTGGCGCGCCTGATCGCCAAGGACGCGCCGCGCCTGGGCCGCGAACGCCTGCACGCCCTGCGCGGAGGCCGCTCGTGAACGCCGCCGACGTCCCGGTCGTCATCCTCTGCGGCGGGCGCGGCACGCGCCTGCAGGAGAAGACGGTCGACATCCCCAAGCCGCTCGTGGAGATCGGCGGTCACCCGATCGTCTGGCACGTCGTCCAGCTGTACTCGGTGCAGGGCTTCCGGAACTTCGTGCTGCTCACCGGGTACAAGGGCGACCTGCTCGAGGCGTTCGCCGCCGGGACGGACTGGCCCGCGGGCGTGACCGTCCGGTGCGTCGACACGGGGCTCGACACGCAGACCGGCGGACGAATCAAGGTGGGGGCGCAGAGCGGCGCCTACGGCGACCGGCCGTTCGCGGCGACCTACGCCGACGGCGTGGCCGACGTCGACCTCAGCGCGTTGCGCGAGTTCCATGCCGGGCACGGCGACCTGGCGACGATGACGGTGGTCCGGCCCGAGCTGCAGTTCGGCGTCACGGAGATCGGCGGGGACAACCGCGTCACGGGGTTCCACGAGAAGCCCCGCAGCGACCACTGGATCAACGGCGGCTTCTTCATCTTCGAGCCCGGCGTCCTGGAGTACCTGTCCGAGTCCAGCATCCTGGAGCGGGAGCCGCTGGAGGGTCTCGCGACCGACGGGGCCCTGCACGCGTTCCGGCACACGGGCTTCTGGGACTGCATGGACACCTACAAGGACGCGGTGACGTTGAACGACCTCTGGGCGACCGGGAAGCCTCCCTGGAAGGTCTGGCCGTGACCTGGACCGCGGCGCTCCACCCGCTGTCGGCACCCCCTCGGGACCGGGCGACGGGTCGGCGGACCCACCTGGCATGATCGCGCTCGCATGAGCTCGAACTTCGGAGAACAGCTGCGCGGCAAGACCGCCTTCGTGACCGGCGCCTACGGGATGCTCGGGTCCTGGCTCGTCAAGGGCCTGCTCGATCACGGCGCCCGTGTCGTGGTCCTCAAACGCGATCAGGTCACTGCGTCAGCGCTGGCTCTGGAGGGTCTGGAGGGACGCTGCCAGGTCGTCCGCGGCGATCTCGTCGACGCGCCGCTGATGGATCGCGCCCTCGGCGAGTACGAGGTCGACGCCGTCTTCCACCTCGCCGCGCAGACGATCGTGGGCACCGCCAACCGGTCCCCGGTCTCCACCTTCGAGTCGAACATCCGTGGCACCTGGACGCTGCTGGAGGCGTGCCGCCACCACGGCGTGTCCCAGACGGTGGTCGCCGCGTCGGACAAGGCCTACGGCCCACACGAGACGCTGCCCTACACCGAGGACATGGCGCTGCAGCCGAAGTTCCCCTACGACGTGTCGAAGGCGGCGACGGACCTGATCGCCCGCTCGTACTTCCACACCTACGGGCTGCCCGTGGCCGTCACGCGGTTCGCGAACATCTACGGCGGCGGGGACCTCAACCCGTCGCGGCTGGTGCCCGAGATGGTGGCCGCCATCATGGCGGGGCGCGCTCCGGTCATCCGCTCCGACGGGTCGCCCGAGCGCGACTTCCTGTACGTGGAGGACGCGGTGTCCGCCTACCTGGCGATCGCCGACCAGCTCGCCGCCGGGAACGCGGGCGGCGAGGCCTTCAACGCGGGTGGCGACGCGCCGCACAGCGTCCGGGAGATCGTCGACCTCGCGATCGAGGTCGTCGGTGCCGACGTGGTGGCCGACTACCAGGGGCAGGGCGTGCCCGCCGGCGAGATCGACCGTCAGTACGTCGACTCGACGAAGCTGCGGTCGCTGACCGGGTGGGCCCCGCTCGTGGACCTGCGCGAGGGGCTGCAGCGGACGGTGGACTGGTACCGAGCGCATCCGGAGGCGCTCTCGGCGTGAGCTCGACGGACGACGCCCGGCCCGCGCTCTCGGTCGTCGTCCCCTCGCACGACCGGCCGCTGCGCCTGCGGTGGCTGCTCAACGCGCTCGAGGAGCAGACGCTCGACCGCGAGCAGTGGGAGGTCGTCGTCGCCCACGACTCCGCCGGACCGGAGACGGAGGACCTGCTGCGGACCCACCCGCTCGCGGCGGCGGGAGTGCTGCGTCACCTGCGGTTCGACCCCGGACCAGGACCGGCCGTCAAGCGCAACGCCGCGTGGCGGGCGGC
>NZ_JBFIGP010000044.1:0-19599 GCF_041602235.1 Paraconexibacter sp.
CATCACGTCGGGGCCGCTCGTCGCCGCGATCCTGTCCGGGAACGACGCCATCAAGGCGGCGCGTCAGCTGATCGGCGCCACCAACCCGCTCGAGGCGGCCACCGGCTCGATCCGCGGTGACTTCGCCACGCTCGTGGGGGAGAACATGGTCCACGGCTCGGACTCGCCGGAGTCCGCCGAGCGCGAGATCGGGATCTGGTTCCCGGAGCTGTAGCCGAGCGGATGGGACGGTCCGGGCCGTCCCCGCTCATCCTGGCCTCGGCGTCCCCCCAGCGGCGCGCCATCCTGGCGCGCCTGGGGGTGGTGTTCGATGCGCGCCCGACCCACGTCGACGAGCTCGAGGCCGGCGAGCCGCACGCGGTCGCCCGGGAGAACGCGCTGCGCAAGGCCCGCGCCGCGGCCACCGGGCTGGCGTCCTCGGAGCAGGCCGCGCTCGTGCTCGGGGTCGACACGCTGGTCGCGCTCGACGGCGCCATCTACGGGAAGCCCGCCTCGGCGGAGGAGGCCCGCGCAACGCTCGCGGCCCTGTCGGCGGCCACCCACGACGTCGTCAGCGGGCTCGCGATCATCGAGAACGGCACGACCGAGGTCGCGACCGCGGTCACCCGCGTGACCTTCCGGCGGCTCGACGAGGCCTTCATCCACTGGTACGTGGGCCTGGGCGAGTGGCAGGGCCGGGCCGGGGGATACGCGATCCAGGAGGCCGGCGGTGCCCTGGTGCGCTCGATCGACGGCGACTACCTGAACGTCGTCGGGCTGCCCGTCGCCCTCCTCCTCGATCGCCGGCCGCACCTGCTGCGGTAGCGGCGCTCGGGCGCCCATTTGCAGCCGTTTTCCCAGCCTGCAAGCCGGGGACCGCGCGACAGGGTGTCAGCCATGGCTCCGCTACACTGGCCCGAGTCCGCGGCCCGCAGCCGCAAGATCATCGGTGGGGACGATCCCCAGCGCGTGCGGACCTTCCCTCATGGGCTTCTTCAGCTACCTCACCGGGTTCGGTGGCCGCGACATGGCCGTCGACCTCGGCACCGCCAACACCCTCGTCTACGTACGCGGTCGCGGCATCGTGCTCTCCGAGCCGAGCGTCGTGGCGATCGACTCCCGCACCGGTGAGGTGCACGCGGTCGGCATAGAGGCCAAGCGGATGCTCGGCCGGACCCCGGGGACGATCCAGGCCATCCGGCCGTTGAAGGACGGCGTCATCGCCGACTTCGACGTCACGGAGGAGATGCTGCGCCACTTCATCCAGAAGGTCCACCAGAACCGCTGGGCCCACCCGCGCGTCGTCGTCTGCGTGCCCTCCGGGGTCACGGGCGTCGAGAAGCGCGCGGTCGAGGAGGCATGCCTGTCCGCCGGAGCGCGCCAGGCGTACCTGATCGAGGAGCCCATGGCCGCGGCGATCGGCGCCGGCCTCCCGGTCGGGGAGCCGACCGGATCGATGGTCGTCGACATCGGTGGCGGTACGAGCGAGGTCGCCGTGATCTCGCTCGGCGGCATCGTCGTCAGCCAGTCGATCCGCATCGGCGGCGACGAGCTCGACGAGGCGATCATCAACTACGCCAAGCGCGAGTACAAACTGCTCATCGGCCAGCAGACCGCGGAGGAGGTCAAGCTGGAGATCGGCTCGGCCTACCCGATGGAGGAAGAGGTCCAGGCCGAGATCCGGGGGCGCGACATGGTCTCGGGGCTCCCGAAGACCGTCGTGCTCACCAGCGAGGAGATCCGGCAGGCGCTCGAGGAGCCCCTCTCGCAGATCCTCGACGCCGTGAAGGAAACCCTCGACCGCACGCCGCCCGAGCTCGCGTCCGACATCATGGACCGAGGCATCATGCTGGCCGGCGGCGGATCGCTGCTGCAGGGGCTCGACGAGCGCCTGCGCGAAGAGACGCAGATGCCCGCGCACCTCGCCGAGTCGCCGCTCACGTGCGTCGCCGTCGGCTCGGGCCGCTCCCTGGAGGAGTTCGAGGTCATCCACCGCACGAGCAAGGGCTCGCGCAACCGCCGCCGGAGGAACTGAGATGCGCCGCCGTCTCGGCCCCGGGCCCGAACGCCATCGCGGGATGCCATCCTGTGATTGGCGCAATCCCCGCCACGCTTTGGAGTACTTCTTCCCGTGTACGACGCCAAGACGGTACGCCGACGGCGCGCGGTCCTCGGGCTGCTCGTCGTCTGCTCCCTGATCCTGATCACCGCCAGCTTCGGTGACAACGGCGGCCCCCTGCGTTCGATCCAGAACGGCGTCGTCGAGGTCATCTCCCCGATCCAGGAAGGCGCCAGCCGCTCGCTGAAGCCCGTCCGGGACCTGTTCGGCTGGGTCGGCGACACGATCGACGCCAAGGGCGAGAACAAGGATCTGCGCAAGGAGCGCGACCGCTACCGCGCCGAGGCGGCGGCCGCCAAGAACGCGCTGCAGGAGAACGCCCGGCTGCGCGGGCTGCTCGCGCTCGACACGCGGGCCGAGCTCGACCGCTACAAGCCGGTCACGGCCCGGGTGATCGCACGCTCCTCGCTGGTGCTGTCGACCACGATCAACATCGACAAGGGGTCGAGCTCGGGCATCCGGGTCGATCAGCCGGTGCTCGCCGGGGCCGGCCTCGTCGGCAAGGTCACCCAGGTCGGTCGCGGGTACGCGATCGTCACGCTCATCACCGACCACCGGATCGGCGTCACCGCGGAGGTGGCCGAGACCGGCGTCAACGGCACCGTGGAGAGCGCGGTCGGGAACCCACGCGACCTGATCCTCAAGTACACCCGCCGCTCGGACCGCGTCGATCCCAAGCAGATGATCCTCACCGCGGGGACGCGCACGTCGGACCCCAAGTACCGCTCGCTGTTCCCACCCGGCATCCCGATCGGTGAGGTCACGCGCATCGACGAGCCCGGGACCGACTCGCAGAAGGTGCACCTGCGGCCGTACGTCGACGTCGGCCGGATCGACTTCGTCCAGGTCCTCACCGAGGCAGCCAACGGCAACCGCCCCGTGTCGTGATCGTCCTGACCCCACAGCTCCTGACGCGTCTGCTGGTGCTCGGCCTGATCGTCGTGATCGCCCAGGTCGCCGCCGTCGCGCAGGTCCGCCTGCTCGGGGTCAACGCGGACATCGTGCCGCTCGCCGTCGCGTCCGCGGGCCTGCTCTGCGGATCGCTGGGCGGAGCGGCCTTCGGGTTCGCGGTCGGGCTGTTCGTCGACATGGCGCTGGTCCAGACGCTGGGGATCGACTCGCTGCTGTACACGGCTGTCGGGTACGGGGCCGGGCGCGTCCGCGAGCTGCGCGATCCCCAGGGCGCGGCGATCCCGCCCGTCGTCGGCGGCATCGCCACCCTGGTCGCCGTAGGCGGCTTCGCCCTGCTGCAGTTCCTGCTCGGCGTCGACGCGCCCGTGAGCTTCCTGCTGATCACCCAGATCTTCGCGGTCGTCCTCGTCAACACGATCGCGGCGATCCCGGTCCACGCGCTGGTTCGCCGCTGGCTCACCCCGGCGCTCCCCGACGACCCCAAGCGTCGCCGTCGGCGGGCGTACACGACCGGCGGCCTCTCGCCGCTCTCACGCGCATGATCGACCCCGTCAGCGACCGACGCCCGCCGATCACACCGCAGCTCGCGCTGCGCGTCGCCTTCATCGGCGGCCTCGCCTTCGTGCTGTTCGGCATCGTCTTCTTCCGCTTGTGGTACCTGCAGGTGCTCGACGGCGACCGCTATCTGGCCCAGGCCCAGAGCAACCGCGTGCGCACCGAGCGCATCCAGGCGCCGCGCGGCACGATCGTCGACCGCAACGGCAACGTGCTCGTGCAGAACCGCCAGGCGACGCTCGTCCAGCTCGACCCCGAGCAGATCCCGCAGGAGGAGAAGACCGCGGCGCTCGAGTGGGGGCAGCGCGTGACGGCGCGCCTCAAGAAGCCCAAGGGCCAGCGCGGGCGCTACGGCGTCCCGATCCCCGAGGTCGCCACCCCGGAGCTCGAGGAGCGCTTCAAGCGCCTCGCACGGGTGCTGGAGATGTCCGTGGACGAGATCCAGCGCCGCACCGTGCAGCAGATCGCCCAGGTGCCGTACGCGCGGGTGACCCTCAAGACCGACGTCCCGGACAAGATGCGCGACTACATCGAGGAGCGCCAGGAGCAGTTCCCCGGGGTCGAGGTCGGGCAGAAGTACCTGCGCGAGTACCCCCAGCGCGAGCTCGCCGCCCAGATCGTGGGCACGGTGGGGGAGGTCAGCCCCAAGCAGCTCGAGGACCGCAAGCGCTACCGCGGGGTCTCGCAGGGCGCGATCGTCGGGCAGGAAGGGCTCGAGTACCAGTACGACGAGTTCCTGCGCGGCCGTGACGGTGCGACGCGGATCGTCGTGAACGCCCAGGGCGAGAACCGCGGGCAGGGGCGCACCCGCGAACCCCGGGTCGGACACACCGTGAAGCTCACGCTCGACCTCGAGCTGCAGAAGGCCGCGCAGGAAGCGCTGCAGCGGGGCATGATGGCCGCCCGCGGCAACGGCAACCGCGGCGACGCGGGCGCGTTCGTGGCGATGGACCCGACGAACGGGGAGATCCTGGCGCTCGGATCCGCTCCGAGCTTCGACCCCAACGTGCTGTCGCGTCCGATCAGCCAGGAGCGCTACGAGGCGCTCTTCAGCGAGGAGGCGGGGGCACCCCGGTTCAACCGGGCGATCGCCTCGCAGTACGCGACCGGCTCGACGTTCAAGACCGTCACCGCCTACGCCGGCCTGGCCGCCGGACTGGTCACGCCCGAGACGCGGATCGCCGACGCCGGGTGCATCAAGGTCGGACTCGCCAAGCAGGAGTTCTGCAACGCCGGCAAGACCGCCAACGGCAGCGTCGACCTGCGGGAGGCGATGAAGGTCTCGTCCGACATCTACTTCTACCGCCTGGGACAGAACCTCAACCCGCTCAAGGGCGAGATCCTCCAGAGCTGGGCCAAGCGGTTCGGCTTCGGCAAGACCACGGGGATCGACCTGCCGGGCGAGGCGGGCGGCAACGTGCCCGATCGCGACTGGCGCGCCCGGGTCGGCAAGGCGGAGGCCGACTGCCGCAAGCGCAGGAAGATCCCGCTCACGGCTCGCGCGGGCTGCGGGATCTCCGACATGCGGCCGTGGACGTTCGGCGACAACATGAACCTGTCCGTCGGGCAGGGCGACCTGCAGGCCACGCCGCTGCAGCTCGCGCTCTCCTACGCGATCCTGGCCAACGGGGGCAAGGTCGTCGAGCCGCACGTGGGCAAGCTCGTCGAGGACGACCGCGGACGCGAGCTGCAGAGCCTGCGGCGTGGGGCCCCCAAGCGCGTGAAGCTCGACGCCGGGTACCGTGAGGCGATCATGGACGGTCTGCATCAGGCGGCCAGCGCGCCCGGCGGCACCAGCACGACCACGTTCGAGGGTTGGCCTCACGATCGCTACCCCGTCTACGGGAAGACCGGCACGGCGGAGGTCATCAACGCCGAGGGCTACTTCGAGCAGTCGTGGTACGTCGCCTACGTCCCCAGCCCGACGAAGCCGATCGTCGTCGCCGTGACGGTCGAGAAGGGCGGGTTCGGCGCGGAGGCCGCGGCGCCGGCCGTCCGGCAGATCCTGTCCCAGCACTTCTTCAACAAGCCTGGCGTCTTCAAGGTCGGAACGTCGCGAACGAACTAACCGCGTGAACGCCACGACCCCCATCCAGTCGCCGTCCGACGTCGCCGCCTCGCCGCGGTCGCGCGCGGTGTCGCTCGCACTGCCGTTCGACCCTGTGCTCGCGCTCGCCGTGATCGGCCTCTGCGTGTGGTCGCTCCTGGCGATCGGGGCCGCGAGCGAGGGGGACGGGCTCGCCGATCCCAACACGTTCGTGACCCGTCAGGCGATCTACTTCGGCGTCGGACTGGCCATCGCGATCGTGGCGGCGGTGATCGACTACTCGCGGCTGCGTGAGCTCAAGATCGGGCTCTACGCGCTGCTGATCGGGATCATCCTGCTCGTCTTCGCCTTCGGCACCGTCACACGTGGATCGCGGCTGGCGATCCAACTGCCGTTCTTCAGCTTCCAGAGTTCCGAGCTGGGCAAGATCCTCCTCGTCATGGCCCTCGCGGGCTTCGTGGTGGACCGCGCCCGGCGCTTGCAGGATCGGGACACGACCGCGCGGATCATGCTTCTCACGTTGATCCCCGCGGGCCTCGTGATCGCGCAGGACCTCGGGTCCGGTCTCGTCTACATCGCGATCGGACTCACCATGCTCTTCGTCGCCGGGACCTCGGTGCGGCACTTCGCCGCGCTGATCGCGCTCGGTCTGGCGGCGGTGATGCTCGTGCTGGTCGTCGCTCCCCGGGTGGGCGTGGAGGTTCTCGCGCCCTACCAGAAGGAGCGGCTCACCTCGTTCCTCCAACCCTCCAACGACCCGGGAGACGCCGGGTATCAGCAGGCGCAGTCGCGCATCGCCATCGGATCCGGGGAGAAGACCGGACGGGGCGACCGATCCACCCAGTCGTCGTTGCGGTTCCTCCCTGAGGACCACACCGACTTCGTGTTCGCCACGGTCGGCGAGCGCTGGGGATTCGTCGGTGCCGGCTTCGTGCTGTCGCTGTACGCGCTGCTGGTCTGGCGCGCCATACGCATTCTCACCATGGCGAAGAACCTGTTCGGAGCGCTGATCGCGGGTGGCATCATCGCGATGCTCCTCACGCAGGTCTTCGTCAACGTCGGCATGAACGTAGGGATCATGCCCATCACCGGGATCCCGCTACCGCTTATGACGTACGGCGGATCCTCAGTCCTTTCCACCTTCCTGGCCGTCGGCCTTCTCCAGTCGATCTACGCGCAAGGGCGCGCATCGGCAGCGATGAAGGGCCGCGTCCTCGGCTTCTAGATCCAGAGGAACCACAACGTGAAGAAGCAAGTGCTCGTCAGCGTCGACCGCGGAGAGACCCGCGTCGCGCTGATGGAAGCCACCGGTACGCCGGAGGCCACCACCAACGGCGGCGGACAGCGTCGTCGCCGCGGCAAAGGCGGACCGAGCGGTGTCCCTGAGGGATACCGCGTCGCCGAGCTCTATTTCGAGCGCCGCGGCAACCGCTCGATCGTCGGCAACATCTACAAGGGCAAGGTCGACAACGTCCTGCCCGGCCTCGAGGCGGCGTTCGTCGACATCGGGCTCGACAAGAACGGGTTCCTGCACGTCGACGAGATCGTGATCCCGGGCGTCGAGCAGGTGCGCCGCGGCCGGGGTGACGGCAACGGCAAGAAGATCACCGACCTGATCAAGCCTGGGCAGGAGATCGTCTGCCAGGTCGTCAAGGACCCGCTCAAGACCAAGGGCGCCCGGCTCTCCATGGAGCTGACGGTCGCCGGCCGCTACATGGTCTACACACCCACGGGCGAGGGCGTCGGGGTCTCCAAGCGCCTCGACGACAAGGAGCGCGAGCGCCTGCGCAAGGAGGTCAAGGGCCTGGACCTCCACGGTGGCGGCGCGATCGTCCGCACCGCCGCGCACGGGGCCAAGCGCAAGGACTTCGAGCGTGAGCTCCAGTACCTCTTCAAGCTGCACGAGGTCCTCCAGTCGCGCGTCGAGTCGACGCCGGCTCCCGGCCTGGTCTTCCAGGAGGCCGACCTGTCCGTCCGGGTGGTCCGCGACATCTTCAGCGACCACTTCGAGCGGGCGGTGGTCGACGACGAGAAGCAGCACCAGCGGCTCGTGTCGTTCTTCAGCCGCACCGCGCCCGAGCTCGTGGACCGCGTCGAGCTGTACCAGGACTCGGTGCCCCTCATGGAGCGCTACGGCGTGGACGAGGTCATCGACGGCCTGCTCTCCAAGCGGGTCGACCTGCCCTCGGGCGGCTACCTGATGATCGACTACGCCGAGGCCCTCACCGTCATCGACGTGAACTCGGGCTCCTTCGTGGGTCGGGGCAAGCAGGCCCGGCTCGAGGACACGATCACCCGCACCAACCTGGAGGCGGCGGAGGCCGTCGTCAACCAGCTGCGCCTGCGGGACATCGGCGGCATCATCGTCATCGACTTCATCGACATGGCGCGCGCCCGCAACCGCGACGCGGTGCTCAAGACGCTGCGCAAGGCGCTCGACGAGGACCGCACCAAGACGTTCACCGCGGAGATCTCCAAGCTCGGGCTCGTCGAGATGACACGCCAGAACGTCACGGAGGGCGTGCGCGAGATCATCAGCCGCGAGTGCCCGACCTGTCACGGGGACGGCGTGATCCGCTCGGAGGAGACGATCGCGATCGACATCGAGCGCCAGTTGCGCGAGATCGCGTCCCGGGCGCCGCGGGCCACGGAGGCGTTCCTCGTGCAGATCAACCCGAAGGTGACGGCCGAGTTCACCGGGGACGGCGGCCGGGTGCTCCGCGCGCTGGAGATGGAGACCGGCAAGCTGTTCCACTTCGAGGGCTCCGAGGGGCTCCCGCTGGACCACTTCCAGGTGACCATGGAGGGCACGAAGGCCGAGGTCGAGGAGAAGGCGGTGCCGTTCCGGCCCGGCGACGAGGTGCTCGTGCAGATCGTCGAGCCGCACATGTACGACGCCGACGCGGCCGTCGCCAAGATCGACGGCTACATCGTGTCGATCCGGCGGGCCGGCCGGCTGGTCGGGGAGAAGCGCCTGGTGCGGATCGAGGACGCGGGCCGGACCGCCGCGACCGCCGTCCTGGTCGACGAGTCCGACCTGCCCGCCGCCCCGGAGGGCGCTTCCGACGGCGATGCCGTACCATCCAAGCCCAGGCGCCGTGGCCGCAGAGGCGGACGGCGCCGTTCCGCTGCCAAGGCCGCGGACACGTCCTCGTCGGAGTAGATGAACTATGTACGCAGTCGTAAAGACCGGTGGCAAGCAATATCGCGTTGAGGAGGGTCAGACCCTGCTCGTCGAGAAGCTCGCTCTCGAGCCCGGCGATTCGGTCGACCTGCAGCCGCTGCTGATCAGCGGCGACGACTCGGTGTTCGACAAGGCTGGCCTGGAGAAGGCCTCCGTGTCCGCCAAGGTCGTCGAGCACGTGCGCGGCCCGAAGCTCGTCGTCTTCAAGTTCAAGCCCAAGCGCGGCTACAAGAACAAGAACGGGCATCGCCAGGACCTCACCCGCATCGAGATCACCGGCATCAAGGCCAAGTAGGAGACACCGGTATGGCACACAAGAAGGGCCTGGGCTCGTCCCGCAACGGCCGTGATTCCAACTCCAAGCGACTCGGCGTGAAGGTCTTCGCCGGCGAGGTCGTCACCGGCGGCGAGATCATCGTCCGCCAGCGCGGCAGCCGCTTCAAGGCCGGCGAGGGCGTCGGCATGGGCAAGGACGACACGCTCTACGCCCGCTCCGCCGGGACCGTGTCGTTCGACGTCGGCCGTCGCGGCCGCGTCGTCAGCGTGCAGCCCGCCGCTCCGTCCGCCGAGTAGCGGTCGGTTCGTGGCGCTCTCCCCGATGCTCCTGGCCCGCGGCCTCGCCGCGGGTCGCCTTGCGCTCGGCGTCGGCCTGATGGCCGCGCCGACGCCGTTGTCGCGCGGGTGGCTCGGCGAGGTCGCCGAGCAGCCGGCGGGTCAGGTCGCGATGCGCGCGCTCGGCGTGCGCGACGCGATCCTCGGTGGGCTGACCCTGCACACGCTGTCGCACCCCGAGGTCGGTCCCCGCTGGATGGCCACGTGCGCGGTGGCCGACACCGTGGACTTCGCGGCCACGGTCGCGGGCCGCAAGGGTCTGCCGCCGCAGGCCGCCGGCGTGATCGCCCTCGCGGGCGGCTCCGCCGTCGCGGGCTTCGCGCTCGCCGCGGCCCTCAAGCGCGCCGGCTAGGCCCGGCGCTCGTTCCCGCCGCGCCGGGCAGCGTCGTGGCCCGACAGCCCTACAGCTCCTGGGCCGTCGGTCGGATCAGCATCTCGTTGACGTCCACCCGCGCGGGCTGCGACACGGCGTACAGGACGGCGCCTGCGATGTCCTCCGCGAGGAGCGCGCCGTCGCCGGCACCGTTGTCGAAGAACGGCGTGTCGACCATGCCGGGCTCGATGAGCGTCACGCGGGCACCGGTGCCGCTCAGCTCCTGGCGCAGCGACTCGCCCATGCCGGTCACCGCCCACTTCGTCGAGCTGTAGAGCGAGCCGGGCAGGGCGCGCCGTCCCGCGACCGATCCGGTGAGCAGGAAGTGGCCCTTGGTGCGCTCGATCTCGTCGATCGTGGCGCGGATCGTCAGCGCCGCGCCGTACACGTTCGTCAGGATCATCGACTTCCACTGCTCCGGGGACTCCTTGCGGAAGCCGCGGGCGGCGCCGAAGCCGGCGTTGGCGAACACGACGTCGATCTGCCCGAACGCCTCCTTCGCGCGGGCGGCGAGCGCCTCGACCTGATCCCACTCGGTGACGTCACAGGGGACCGCGATCGCGCGCTCGGGCCCGCCCAGCTCGTCCGCGAGCGCCTCGAGCTTGTCGGTGGAGCGAGCCGCGAGGACCACCCGGTACCCGGCCGCGGAGGCCTGCCGCGCGGTCTGCGCGCCGATGCCGGTGCTGGCGCCGGTGATGAGGAAGACCTTGTCTGAAGCCATGAGTGCCTTTCGTCGTGTCACGATGAGCGGGAGGGGATCTGCTCCTGCGGAGTCTCCTCTACCCACCATGCTCTACGACAAGGCCCGCATCCACGTTCACGCCGGCGACGGCGGCAACGGCTGCATGAGCTTCCGCCGCGAGGCGCACGTGCCGCAAGGAGGACCCGACGGCGGCGACGGCGGACGCGGCGGCGACGTCGTCCTCGTGTGCGACGACTCGCTGCGGGACCTCCAGGTGTTCAAGCGCAGCGCCCACTACCGCGCGCCGCGCGGACGTCACGGCGAGGGGTCGCAGCGCGAGGGCGCCGACGGCGACACGCTGGAGATCAAGGTGCCGCCCGGCACCGAGATCCACCTCGAGGACGGGACGGTGCACGACCTCACGGTCCCCGGCCAGCGCGCCGTGGTCGCCGAGGGCGGGGTCGGCGGGAGGGGCAACCGGCGCTTCAAGAGCTCGGTGCGCCAGTCGCCGCGGTTCGCGGAGCTCGGCCTGCCCGGCACCGAGGCCTGGATCGATCTGCGCCTCAAGCTGCTGGCGGACGTCGGCTTCGTCGGCGTGCCGAACGCGGGCAAGAGCTCCCTGCTGTCGGTCATGACGCGGGCCGCGCCGAAGATCGCCAGCTACCCGTTCACCACGCTGGAGCCGCAGCTCGGCACCATCGAGCGCGACGGGCGCCAGCTGATCCTGGCCGACATCCCGGGCCTCGTGGAGGGCGCCAGCGAGGGCGTCGGCCTGGGACACGACTTCCTCGCCCACGTCGAGCGGACCCGCCTGCTCGTCCACGTGCTGGACCTGATGCCGTTCGACGGGAGCGACCCGCAGGAGAACTACGAGACGATCGAGCGCGAGCTCGCCTTGCACGACGAGCGGCTGGCCCGCCTGCCGCGCATCCTCGTGCTCTCGAAGGCCGACCTCGTGTCGCCCGAGGAGGCGGAGGTGACCGCCGAGGTCTGGCGCGAGCGGTTCGCCGACCAGATCCCGCCGCGCGAGGAGTGGGACGACAGCCCGGTCGAGGTCGTCACCCCCGTGCTCGTCACCTCCTCCGCCACCCACCTGGGTCTCGAGGACCTCGCCAAGGAGCTCTTCCGCCGCGTCCCGCTCGGGTCGACCGGGGGCCTCGGGCTCGCCGCCGAGGAGGACCTCGCGGAGCACCGGGTGTTCCGGCCCGCCAAGGGCCGTGGCTGGGAGGTCGAGGAGATCGGTGAGGGCGAGTGGCGCGTGAGCGGGGACGCGGTGGACCGGCTGATCGCCCGGCACGACCTCGAGAACGACGACGCGCTCAACCACGTCGAGCACAAGCTGCATCGCATGGGGGTCATCCGTGCCCTCGAGGCCAGGGGCTTCGAGCCCGGCGACGACGTGGAGATCGGCGGCGTCGTGTTCGAGCTCGACCCGGGATAGGCCGCGACCGGGGCCGCCGACGGACGCCGCGGGCCTCGGGCTCGTATCGTTGCGGACCGTCCATGGCCCGAATCGTCGTCAAGCTCGGATCCAGCGTCGTCGCCGAGAGCGACGGCACGCTCCGCGATGCGGTGCTCGCGCGCGTCTGCGGCGCGCTCGCCGACCGCCATGCGGCCGGTGACGACGTCGTCCTCGTCACGAGCGGGGCCATCGCCCGGGGCATGCGGGTCATGGGCCTTCCTGCGCGTCCGACCGCGATCGAGGACCTCCAGGCCGCGAGCGCGGTGGGTCAGGGCAAGCTGTACCGCGTCTACGACGAGCTGCTGCGTGAGCGCGGCGTGACGAGCGCACAGGTGCTGCTCACGTTCTTCGACATGAGCGCCCGGCTGCACTACCTCAACGCCCGGCAGACGCTCGGCCGGCTGCTGCGCTGGCGCGTGCTGCCCGTGATCAACGAGAACGACACCACGACGACCGACGAGATCAGCTTCGGGGACAACGACTTCCTCGCCGCGCAGGTCGCGGTGCTCCTCGGCGCCGACGAGCTCGTGCTCTGCACCGACATCGAGGGGCTGTACACCGCCAACCCGAGGAACGACCCCTCGGCGGAGCTGCTGGCGCGGGTCGAGGACTTCGCGATCCTGGACTCGCTGGCGATCGGGCACGAGACCTCCGCCCTGGGGTCCGGCGGGATGCGCTCCAAGGTCGTGGCCGCCGAGATGGCGACCGCGGCGGGCATCCCCACGACGATCTGCAGCGGCATCCGCGCAGGCGCGCTCGAAGCCGTCCTCGCCGGGGAGGAGGCCGGGACGCGCTTCGCCGCGCATCCCGCCAAGTACTCGTCGTTCAAGCTCTGGCTCAAGTACGCCAAGCCCACGCGCGGCACCGTGGTCGTCGACGACGGCGCCGTACGAGCGCTCCGCGGCGGGGCCGCCAGCCTCCTGCCGGTCGGCGTCGTCGAGACGCGTGGCAGCTTCGACGCCGGCGACGCGGTCGAGATCGTCAGCCGGACCGGGGAGGTCGTCGCCAAGGGCATCAGCACCTTCAGCGCGGCCGAGCTGCGCTCGGTCGCCGGGATGAAGACCTCGGAGGTCCGGAACCGGCTCGGCGGGGCGGCGGACGAGGCCGTCCACCGCGACTACCTCGTGCTGGGCTGAGGTCCGGCGCGCCCTGCGGCGCGCCTGGGCTCGCCGCTCGAAAAGTTCCTGCGGCGAGCCGTTCGCCGGGAGTATGTTCCAGCGGTCATGCGTCGCATCGTCGTTGGTGTGCTCTCCGCAGTGCTGCTCCTCGGAGGCGGGTCGGCCGCGCTCGTCGCCCCGCCCGCCCACGGCGCGAAGACCAAGGCCAAGAGCAAGGCCAAGACCAAGGCGCGGCATCCCTCGCTGAAGTCCGGGGTCTACCGGACCCAGGGCTACCAGGGCCGGCGCAGCCTCCCCAGGACCGGACCGGAGCCGACCCCGCGGGCGACGGTCCTGAGCTCGAACGGCTGGAAGCCGGACGTCCACGTCGACGCCGCCGGCACCGCGCACATCGTCTGGGTCGACGACGTCGACGCCGCCGGGCAGCCGCTCGCGAACGATCTCCTGCACTACTGCCGCCTGCCGCGCGGTGCGAGCGCGTGCGACAACCCGACGCAGACGCCGTTCGATCCGGCCCGGACACCGTCCGAGGACTTCGCGGGCCCCCGCATCCTGCAGATCGGAGACGGACTGGTCGTCCTCACCTTCCGCTACCCCGTCGTGGTCGACCATCCGGACGGCGCGACCAGCGATCGCACGCTCTACGCCTACACGTCCGTGGACGGAGGGACCACGTGGAGCGCTCCCGTCATCGTCGGGACCCAGGAGCCCTCCGGCGGTGCGCTCGTGTTCGGGGGCGTGAATCCGAAGATCGCGGTCATCTCCGACACGCAGACCGGGGGGACCCGGGTGCAGACCATCGTCCCGGGCCAGTACACCCGCGCCACCGCGCTGCTGGGCCCGGGGAACGAGGCGTACTCGGGCAGTCTCGCGCTCGACGGCGAGCAGCCGGTGGCGGCGTTCCGGGACCTCAGCGGCTACGCGGTCGTCCGTCGCCTCACACCCGGTGGTGACCCGCAGAACCCGGACGCCTGGACCCGCCAGACGGTGCCCGGGCTGGACGAGGTGACGCTGGCATCGGGACCCGCGGGCACGTTCCTGTTCGGTCGCGCGCCGACCGGCGGGCCCTGGACCGTCCGCCGCGTGGCCGATGGCGTGCCGCATGGTCCCGTCGCGCTGCCGGTGCCGCGCAACGGCACCGGCTCCGTGCGGGCGTTCGCGCAGGACGCGTCAGGGGTCCTGCACGGCGTCATCCGCGACGGGATCGGCTCGACCCTGTTCGGCACGGAGTCCGCTGACGGCGGACGCTCCTGGAGTCCGACGAGCCTCGTCGCCCGGGCCGCCACCGCCGGCGGCGGGATCGACGACGTCAGCACCGCCGTCGCGAAGGACGGCGGGGGCGTGACGGTGTACCGGCGGGACCCGACCGGGCTCACCAGCGGCACGATCGCGGCGACCGCCTTCGGGACGCTCTCACCGACCGGGGTCAAGGGCGCCGGTGCGCTGGCCGGCACCGGGGTGCCCGGCGCCTTCGCGGGCTGTGACCGCGTCAGCTTCGGCAAGGTCTTCGCCACGCCGCGGCAGGGCTGCCTGCTGCCGAGCGTCGATCCGAAATACCCGGGCGCCGCGGTGTCGCAAGGGCCCGTGGACCTCAACGGCCTGGTGCTGGTCCCCGACACCAACGTGCGGATCCTCCTCGACCCACGGCGCAGGACGATCGACACCACCGGCAAGGTACGCGTGCTCCTGCGTGGTGCCGGCCTCGAGATGACGCTGCTGCACGCGGAGCTCCACATCAAGCTCGACGACGTCGGGGTCGGGGGGACGCTGCTGGACATCGCTCCCTCCGGGCTCGACCTCGCCGGCTTCCCGATCGCGGGACGGATCAAGGTGCAGCTGACCGGGACCGGTGCGCGGATCCCGTTGTCGCTCTCCCTCCCCGGCGCGTTCGGGGGGATCACCGGGGACGCCACCCTGCTGCTGGAGAGCGGCCGGGGGGTGCAGCTGGAGTCCATGCGCCTCGCCGTCTCCCGGGCGCCGCTCGGGCCGATGGAGGTCCGGGACCTCCTGATCTCCTACACGGGCGGGACCGAGACCTGGTCCGGCAAGGCGACGCTCGGGCTGCCACCCCAACCCGGCGGCGCGGCGCTCGGGGCGGACGTGACGTTCACCAAGGGCCGCTTCGTGATGGGCAACTTCGAGCTCACGCCGCCCTACCCGGGCATCGCCATCGGACCCAACGTGTACTTCACGAAGCTCCGCGGCGGCTTCGGGCTCGACCCGATCAGCTTCAAGGTCGGCGCGAGCTTCGGCGCGTTCCCCATCGCTCCGCCAGACACGTACACGGTCGGCGTCGACGGCGATCTGGTGCTGACGGTCTCCGGCGGCACCGTGCTCCTGAAGTACACCGGGGTCGGGAACATCGCCAACGTCAGTATGAACCGGGTCGTCCTCAACGCCGGGACCGACGGCTACGCCGACCTCACCGCCGGGTACGACGTCGATCTCGTGCTCGTGGGCCTCTCGGGCAGCCTGCAGGGGTTCGTCGACGGGCCCGGCCGGCAGTTCGGGGCCACGGCGGACGTCAAGGTGCGGGTCGCCGGGCTCCCGGCGGTCGGGCAGCGCGCCGCGATCTCCGGGAAGGGCATCGGCGCTTGTTACACGGTGCTCGGGGCCTCGTTCTACGCGGGCTACAAGTTCGGGCAGCCGATCCCGGCCGGCGTCCGTGCCGGCGCGACCCTGGGGGACTGCAACCTGAGCACGTTCGAGGTGCAGCGCCCGCGCGCCCGTGCGGCGCAGGCTGGGGGCACCACGTTCACGGTGGCGGCGGGGACGCGCGTGCAGAACGTCGAGCTCGGCGCCGCGGCAGGGACGCCGACCGTGACCCTCCGCGCCCCGGACGGCACCGCGGTCACGCCGGTCGACGCCAGAGCCACGGGATCGGTGACCGGGCCCGCCGTCGCGCTCACGATGCCGGAGGGCGCCCGGACGCTCCTGATCCTGCGTGACCCCAAGCCCGGGACCTGGACGGTCGTCCCCTCACCGGGGTCCCCGGCGATCACCGGCGTGCTGACGGCCCGGGACGCGCCGGCGGTGAAGGTCAGGGCGACGGTGAAGCGCAAGGGCACGCGTCGGGTCCTGCGGTACGCCATCTCGGGCGGAGGCGGCGCCGCAGTGCGCTTCGCCGAGCGCGGCGGCCGCGGGGCGAGCGCGGACCTGGGCGCCGCGAAGGGCCGCGCGGGCACGATCACCTTCACGCCCGCCTCCGGCCCGGCCGGGCGCCGCGACATCGTCGCCGTGGTCTCGCGCGGGGACGTGCCGGCCTCGGCCACGGTGGTGACGCGCTACACGGCGCCCGCGGCACGGCGGCCGGCGACGGTGCGCCGCGTGCGTGCCCGACGCTCGAGTCGCTCGGTGCTCGTGCGGTGGCGCGGCGTCCCCGGGGCGCGGCGCTACCTGGTCACGGTCCGGGGCCGCACGTCCAAGCGGGTCCTGTCCCGACTCGTGTCCGCGAAGAAGCGCTCGGTGCGGGTAGGGGGGATCAGCGTCGACGACGGCCGCCTGACGGTCACGGTGGCGGCCCAGGACCGGCAGGGTCGTAGCGGTCGGTCGGGGCGCGCCCGCGCCTGAGCGGGACACCGCCCGCCTGCGCGCGAACCGGGCGCCGCCCCGTGGCCCGGACGGGCGGCCGGTACCCTCCCGGCATGGCCACGACGACCACGAGCGTCTCCGACATCTGCCTGCGCGCCCGTGCCGCGGCACGCGCCCTCGCGGCGACCGACAGCGCGACCAAGGACCGCGCGCTCCACGCGATCGCCGACGCGCTCATCGCGCGGACCCCGGAGATCCTCGAGGCCAACGGCCGCGACATGGAGGCGGGGCGGGAGAACGGCCTCGACGCCGCGCTGCTCGACCGCCTGCTGCTCGACGAGGGACGCGTGGCCGCCATCGCCGGCCAGGTCCGCGACATCGCCGCGCTGCCCGACCCGGTCGGCGAGGTGATCGACGGCAGGCGCCTGCCCAACGGGCTCGACGTCAAGAAGGTGCGGGTCCCGCTGGGCGTGGTCGCGGTGGTCTACGAGGCGCGTCCCAACGTCACGATCGACGCGGCGGCGCTGTGCCTCAAGAGCGGCAACGCGATCGTCCTGCGCGGCTCCTCGTCGGCAGCAGGGTCGAACGCCGTGCTGGCAGGGATCGCCGCGGAGGCCGCCGTCGAGGCCGGTCTGCCCGAGGGGGCCATCGGGCTGGTCGCGGGCGGCGGACGCGAGGAGCTCGCGGAGCTGGCGACCCAGGCCGGCGTCGTGGACCTGATCATCCCGCGGGGCGGAGAGGGCCTGAAGAACGCGCTCAAGGGTGTGGCCACGGTCCCGGTCATGTACGCAGCCTCCGGGAACTGCCACGTGTTCGTCGACGCCTCCGCGGACGTCGGGACCGCCACGGAGATCATCCTCAACGCCAAGACGCAGCGCCCCGGCGTGTGCAACGCCGCGGAGACGCTGCTCGTCCACGCCGACGCCGCCCCGGCGTTCCTGCCGGTCGCCCTCGCGGCGTTGCTCGACGCCGGCGTCGAGCTGCGCGTCGACGGCCGGACCCGCGCGCTGGCCGGGGCGGCGCTCGACGGACGGCTCCACGACGTCGGGGAGACGGACTGGGACACCGAGTACCTCTCCCTCACGCTCGCGGTCGGGGTGGTCGACTCCGTCCAGGAGGCGATCGAGCACATCGGGGCACACGGCTCCGGGCACTCCGAGGCCATCGTCACCCGTGACGCCGCCTCCGCGCGCGCGTTCGAACTGGGCGTCGACGCCGCGTGCGTCTACGTCAACGCGTCGACGCGCTTCACCGATGGCGGCGAGTTCGGCATGGGGGCCGAGATCGGGAACTCCACGCAGAAGCTGCACGCTCGCGGCCCGATCGGCCTGCGCGAGCTGTGCGCCTTCAAGTACGTCGTCACGGGGGACGGGCACGTCCGTTGAGCCGCGGTCGCACCCCGTGACGAAGGTCGGGATCCTCGGCGGGACGTTCAACCCGCCGCACATCGGGCACCTCGTGTCGGCCGCAGAGGCGTCCGAGCAGCTCGGGCTCGACCGGGTCCTCCTGATGCCGGTGTTCCTTCCCCCGCACAAGGAGGCCCACGCCGACCCGGGGCCGCAGGCGCGCCTCGAGCTGTGCGAGCTGGCCGTCGCGGGGGACCCCCGGCTCGAGGTGAGCTCGCTGGAGGTCGACCGCGGGGGGCCGTCCTACACCGTGGATACGCTGCGCGCGATCCATGCTGCGCATCCCGAGGACGATCTGACGTTCATCGTGGGAGGGGACATGGCCCAGTCCCTGCCGACCTGGCGTGAGCCGGAGGGCGTCCTGCGCCTGGCGACCCTCGCGGTCGCCGAGCGGGAGGGAGTCGAGCGCGAGGACGTCCGCGAGCGTCTGGCGGGATTGGCGGGCGCGGAGCGCGTCGTCTTCTTCGACATGCCCCGTCTGGACGTGTCGTCGTCGCTGCTTCGCCGGCGTGTCTCCGAGGGCCGCAGCATCCGTCATCTCGTCCCGGACGCCGTCGCGGAGCGGATCGCGCAGCGCGGCTGGTACCGCAGGGGCGAGCCCTGACGGTCCCGAGTCCCTACCCTGGAGGGTGACGTGACGCAGACCACCATGACCGAGAACGCGAACTCCGAACCCACCAGCATCGATCCGGTGCGCCTCGCCGAGGTGATCGCGGCGTTGGCGGCCGACAAGAAGGCGTCCGACATCGTCGCGCTCGACCTGCGCGGGGTCAGCGGGTTCACCGACGTCTTCGTCGTGTGCACCGGCAACACCGACCGCCAGGTGAAGGCGATCCACGATGCGATCCAGCAGGGCCTCAAGAAGGACCATGGCGTCCTGCCGCGTCGGGTGGAGGGCCTGCAGGAGGCACGGTGGATCCTCATGGACTACTGGGACGTCATCGTCCACGTCTTCACGCCCGACACCCGTGAGTACTACCGCCTCGAGCAGTTGTGGGGCGACGTGCCGCGCCTCGCGCTGGATCCCGTCGCGCTCGGCCTGACGTCCGGGGACGACGACGCCTGACGAGGGCTCGTAGGCGATGGTGTCGCGCGCCGCGGCCGGGGCCATCGCAGCGTCGCTGGTGCTCGTCGGCCTCGTGCTGGTCATGGCGCTGGGCGACGATCCCTCCGGGCGACCGGACGGGACGGGGACGGCCCCGCCGACGCTCGTCCTGCCCGACGAGCCCGACGCCGAAGCCCAGGCCGGCGCACAGCGCGGCCCACGGTTGCGCCTGCAGCCGGTGGCGCGGTTCGCGCGTCCCGTCTGGCTGACCCAGCCGCCTGGCGACCCCCCGCGCCTGTTCGTCGTCGAGAAGGGCGGGCGGGTGCGGATCGTCCGTGGCGGCAGGGTCCTCCGTCGGCCGTTCCTCAGCCTTCGCGGCAAGGTCAGCACCCGCACCGAGCAGGGACTCCTCAGCCTGGCGTTCGCGCCCAGCTACACGCGCAGCCGGCGGTTCTACGTCTCCTACACGGACCGCCGCGGGGCGCTGCGGGTCGAGGAGTGGAGGACCCGTCGCAGCTCGCCGGACAGGGCGGATCCCGACAGCCGACGCCTCGTCATCCGGATCCCGCAGCCG
>NZ_JBFIGP010000045.1:0-18549 GCF_041602235.1 Paraconexibacter sp.
GGCATCCCGCCAGTGGGCCGCGCGCTCCGCGAGGTGCTCGAACTTCAGGCGCAGGAGCTCGCCGACGAGGGCGTCCTTGTTGGGGAAGTGGCGGTACACCGTCCCGACGCCGCAGCCGGCCCGCCGCGCGATCTCGTCGATCTGCGCGAGCCCGCCGTACTCCGCGAACACCTTGCGGGCGGAGTCGAGCACGCGTTCCCGGTTGCGGCGGGCGTCGGCCCGCAGGGGCCGCGTCTCCGAGGCATCCGATGTCGCCATGTGACGACCGTAGCAGGCGGGGTTGACAAACGGAACCGTAGTTCCGTATGTTGCAGCGCGAAGCGGAATCGCAGTTCCTCTTACCCCCTCCGGAGACGCTCATGCCCGTATCCACCGCCTCCCCACGCTCCAAATGGAGCGTCTTGGCGCTCCTGGCCATGGCGCAGTTCGTGGTCGTGCTCGACGCCTCGATCGTCAACGTCGCGCTGCCGACCATCGGCCTCAAGCTCGACATCCCGCGGGAGAACCTCAGCTGGGTCGTCAACGCGTACACCCTGGTGTTCGGAGGCTTCCTGCTGCTCGGCGGCCGCCTCGCCGACCTGCTCGGGCCCCGCCGCATGTTCCTCGGTGGCATGGTCCTGTTCGGGGCGGCTTCCCTGGCCGGCGGCTTCGCCCAGAGCGAGGCGACGCTGATCATCGCCCGGCTCGTGCAGGGGCTCGGCGCCGCCATCATCTCTCCCGCCGCGCTGTCGATCGTCACCCGGACCTTCTCCGAGGGCAAGGAGCGCAACACCGCCCTGGGCGTCTGGGGCGCCGTCGCCGGATCCGGCGGGGCCGCCGGCGTCCTCCTGGGCGGCGTGCTGACCGAGTACCTCTCGTGGCGCTGGGTGCTGTTCGTGAACGTCCCGATCGCCGTCATCGTCGCCGGTCTCACCCCGCGCCTGCTCGTGGAGTTCCGCGCGGAGGGCCGCCACCGTCACTTCGACGTCGCGGGCGCCGTCACCGTGACCGCCGGTCTCGCGCTCCTGGTGTTCACCCTGGTCGACGCCGAGAGCGCCGGGTGGGGCTCCGTTCAGACGCTCGCGCTCATCCCAGCCTCGCTGCTGCTGCTGGCCGCCTTCGTGGTCATCGAGCGCCGGCAGGCCGCGCCGCTGGTCCCCTTCGGGATCTTCCGGCTCAAGACGCTCCGCGGAGCGAACATCGTCGGCCTGCTCGTGGGCATGTCGCTCTTCTCGATGTTCTACTTCATCTCGCTGTACCTGTACTTCATCCTCGGCAAGCAGCCGATGGACGCCGGGCTGGCCTACTTGCCGCTGGCGCTCACGATCATCCTCGCCGCCGGCGTGGCGTCGCAACTCGTGACGCGGCTGGGCTTCAAGCCGGTGTTGATCGCGGGATCGCTGTTCGTCGCGGCGGGCCTGTACTGGTTCTCGCACGTGTCGGCCGACGGCACCTACGTCAAGGACGTCCTCGGACCCTCCCTGCTGGCGGCGATCGGCCTGGGGTTCTCGTTCGTCCCCGTGACGATCGCGGCGGTGACCGGGACGCAGCCCAGCGAGGCGGGGCTCGCCTCCGGCCTCATCAACACCTCGCAGCAGATCGGTGGGGCCCTCGGCCTGGCGATCCTCTCCACGATCGCGATCGCGAGCACGAACGCCGCGATGCCCGCCGGCGCCCGCGGCCCCTCGCCGCAGGCGCTCACCGAGGGCTACCAGGACGCCTTCCTGGCCGGCGCCGGATTCGCTCTCCTGGGCGCGCTCCTCGCCGCCACGATCATCTCGTCGCGGGACAGCCGCGAGATGGCCGAGGCCGCGCGGCGCGGCGAGGCAGTGGTCGTGCCTGCCTAGGGCGGCCGTCGGGCGGCCGAGACGTTCCCGCGGGAACGTCTCCCGCCGGAGCCGAGCGCGCGGGAGTCATGAAGGGCGGATACCGCGCCTCATGACTCCCGGAGCGCAGGGAACGTCGGGACGCCCCCGCCCGTCTAGAGCTCCTTGAGCTCCTCGGTCACGGACTGCACCGAGGACTTCGCGTCGCCGAACAGCATGCTGGTCTTCGGGTTGAAGAACAGGGGGTTGTCGATACCGGCGTAGCCGGAGCTCATCGAGCGCTTGAGCACGATGATCGACTGCGACTCGTCGACGTTCAGGATCGGCATCCCGTAGATCGGCGAGTCGGCCTTGTTGCGGGCGTCGGGGTTGGTGACGTCGTTGGCGCCGATCACCAGGGACACGTCGGTCCGGGCGAACTCGCCGTTGATGTCGTCCATCTCCTTGAGCTGGTCGTACGGCACGTCGGCCTCGGCCAGCAGGACGTTCATGTGACCCGGCATGCGCCCGGCGACCGGATGGATGGCGTACTTCACCTCGACGCCCTTGGCCTCGAGGATCTTCGCCATCTCACGGACGGCGTGCTGGGCCTGGGCCACGGCCATGCCGTAGCCGGGCACGACGACGACCTGACGGGCGTAGGCCATCTGGATCGCCGCGTCGGAGGCGCTGGTGGAGCGGACGGTGCCGCCCTCCGCCCCGGGAGCACCGGCCGCCGCCGCGACCTCGCCGCCGAAGCCGCCCGCGATCACCGAGGTGATCGTGCGGTTCATGGCGATGGCCATCTGCTGCGTCAGGATCGTGCCCGAGGCGCCGACGATCATGCCCGCGACGATCAGGGCCTGGTTGTCCAGCGACATGCCCGCCGCGGCCGCGGCGAGACCGGTGAAGGCGTTCAGCAGCGAGATCACGACCGGCATGTCCGCGCCGCCGATCGGCAGCACGAGCAGGAGGCCGAACACCGCGGCGGAGACGAGCAGCGCGACGATCACGATCTCGGACTGCGGCTCCGCGGTGATCGCGATACCCGAGGCGATCGCGATGCCGAGGGTCAGGATCTGCGCCGGGAGCTGCAGCCGGCCCAGCGTGTAGGGCTTGCCGTCGATGAGCTCCTGCAGCTTCGCGAACGCGACGTTGGAGCCCCAGAACGACACGGAGCCGACGATCGCCGAGAACACGGAGAAGATCGCGATGTAGGTCGCGACGCCGTCGAAGCCGCCGGTGTCGCGAAACTCGGCCCAGGCGATGAGCGCGACCGCTCCGCCGCCCACGCCGTTGAACAGCGCGACCATCTGCGGCATCGCGGTCATCTTGACCTGACGCGCCGCGGGCACGCCGACGCCGAAGCCGACGGCGAGGCCCAGGACGATGAGCACCGTGTTGTTGAACGGGTCGACCAGCAGGGTCGTCACGACCGCGATGACCATGCCGACCGCGGCGATGCGGTTGCCCTGCACGGCGGTCTTCGGCCCCGTCAGGCCCGAAAGGCCGTAGATGAACAGGGCGAACGAGACGATGTAGAGGACCGACTTGAAGTTCGGGTCGGTCAGCGAGAACGCGAGCGGCAGATCGGCCAGCATCAGGCGTCGCCCTCCTTGTCGGCCTTCGGGGTGGGCTTCTGCTTGAACATCTCGAGCATGCGGTCGGTGACCACGAACCCGCCGACGACGTTGATGGCGCCGAAGACCAGCGCGATGAACAGGATGATCGTGGTCCCGGTGCCGATGTCGGACCCGGTGGCCAGCAGGACGAGACCGCCGAGCACGACGATGCCGTGGATGGCGTTCGTGCCCGACATCAGCGGCGTGTGCAGCGTGTTGGGGACCTTCGAGATCACCGCGTAGCCGACGAAGCCGGACAGCACGAGGATCGCGAGGTTGGTCACCAGCTGGCTCTCGCCCCCGCCGACGGAGCTCGCCAGGACGGTCAGTGCGTCGATGGACATCAGGTGGCCTCCACGGTCTTCTTGGCGCCTTCGTGGACGATCTCTCCGTCCTTGGTGACGCAGGCGCCGGCGATGATCTCGTCCTCGAAGTCCAGGCTCATGTTGCCCTCCTCGTCGAGGAACAGCTCCAGCAGCGACTGGATGTTGCGCGCGTAGAGCTGCGACGCATGCTGCGGCATCTCGGCTGCGAGGTTCAGCGGCGAGACGATCGTGACGTCGTGCTTGACGACGGTCTGACCGGGCTCGGTCAGCTCGCAGTTGCCGCCGGTCTCCCCCGCGAGGTCGACGATCACCGAGCCGGGCTTCATGCCCTCCACGGCCTCGGCGGTCACCAGGCGCGGCGCCGGGCGGCCCGGAACGAGCGCGGTGGTGATGACGACGTCGAAGCCCTTGGTCTGCTCGGTGAGCGCCTGCTGCTGCTGTGCGCGCTCCTCGTCGGTGAGCTCGCGGGCGTACCCGCCCTCACCCGCCGCGTCGATCCCGAGGTCCAGCCAGTCGGCACCGAGGGAGCGGACCTGCTCGGCCGTCTCCGGGCGCACGTCGTACCCGGCGGTCTTGGCGCCGAGGCGGCGCGCGGTGGCGAGCGCCTGCAGCCCCGCGACGCCGATGCCGAGCACCAGCACGCGCGCCGGCGGGATCGTGCCCGCGGCGGTCATGAGCATCGGGTAGAAGCGGCCCATCTCCTGCGCGCCGAGCAGTGCCGCCTTGTATCCGGCGACGTTGGACTGCGAGGACAGCGCGTCCATGGCCTGCGCGCGCGAGATGCGCGGGATCGCCTCCATCGCGAACGCGGTGGCCTTCGCGTCCCGCAGCGCCACGAGCGTGTCCTTCGCGGTCAGCGGCGCCAGGAACCCGACGAGCACCGACCCGGCTCCCAGTTGCGCGACCTCCTGCGGCGTCGGCGGAGCCACCTTCACGACGACATCGGCGCCCCACACCTCCCCCGCGTCGGTCGTGACCGTGGCACCCGCCTCGGTGAACTGCGCGTCGGGGATCAGCGCTGCTGCGCCCGCCCCCGACTGCACGATCACCTCGAGACCCTTGCCGGTCAGCTTCTTGACCACCTCGGGAACGAGCGCCACGCGGCGCTCCCCCGGGGCGGTCTCCTCTGGGACACCGAGCCGCATAAGAGCGGGGAAGCTAGCCGAAATGCCCGCTTCCCGCCTGCTGGGGTCCGGTCACGGCCCGCAGGCGCCCTGCGTCATGACGCGGGAGGGTTGCGGACGATCTGTCCGGTACTCGGCACACCGTAGGAGTAGAACTCCCACACGCCGTTGCCCCGGTTCTTGACCTCGTAGTTCGAGAACTCCGCCGGGGTCGTCGACTCACCGTTCGCGAACGAGCTCATGTGGAGGTGGCAGTTGGTCCCTGGCGGGAGGTTGCGGTTGCCTGCCCGGGCGACGACCTGACCGCGCTGGAAGGGGATCGCGGGGGGCGGTGTGGCGGTGCTGAACAGCTCCCGCACGGAGTTCGTCTGGATGTGCAGGAACCCGAACCGCTCCTGGTAGGTGACCCATCCCTGGAAGATGTTGGTGGCGTCCTGGTGGAGGTCGGCACGGTCGCTGACGCCGTCGTCGTCGATCGCGTGGGCCGCCCCCGGTGCGACCGCACGCAGCCGCTGACCGCAGGTCTTCGCGTTGGGCTCGTCGGCGAGCACGAAGTCCCAGGAGAACGACGCGTAGCCGTTGTGGGAGCTGTTGTAGGTGTTGTTGCCCCAGAGCACGAGCCACTCCTGGCCGCGGTCGAAGGGCAGGATCCAGCGCTGCGAGTGCGGCGGGCGCAGACGACCGATCGGCCCGTCGTTGCGCCACGCGGGGGACCGCAGTCGCGAGACCGCCAGCAGACCCGCGCGCTTGCTCGTCACCTTCACGCTGCCCAGCCGCCGTCGCGGTTCGGTCCGCCGGCCCGTGGACTTGGCCTCGACGTCGAAGTTGTAGCCGATGCGCAGGTTGGGCTCGAGCCCCGTCAGGCGGCGGGCGGCGGCGCGCGCGCTGATGGTCTTCGGCGTGAGCGCCCCGCGGAAGACGCCGACGTCGTCGATCAGCCCGTAGAACTGGTCGTCGGTCGGTGCGGCCGCCAGGTACAGCTCGCGACGGGCCTCGGCGTCGTCGTCGGCCGTGTCCGGGCGGACCTTGACCGGCTGGGCCGCAGCTCCGTGGCGACCGAGCATCAGCACGCCCTTCACGCGGTCGAGCTGCGCGCCGGGGACGACGGTCGCCGCACCGGGACACGACGAAGGCGGTGTTCCCGGATTCGCCGGGACGACGACGCAGCGGTCGGGCAGCACCGCCTTGCCGTCGATGTACGTGCGCACGTCGCCATCCCCGCCGGGGGTCGGGCGGGCGATGGAGACGGCGAGATGGACCCAGCGGTGGCTCGTCCCCGGATCGTCCGCGAGACGGAACAGCATGAGGCGGTCCCCGAGCCGGACCTGCAGGACCCCGCGCGGCGTCCACGAGCCGAAGCCACCGCTCTGGAAGGTGCGGAACTCCCCGACGCCGATCTGGAAGGTGTCGCCGCCCTTCGCGCCGAGCACCGCCCCGGCGTGCATGAACGGATACTTCGGCGCGAAGCGGACCGTGAACGTGTGGCTGGTCGCGAGGACCTTCTCGAGGTCCACCCCGGTGAGCGCGGCGCCGCCGAGTCGCGTCCCGAGCGCCCGGTTCACGGTCTCGGCGTGCGCCGGAGCGACACCGGCCCCGACCGCAGCGCCGCAGACACACGCCGCCACCAGAGCCCGCCCTACCGTGGTTCGCATGACCCGCACGATATGCGGGCCATGCGACCGCGTCATCAGGGCCAGCACCGAAATGCCCGGCGGGACCTCAGCGCAGCGGGAACGGCTTGCGAGCGAGCGCGAGCACGGCCTGGGAGGTCACCCACACGGGCGTCTGCGCTCGCGTGCGCGAGTACCTGACGCTGCCGTTCGACGCCATCAGGGAGCGCAGGTAGGCCATGGGCGAGCGGGAGCCACGACGCTTGACCCGGTCCGGGTTCACGCCCGCGGCGAGCAGTCCCTGCACCGCGAACGCGGTCGACTGGGCGTTCGACCCGGAGCCCGCGCCCGCCCCGAACCCGCCGTCGGAGTTCTGACGCCGGCGGAGGTAGCTGACGGCCCGGGAGATGGCGCCCCCCTTGCCGCGTCCCCGTCTCGCGGCCACCAGTGCCTGGATCGCCGCCCCCGTGTCGTCGACGCCACTCGCGGAGCCACGCCGCGCGAAGTTGAACCCTCCGTCGCGGTTCTGCTGACGCTGCACGAACCGCGCCGCCCTGACGACCGAGGAGTCGGACGCCGATCGCCCGCCGGCCCGGAGCGCCAGCACCCCGAACGCCGACAGGTTCGTGAGTCCGTCGAAGGAGCCGTCGCGGTCCCGCTTGGCCAGCAACGCCCGGACGAGGTCACGGCCGCCGACACGGCGGGGATTCAGGCCGGCGGCCCGTACGGCGAGGATCGTGCGCTCGAGGTCCCCCGTGGCGCGGACGCGTCGGGCGTCGGCGATGAGCCGGCTGGTCGCCGTGCGCGTGCCCCGTCGCGTGCGGGAGGGTGTGCGCCCGGCGGCCCGCAGCCCCATCACGGCCCAGCTCGAGAAGAGCGGCGTCGAGGCGGTACCCCGGGCGGGCCCGAATCCACCGTCGCGGTTCTGGGAGCGGGCGAGATAGGTGCCCGCGCGCGAGACGGCCGACGCCGCCGCGGTCGCCGTCGGCGAACCGGTGCTCCGGGCGGACGCCTCGGCGGCCGGGGCTCCGGTCCCTGCAACCGCCAGCGCCGTGGCGCTGAGCACCGCGAGGAGCGCGACCGTCGGCAGGACCGGCGCCAGCCCGCCCCCGGCGGCCACGGGTCTCGCGACGGGCTCTTCCTCCCAGGTGATCTCGAACCGCGCCCGGTACCGCATGAGCGCGCGGATGAACACGGGGCCGAACGCGAGGCAGAACATGAGGTTGCCGACGGCGTGGGCGATGTTGAACGAGAGGCTCGTCGCGCTGATCGTCACGTACTGCGCCAGCGTGTGGCTGCCGCTGTAGGTGACCCAGGTGCTGAAGTCGAGGATCGCTCCGTAGAGCAGGCCGGCGCCGAGGCACACGAACGCCAGGGGCCACCGCCCGAGGCGGCGTCCCGACAGCACCCCGACGCCCGCACCGATCAGCCCGCACAGGCCCCAGGCCCCCATCTGCCAGGGAGTCCACGGCCCCTGGCCGAAGACGATGTTCGAGGCGATCGCGCCGACGGCGCCCACGGCGAACCCGGGCGCACCACCGAGGACGTAGCCGGAGAGCAGGACGATGTCGGTGGTCGGCTTGACGTTCGGCAGGGGCGCGAAGGCGATGCGGCCCAGGGCGGCGAGCGCCGCGAGCGTGGCGACCAGCGCGAGGACCTTCGATGTCGGGTGGGAGCGCTCGTACCACCAGAACCCCGCGAAGAGCGCGAGTCCGAGGATCGTGAACGAGGTGAGCGGCCAGGTCATGGGGTGATCTCCAGGGTCTGCAGTCGGCGGCGCAGGAAGTCCGCCCCTTCCTCGGGCAGCAGGGCGCCGCCCTCCCCGCCCAGGATCCGGGCGGTCTCCGTCGCGAAGTACCAGCCGCCGGCGAGGACGTCGCGCGCCGAGCCGTCGGCGATGGGCCGCCCGTCGGCCAGCAGCACGACCCGCTCGGCGAAGGCGGCGGCGAACTCGGTGTCGTGGGTGGCGACGATCACGGCGGTCCCGGCGTTCGCCAGCGCCTTGAGGCGGGCGACGAGATCGCCCTTGTCCACCCGGTCCATCCCGCGGGTCGGCTCGTCGAGCGCGAGGACCGCGGGGGCATCCGCGTCCCCCAGGACGATCGCGATGGCGAGGCGCTGACGCTGTCCTCCGCTGAGATCCCTGGGGTGGCGGCTCCCGAGCCCCTCGAGGCCGACCGCGGCGAGCGCGGCTGCCGAGGCCTCCTCGTCGACGCGCTCGTGCAGCACGTAGTCGCCCGGGTTCTGCAGCAGGAGGGCGACCCGGCCGCTGGTCCGGACCGTCCCACGGGTCGCCTCCTGCAGCCCCGCCGCGTGACGCAGCAGCGTGGACTTGCCGGCCCCGTTGCGTCCCATGAGCGCCACCCGCTCGCCGGGCACGATGCGCAGGTCGACGGCCCGGAGGATCGCGCGCCCACCCGGCAGTTCGTGCCACAGCTCGCGGAGGGCCAGAGCGGCGTCGTCGTCGCGGTCGCGACGCAGGGCGCTCCGCAGCGCTCCGAGCGGGCCCCGGCCCGTCGCCTCCGCGGTCTCGACCGCGACCGCCGTCGCGCCGACGGCCGTCTCGTCGGCGAGCAGCCCGTGGCCGCGCAGCGTGGCCCGGGCCTCCTTGACCCCGGCGGGGGCGGGCCGCAGCCCCACCCGCTGGAACAGGCGCGCCCCAGGGGTCAGCAGGGCGGGGTGGTGCTCGGCCGCCCAGCCGAGGAAGTCGCGGGGAGAGGCGTCGCACGCCACGGCGCCGTCCTGGAGCGCGATGACCCGGTCGGCGTGCCCGAGGCACCGTTCCAGGCGGTGCTCGGCGAGCACCACGGCGGTCCCCCACTCCTCGTTGAGGCGACGCAGCAGCCAGACCAGCTCGTCCCCGGCGACCGGGTCGAGCTGGGACGTGGGCTCGTCGAGCAGGACGACGCGCGGCCGGCCCGCGAGCGCGGCCCCCAGCGCGACGCGTTGCAGCTCGCCTCCCGAGAGCTCGTGGGTCGACCGGTCGAGCAGGCCCTCGATGCCGAGGGCGAGCGCCGCCTCCTCCACGCCGCGGGCCACGGCGGCGGGCCCGTGCCCGCGGTTCTCCAGCGGGAAGGCGAGCTCGGCGCGGACGGTTCCCAGGACGGTCTGGGATTCCGGGTCCTGGAAGAGGCTGCCGGCCACCGCGGAGACCTCGGCCGGCCCGTGGTCCCTGGTGTCCAGACCGCCCACCACGACGCGACCGGAGATCCGGCCGCCGTGGAAGTGCGGCACGAGACCGCTCGCGGCCCGCAGCAGGGTCGACTTGCCGGACGCCGAGTCGCCCGCGAGGACGACGAACTCGCCGGGCTCGACGGCGAAGCTCACGTCCCGGAGCGCAGGGACCTTCGCCTCCGCGTAGGTGTAGGTGAGCTGGTCGGCGACGAGGACGCTCATCGCTCGATCCCGCGCCGGTCGAGGAACGGCAGCGTGCTGATGACGACGATCGCGCCGGCCGTCGCGAACTCTCCCGCCCCCATCGGCACCTGCAGCAGCGGGTAGGCCTCGAACGCGCCGATACCGAGCAGCGCCGCGCCGACGAGCAGGGTGACGATGCCGACCGCCGCCGCGAGGAACGCGAGGTCGTGCCGTGACCACGGCGCGCTGTCACGGCGGCCTCGGTGCGTCGTGCCGTAGCCGCGCACCTCGAGCGTGGCGGCCACGTCGATCGCCCGGTCCAGCGCTCCGGAGGACACGGCGCGCAGCACGGCCACGCGGGCCGCGGTGCCCGTCCCTCCCCCGTCGGCGCGGCACCGGCGCGCGAGGTCCAGCCGCCGGGCGTCCCGCGCCAGGACCGGGACCAGCCGTGTGGCGAGCGCGGCGGTCAAGGCGCTGCGGAAGGACACGCGCCGGAAGAGCTTCAGCACCTCGTCGGGATCCACGCAGGCGCTGAACAGCGCGAAGGCCAGGATCACGACGACGATGCGCGCGCCGAGGATGAGGCCGTACAGCAGGGCCTCGACCGTGAGGTCGACCTGGCCGAACGGCGGGATCTCGCCCAGCCGCGCGAAGACCGTGAGTCCCTCCCGGACGACGAGCGGGTTGATCAGCGCGAAGAGGATCGCGAGCGGGACCGCGTAGCGGGCGGCGCGGCCGATCTGCGGCAGCACCCCGGCGCCCGCGGCGCTGATCAGGACCGCCGCCGCGATCGCGGCCAGCAGGAGCGGGTGCTCCAGCAGTGCCCCGGCCGCCAGGGCGAGGCAGAACAGGGCGCCGGCGCCGGCGCGCGCCACGTGGAGCGGACTGGATCGCCGCTCATAGGTCATGGCGCCGCGTCGGAGCTGACGGTCGGGACGGCACGGCCGGAGCCGGAGGCGCCGGTCACGTAGGCGAACGCGTTGGCGAGGGTCGCCTCGTCGAGGGCGCTGGCGGCCGCCTGGAGACCCCGCGCGTCGGTCGCCGTGATGACCCAGACGGGCGGGTTGTCCTCGATGCGCATGGCCGCGACGAGACCGGTACCCGACCCGAGCGTGTCGGTCACGCGGCCCTCCTGGTCGAGGACCGCGATCGACCGCCCGTCGCTCGTGGGTCGGGCGTACACCCCGCTGACCTTCGGTCCGCGCTCGAGCCGCCGGACCGTCTGGTCCCCGCGGATCTGCTCGTAGGGACCGACGATGACGCGGATCGTCTCGGCGGCGAGCGACCGCTGCAGGCCTCCCTTGCCCACGACGATCCCGAGCTCGACGAGCCGGTTGCGCACGGTGTCGCAGGTCTCGCCCTCGAGCTCGATGCACTCCACGCGCACCGGCAGGCGCTTGCCCTCGACCCCGTGGACGAAGGGCTCGGGATAGGAGCCCACGACGGCCGGTACCCCACTGCTGGCACCCCAGTCGTGGTGGTCCCACCAGACGTGGTCGCCCTCGCGCAGGTCGTAGGCGCCCGCACCGACGCGCGACGCGACCCCGTTGACGTAGAAGAACCAGTCGACGGGCCGTCCGCCCTGCGTCCCTCCGCTGATGCCGTCGATCGACTGCACGAACCCGCCCCCGTACCGGGTCGTGACCTTGGCGTTGCGCTGCAGCAGCCGCATCGCCGTCTCGCTTCCCGACGACTTCGGGTCATCGAGCTGGGTCACGGGTCGCTGACCGAAGTCGCGCGTGACCGTGAGCCGCGTGTCGGCGGGAGCCGTCCCCGCTCCGAGGCCGCAGCCGGCGAGCCCCGCCGCCGCGCCCAGGAGCGCGGCGGTCGCGGCGAGGCGACGGGCGAGGACGACGCGCATCATCCGGCCACGTGGAACACGATGCGGTTGCGACCGCGATCGAGCTTGCGGTCGACGTTGCCGGCGGTGTCGGTCCCCCGCACGTCCAGGACGAAGCGGCCCTTGCCCGCCCGCGTCGGCAGCAGGTAGGACCAGTCACCGGTCTCTGCGGCCTTGAACCAGGTGCCGTTCGACGCGCCGCACCGGGCGCCGACGAACCGCTCCCGCGACCCGCTGAACGTGTAGCAGCGCTTGCCGATGCGGCGGGTCAGACGCAGGGTCACCTGCCGCACGCCCTGGGGGTCCGTGGCGCGTCCGGACAGCTCGCGCGGGCCCTTCCCCTTGGCGAACCGCTGCTGCTCCTGGACCGAGCGGATGCTGCCGCCCGGCGGGCGGGTGTCGCGGGTGCCGCACAGGCCGTCGTCGCCGGTGGTGAGACAGGGCTGGGACGGCGCGGGGGCCGGACCGCTCGGGACGGGCGCGGGCGGAGCTCCGGGCGCCGTGGTCCCGCAGAAGCCGTCGGCGCCGTCGGTGACGCAGACGTCCAGGCGGTTGGAGCGGATCGTGCCGGTCTTCTGCGCCTTCAGCGCGTGCGGTCCGCGGTCGCTGAACGGGCCGACCGGCGCGGTGCCGTTCGCCGCCGTGGTCGCGCCGCCGACGGTCGCGCCGGCCACCGGCGCGCCGGTGTCACCGTCGACGACGGTCGCGCTCCCCACCGCCCCTGGGGCGAGGCGCGTGGGCCCGGTGAGCTTCAGGGCCGGCGCGCCGTAGCCGCCGTACCCGAACAGCACCTGGTCGCCGGGCTTGATGTCGTCCGAGCACGCTCCGAGGCCGGCGGCCTTGAAGTTCTCGAACTCGACGAGGTAGTCGTAGGTCGCCGGGTCGTAGGCGACGCTCGTCCCGTTGATCGTCGAGAACGACGCGCCGAAGGACCCGAACGATCCGGACATCCGCAGACCCCGGTCCACGGCGGCCATGAGCGCGGCCCCCCTGGTCGGGACCGGGGACGGTGACGGTCCGCCGGTCGCCGACGTGCCGTCGCACACGTGGTCGCCGGTGTCGGCGCCCTCGGTGAAGCGGAACAGGCGGACGTCGGTGGTCACCGGTCCCTCGAACAACGTCGAGGTCGGTCCTTCGATCCGCAGGTCGACGGACACCGGTGCGGCGAGCGCCGACGACGGTACCGCGAGCGCGGCCGTTGTGAGGCCTCCCAGCAGGAGACGACGGTTCAGGTGCTGCATGGTGAGCCACCCCTTTCCACGAGGGCGTATGTGCTGTGGATGGCCGGAGGCAGGTCTCCTGGCTCCCGGGTCTACCCCCCGCGCCTTCCCGGTGCCTCGTCGGCTCCGGTGGCTTGCGCTGGTGCGCGTGCGGTGGACGTCACCCGGTCACAGTGGCGGGTCCGCGCCGGATTCGCACCGGCTTCCCTTCACCACCGACCAATGAACGCGATGAGTCTAGCGCCGTCGCGTCCGGCGCGGTCTGTGCCCGTTCTGGCATCGTTGCTGCCATGACGGTGAACCTCACGCGGATCTACACGAAGCTCGGCGACGGCGGCGAGACGCACCTCGGCGACATGAGCCGGGTGCCCAAGACCCATCCGCGCATCGAGGCATACGGGGAGATCGACGAGCTCAACGCGCACCTCGGGGTCGCGCTGGCCGTCACCGAGCTCCCGCGGCAGTACGCGGAGTACCTCGAGCGCATCCAGAACGACCTGTTCGACCTCGGCGCCGACCTCTCGGTCCCCCACGGCGGCGACCGCAGCCGCCTGCGGGTGAAGCCCGAGCAGACCGCGTGGCTGGAGGCCGCCTGCGACGAGGTCAACGCCAAGCTCAAGCCGCTGAAGAGCTTCGTGCTCCCGGGCGGCACGCCGGCCGCGGCGCACCTGCACGTCTGCCGGACGGTCTGCCGGCGGGCGGAGCGCCGGGCGCTCCTCGTCGAGGACGGCAACCCGGAGGTCGTGCGCTACCTGAACCGGCTCAGCGACCTGCTGTTCATCCTCTCGCGCGGCGCCAACGGTGCCGACGAACCGCTGTGGGAGCCCGGGCGCTTCCAGTGAGCGGGCCGGCTGCGGGGGCGTCGCGTCAGCGCGACGCCGCCTGACCGAGCGCCCGCGCGAGCGCCGCCGCGAGCAGTCCGGCGAGGCCGGCGATCGCCACCGCACCCAGCGTCCACGTGGGACGCCGCAGCGCGTACTCGGCGATCTCCCCCGGATGACTGATGGCGATGGCCGCGACCATCGCCGCACCACCCGCGCCCAGCGCGATGGGTCCGATCGCGTCGACGGGCCGCGGGGAGCCGTCATGCACGACGGCCCAGCGCGGGCGACGCTCGGGCCGCCGCTGTTCGAGCGCCGCCAGGGTCGCGACGAGCAGGGCGACCCACATGGCGGCGTTCAGGAAGCCCCCGATGACGTCGGACGGGAAGTGCCAGCCCAGGGACAGGATCGCGTAGCTGACGGAGATCGCGAACGCCCCGCCGGCGGCCGCGGCGGTGGGACGCAGTCGCGGCGGCATCGCCAGGACCGCGAGCAGCCCCAGGGTCATCGAGGCACTCGCGTGACCGCTGGGCCAGGAGGCGGCCATGATCTGCCCGTCGCCGAGCCACTCGTCGTACCGCGGCGTCGCCAGGAGCGGCTTGAGCAGCGTGGTGGTCGCCCCGGCGGCGACCAGGACCACCGGGATCAGCAGGGCCAGGCGCACCCGCCCACGCGAGACGGCGATCAGCGCCAGCGCGAACCCGATGAGCGCGTAGGGCCGGGGGTCCGCCAGGTGGGCGACGCGCTCGATCAGCGGGGTGATCTCCGGCTGGTTGAGCCCCACGAAGCCCTGGAGGGTCACGCTGTCGCGCGCCTGCGCGAGCGGCACGAGCAGGGCGATCACCCCGGTGAGCGCGAGGCCGACCAGGCAGAGCAGCGCGATGCGCAGGGGTGGCCCGGGACGACGGAGCACCCTTCCAGGGTAGCGGGCACCCCCGGGCGCTCAGGCCTCGGCCGCGGCCGGCAGGAACGCGGCCGGCCGCGCCGAACTCCGCCGACATGACCTGCGTCGGCGAGATCCCAAGCTGGATCGGCACCCGCGTCGAGCGCGGTGACGGCAGCCCGGTAGGCCGCGTGGAGGCGGTCCAGGCGGCCGCACCGACCGGCGTCCCGGTCGGGCTGCTGGTGCGCAACCTCGACGGCTCCCGGACGACGGTGCCGCTGTCCGGCGCCCGCCGCGGCCCGGGCGTCGTCCGGCTTCCGCTGCTGTAGGCCGCGGTCCCAGTCGGAGCGCGACGGCCCCGGCAACCGTCGCATCGGCCCCCCGCGACCTGCGAGGATCCGCGTCATGCGTCGCGTCCTTGTCGTGCTCACCGCGCTGATCGTCGTCTTCCCCACCGTGATCGCGACGGCGAAGACCGTCAACGGCTCTCGTGGACCCAACAAGCTGACCGGCACGTCGAAGGACGACCGCCTGTACGGCAACGGCGGGAACGACCGCATCCGCGGACTGGGCGGCGACGACCGGCTCGACGGCGGGACCGGCAACGACCGCATCGACGGCGGTCGCGGCGAGGACCAGATCGACGGCGGCCAGGGTGACGACTACATCATCGGCGGGTTCGGCACCGACACCATCGAGGGCGGCGACGGCCACGACCGGATCTACGGCGGCGACGGCGACGACATCATCCGGGGTGGCCGCGCCGGCGACCGCATCTACGGCGGTCACGGCGACGACGTCATCTACGGGGGCAGCGGTCGCGACTACGTCGATTGTGGCCCGGGGCGCGACATCGCGTACGGGAACCTCAAGAGCGAGCGGCGCAAGTTCCGCAACTGCGAGGTGATCCGCAAGGAGCCCAAGATCCGCCTGCGGTCCTGTCGCAAGGGGGGCACCAAGCGCTCCGAGACCGTCAAGGGCACCGAGCGCAACGACACGTGCTACGGGCGCGGCGGCAACGACTACATCGAGGGCGCGGGCGGGAACGACCGCCTGTTCGGCGGCAGTGGCGACGATGAGCTGTTCGGGCGCTTCGGCAACGACCGCCTCGAAGGCGGTCCGGGCGACGATGTCCTGGAGGGCGGGCGCGGCAACGACGTGCTCAAGGGCGGATCCGGCAACGACCGCCTCAACGGCGGCCACGGCAAGGACACCCTGGACTGCGGACCCGGCGAGGACATCGCCACGGTGAGCAACGGCGACACGACGGTCAACTGCGAGACGGTGCGCCGCTGAGCCGGCGTCCGACGCGCGCCGTCGGCGATCAGTCCGAGGGGGGGCCGACCGGGAGCTCGATGGTGAACGTCGAGCCGACGCCGACCTCGCTCTCGAGGGTGATCGTGCCGCCCAGCGTCGTGATGAGCTTGCGGACCAGCGGAAGGCCGATACCCGTCCCGGCCGGTCGCGCGGCCTGCGCCTCCGGCACCTGGGCGAACTCCTCGAAGATGCGGATGCGGTCGTCGGGCTCGATGCCGGTTCCCGTGTCCTGGACGGAGATCTGCACGCGGTCCTCGCCGACCGGATGGGCTCGCACCTTGATCCACCCCGTGTCGGTGAACTTGGCGGCGTTGGTCATCAGGTTGCGGACGGCCTGACCCAGGAAGTGCCGGTCGGTCCGCAGCATCGGGGTGTCGGCGTCGACGCTGACCGTCAGCTCCACGGACTCGCGCTCGTGGAGGGCGCGGAACGTGCCGCGAAGCTCGGCGAAGAGATCGTTCAGGTCCACGGGCTCGACCCGTGGCGGCCGCAGGGACCCGCTGCGCAGCCGCGCGTTCTCGAGCTGCTCGTCCACCACGCGCAGGGCCTCGTGCATGGTGCCGCGGACGCTGAGGAGGTCGGCGCGGAGCTGGTCCTCCGGGTCCTCCGGCCGGTCCCCCACCAGCAGTTCGAGCAGGCCGTCCCCCGCGTACAGCGGGCCGCGTACCTCATGGGCGAGGTGCCGAAGGAGGGCGTCCTGCTCGCGTGATGCCGCGCGGAGCTGGATCGCCTGCTCGTTGACCTCGGCGTAGAGCGCCTCGAGCGACGCCGTCCGCTCGGCGAGGTCCGCGGTCCGGTCCACCACCCGCTGCTCGAGCTCGGCCTTGGCGACGAGCGCCTGCCGCTGCAGCTCCTCGTGCTCGGCGACGTGGGCTGCCGCCACCGCCGCCTGTGCGGCGAGGTAGGCGAGGAGGTCGCGTTCCTCATCCGCGAACGCGGCTCCGACGCGTGCGACCGACACGATGGCGACGGGATCGCCGGCGGGCCCGATCGGGACGGCAAGCGCCCACTCCGTGGTGCCCGTGGCGTAGGCCATCGAAGCGCTCGCTGCAGCCTCCTGCTCGACGCGATCCAGGAGCTCGGGGAGCTCCGGACGGCTGACGGTGTTGGTGTCGAAGTACGGGAGCACGGTGCCGTCCCGCACGATGCTGCCGCGTCCGGCCTCGGCGTCCAGGGCCTCGACGGAGGCCCGGGTCACGATCGACACGAGGGCGCCCAGATCGAGGCTCGACGCGAAGGCGTCGCCGATCCTGCGCACCGCGGCACGGAGCCTGCGACGCTCGCGCTGCAACGCCTCCAGCCGCCGGTGGAGGCGCTCGACGCGGACCGTGCGATCCCGGGCCGCATGGGTGATCAGGAGCAGGAGCGGAAGGAGCATGAGCGGCGCCCAGGGGATCCCGTGTGCGTCGGCGGTGACGACCGCCATGATCGCCACCGGCGTGAGTGCCGCGTCGACCGCCCACACCTGCAACGCGACCAACGCCTCGACCCGGGGTCGCAGCCCGAGGATCACCCAGTCGCGGATCGAGGAGGACCCGAACTCGACGGCGCACTGGCCTGCGAAGGCCAGCAGCAGGATCTCCCAGGGGGCGGTGGTCGCGTCGGTGTGTCCCGCCACCGTCAGCACCACGGCCGGCCCGAGGACGTGCATCGCGTCGCCGCCGGCCATGACCAGGCGGTCCCACCGCGACCGTCCGAGGCCCACCATCGCGGTGGTGCCGAGCATGAGTCCGGCCATCGCCAGCAGCGGCACCAGGCGGGCATCCGCCTCGGAGAACAGCGCTACGAGGAACAGCTGCGTGGGGACTGCGACGCCGGTGGCGATCGGGTAGTCCACGCGTGAGGCGATCGCGTACGCGCCCACCATCACGATCGCGATCGGTTCGACCGCCAGCGATCCCGAGCTGCTCAGGATCAGCGTGAGCACCATCAGCAGGAACACGCCGCTCAGCGCGAGCTCGAACGCGAACTCCCTCGATGGCAGCCGTCGCTTCCTGCGCGGTACCGACGCCTCGAGCAGGCGCTCGACCTCGGCACGGTCCGACGTTGTGTCTAGAAGATCCGGCACGGCCCCACGAACGTCGTCCTCCGAGTCCCGATCGTGCGCGGCGCGCACGTCAGAAGCAGGGCCTGTCTTCGGTCCCTGCGAGACCCTATCTGCTTGCGCGCGGGTCGATGTAGACATCGTCGACGAGCCAGTCACCGTCGGAATCACCGAGCGAGAACTTCAACCGCACGTGCAGCGGCTGCCCGGTCTTCAAGGGCAGCTCCGACCCCAGGGGGATCTTGTTCGACGGTTTCCAGTCCTTGAACTTCTTGGAGTTCTCGGTCGCGAGCAGAGCGGTGTTGCTGCCGTTCTCGTCGTCCCAGAGCGCCTCGATGCGCAGGTCCTTCGGCTTCCCGTTCCCCAGCGCGTGCACCGTGAAGCGCAGGAACGGATGGCGATCGCTGACGCACACGGGCGGCGAGGTCGCCTGACCTCCGCCGCGCAACCGCAGCGAGCGGGACCCGGGGCCACTCAGCCCGAACGGGTTGTTCTCGGGGTGCAGCGTCGCGTCTCCCGTCCGCATCCATCCGGTGTCGCCCTCGAACGCCCCGCCGGGCGCGAGGGAGTAGAGATCGGGATCCTTCCACTGCGAGAACAC
>NZ_JBFIGP010000046.1:0-18272 GCF_041602235.1 Paraconexibacter sp.
ATGCCTCCATGAGCACCACCACCTCGCGCCCGACGATCGACGCCCCCGAAGCCGACATCTCCGCCCGCGACTTCTGGGCCAAGCCCTACATGGACCGCGACCGCGAGGTGTTCGAGCGCTTCCGCCAGGAGTGCCCCGTCTCCTGGCACCGGCCCTACGAGTCGACGCTCATGCCGCCGGACGAGGAGACCCCGGGCTTCTGGTCGCTGTGGAAGCACGAGGACATCCGCACGGTCAGCCGCAACGCCAAGACGTTCATCTCCAGTCAGGGCTTCCTCATGGAGGACTTCCCCGAGGCCGTCGCGACGATGTCGCAGTCGTTCCTGTTCATGGACGACCCCGAGCACCAGCAGATGCGCTCGCTGGTGTCGCAGGCCTTCACGCCGCGGCGCATGCGCCAGATCGAGGGCTGGGTCCACGAGGAGGTCGTGACGCTCTGCGAGGAGGTCGGACCCACGGGCGACATCGACTTCGCCAACGAGTTCGCGAAGGAGCTGCCGGGCCGGATCTTCGCGGACTTCTTCGGCGTGCCGGACGGCGAGACGCGCGCCACGATCATGGACGCGGCCGAGAAGATGCTCGCCTGGGACGACCCCGAGGCCCAGCAGGGTCGCGACGCCCTGGAGACCTACGGCGAGGAGGCCCAGCGCCTGCTCGACATCTGCTTCGACCTCATCGAGGAGCGCCGCAAGACCCCGGGCGAGGACCTCGTCTCGTGGCTCATCGCCGCCGAGGTCGACGGCCGCACGCTCGAGGACTGGGAGATCGGCGCGTTCTTCAGCCTGCTGGGCTCCGCGGCGAACGACACCACGCGCCACTCGCTCGCGCACGCGCTCAACCTGTTCACCGACCACGAGGACCAGCGCGCGCTGCTCATGTCGGACTTCGACCGCTACATCGATGGCGCGGTCGAGGAGGTCCTGCGGTACTCGACGCCGGTCATGCACTTCCGCCGCACCGCCACCCACGACACGGAGATCCGCGGCGTGCCGATCGCCGAGGGCGACAAGGTGGTCATGTGGTACATCAGCGGCAACCACGACGCCGACGCGTTCCCCGACCACACGACGTTCGACATCACCCGGGACACCCGCACCAACCACCTCGGGTTCGGCGGCGGCGGGCCGCACTACTGCATGGGCGCGGCGCTCGGTCGCCAGATGGTCAAGTTCGGGCTGACCGAGGTGTTCACGCGCTTCCCCGACATCGAGGCGCACACGCCGCACTTCCAGACGAACAACTTCATCAACGGGGTGCACTCCATGCGCACCACGTGGACGCCGCCGAGCGCGTGAGCGCCGTCGAGCCGCGCCCGGCGGGCGTGGAGCCCCGCCCGGCGCCCGGGCAGGCCGCGCCGGTCCGCACGCAGGACCGCACCTGGCACGACGTGTTCCTGCCGCCGGACGTGGCGCACGTCCGGGACATGGCGCGCACGTCGGTCGCCAAGCACCTGGCGCCGGTGGCGCGCGAGATCGCCCGCACCCCCGAGTCGCGCGAGGCGTTCCCCTGGGACGCGTTCCGCGGTCTGGCCGGCGACGGCTGCTTCGCCGTCCCGTTCCCGGAGCCGCACGGCGCCGGACTCGAGCACCCGATGCTCGCCACGTGCATCGTGACCGAGGAGATCGCCTATGAGTCCTCGTCGATGGCGGGCGTGTACGACGGGCAGTGCATCCTCAACGCCCGGTGCCTGTCGTTCGCCCGTCCCGAGGTCCGCGACCGCGTGCTCCCCGCCCTGATCAGCGGCGAGAGCGCGTTCTCGTTCGCCACCACCGAGCCGGACGCCTCGTCGGACCTCTCGCCCGACACGCTGAGGACCGTCGCCACCCGGACCGGCAGTGGCTACCTGCTGAACGGCCGCAAGTGCTGGATCACGAACTCCGTGGTCGCGGACTGGCTGTGCGTCCTGTGCCGCGATGGCGAGGAGCAGGCGATGACCATGCTGCTCGTCGACATGCGCTCGCCCGGGGTGACGGTCGGGGAGCCGGACCTCAAGATGGGCCACCACGGCCAGATCACGGCGGACATCCTCTTCGAGGACGTCGAGGTGCCGGCCGCGCACGTGCTCGGCGAGCCCGGACGTGGCCTGGGCGTCGCGCTGGCCTCGCTGGCCGCCGGCCGCGTGGGCATCGGGGCCGCGGGCGTCGGCGTCGCGCAGGCGGCGCTCGATCTCGCGGTGGAGCGACTCGGCACCCGCGTCCTGTTCGGCAAGAAGCTCGGCGAGATGCAGCACTGGCAGTACCGCCTCGCCGAGCATGCCACCGCGCTCGAGGCCGCCCGATCGCTGTACCAGAAGGCCGCGGTCCGCCTGGACCGTGGCGATCGCTCGGGCGAGCCCGAGGCGTCCATGGCGAAGTCCTTCGCCACGAAGCTCGCCAACGACGTCGCCCGAGACGCGCTGCAGGTGTACGGCGGGTACGGCTTCGCGAAGCGGATCGCCGCCACCGGGGACGAGTACCGGCTCGAGGAGATCTACCGCGACGCGAAGATCCTCGAGATCTTCGAGGGGGCCAACGAGGTGCTCCAGTGGGTCATCGCGCGGCACCTGCTCGGGCGCGACCTGACGGGCTGAGGCGACCGGCGCCGCGCCGACAAACGGTGTAAAGCGACTCTGGACGCATCTTGTGTTGCGTTCCCCCCGTCATGGTGCAACGGTGCTCGGGTGGAACGGATTCCCCGACCGTCCCCAGCATCGGTGCATCTCGACGGGAGGTGCGGATGGTGGGCGGCTGCGCTGGTGCTGCTGGCGCTCGCGTTCGCCTCCCCTGCCGCCGCGGTCACCGTGCCGGCAGGGTTCGAGATGCGCACGCTCGCCAGCGGCTTCAACCAGTCGACCGCGGTGGCCTGGACGCCGGACGGACGGATGCTCGTCGCGGAGAAGGGCGGCACGGTGCGGCTCGTCGAGCCCGGTCAGCAGACCCACCGTCAGATCATCGACATCCGCAGCTCGGTCAACGCCTACGGCGACCGGGGCCTGCTCGGGATCGCGGTCGACTCGTCGTTCGCCACCAATCGCTACGTCTATCTGCTCTACACCCGGGAGCTCCAGCCGCTGCAACCCGACGGCAGCGGGATCATGGCCTCGCGACTCACGCGTCATGTGATGGCCGCCAACGGCGATCTCGGCCCCGGCACGACGATCCTCGGCTCCTACTCCGGCGCGTGCCCGGCCCCGGACAACTCCGTCGACTGCCTTCCGTCGGAGGAGGACTCCCACTCGATCGGCACCGTGCGTTCCGCCCCGGACGGCACCCTCTACGTCGGGTCCGGGGACGCCGCCGCGTACGGCCGGGTCGACCCGCTGGCGCTGCGCACCTACGACGAGCGGTCGCTGGCCGGCAAGATCCTGCACGTCGACCGCAACGGCCGCGGGCTCCCCGGGCACGGGTTCTGCCCGACGGTCACCGACCTCACGAAGAACTGCACGAAGCTGCACTCCAAGGGCTTCCGCAACCCCTTCCGCTTCCACCTCCGACCGGGGAACAACGGGCTCCTCGTCGGCGACGTCGGGTGGGGCACCTGGGAGGAGATCGACGTGATCACCCAGAAGGGCCGGTCCTGGGGATGGCCGTGCTACGAGGGCTCCTCGCGGACGCCCGGCTACAGCAGCTACAGCGAGTGCAGCGCGCAGTACGCGCTGGAAGGCGGCCCGCAGGCCAACCTCCCGCCGGCGTTCCAGTACTCCCACGCTGACGAGCCACGACCTGGGTACGGCGCCGTCCTGCCGGGTCCGGTCTACGAAGGGACGGCGTACCCCTCGAGCTACCGGGGCACCGCGCTGTTCGGCGACTACGCCAAGGGCGTGCTGCGACGCCTCGAGTTCGACGGAGACACGGTGGTGCGGGCGACCGACTTCGGGTCGGGCTGGTACGGCGTCGATCTCGAGGCCTCCCCGCAGGGGAACATCGTGAGCGTGTTCTTCGGCGACGGCTCGCCCGGCACCGGTTCCGTCGCGGAACTCGTGTACACGGCCGGGAACCGCGCGCCGATCGCCGTCGCGGGTCCGGACCGCTCCGGCACCGCGCCGCTGCAGGTGGCCTTCGACGGCGGGTCCTCGTCGGACCCCGACGGCGATGCCCTCACCTACTCCTGGGACCCGGGCGACGGCTCAGCGCCGCTGTCCGGCGTGCGGGTCAACCACACCTACGCCACTCCCGGCACGTACACCGCGACGCTCACGGTCGACGACGGCCGCGGGTTGACCGGGTCGGACACGGTGCGCGTGGACGCCGGCAACAGCGCCCCGGTCGCCTCCATCGCCTCGCCCGTCGACGGCTCCACCTTCCGGATCGGGACCAACGTGACGCTGCAGGGATCGGCCACCGACGCGCAGGACGGTCCGCTCCCGGCGTCCGCGCTCACCTGGCAGGTGAACCTCATCCACGGGGCGCATCTGCATCCCGTGACGACGATCGTCGGTCAGGCGCAGGCGAGCTTCAGCCCGCTCGCCGACCATGACGCCGACTCCTACTACCGCGTGACGCTGACCGCGCGCGACTCGGGGGGCGTGACCTCCTCGGTGACGCACACCGTGGTCCCACAGACCTCGGTGTTGACGCTCGCGAGCAGTCCCCCGGGCGCCCCCGTGACGATCGGGTCCACCTCCGGGGTCGCGCCACTCGCCCACACCGGTGCTGTCGGCTATCGGACCACGATCACGGCGGCGGACTCCTTCGTCGCGAGCGGACGTCGCCAGGTCTTCACCGGCTGGTCCGACGGGGGTGCGCGATCGCACGACATCACGGTTCCTGCGGTCGACACCCAGCTCACGGCGAGCTACCGCGACGACGGCCCCGTCCTGCCGCCCGGGATCCAGGTGGCCTACGGGTTCGAGGACGGCTCCGGCACGACCGTGGACGACATCACCGGCAACGGCCACGACGCGACGCTCACCGGGGGGCCGGCGTGGGTTCCCGACGGTCGCCACGGGAAGGCGTTGAGCTTCGACGGGCTGGACGACCTCGGCACCATCGCCGATCCGGGGAGCGTCGGGCTCTCCGGGCCCCACACGATCTCGGCGTGGGTCCGCCCGCGAACGTTGCGCAGCTGGCAGACCGTCGTGCTGCACGAGAAGCCGGGCAGCTTCAACAACGCGCTCTACGCCACGAACGGCGGCAGCCAGGGCAAGATCAACGGCTGGGTCGGCGACGACGGGCTGTACGCGCCGCCGATCGTCACCGACCGCTGGACCCATCTGGCCCTGACCTTCGACGGCACCACGGCGCGCCTGTACGTCGACGGCTCGGTGGCCGCCACCCGTGTCACTGCGGCGGCGCCGGCGGGCACGGGGCCGCTGCGCCTCGGCGGCAATCGCGTGTGGCCGTCGGAGACCCTGGACGGCCTGGTCGACGACGTCCGGATCTACAACCGGGCCCTGTCGGCCGCGGACATCGCCACCGACATGGCCACCGGGTTGCCTGGTTCCGGGGCACCGCCACCCCCGCCGCCGCCCCCGCCACCGCCGCCTCCTGCGGACGGGCTGGTCCTGTCGCTCGACTTCGACGAGGCCTCCGGCTCGACCGCGGTCGACGGCAGCGGTCGCGGGCACGACGGGACGATCAGCGGAGCCGTGCGCACCACCGCCGGTCACAGCGGTTCGGCGCTGACCTTCGACGGGTCGGGCGATCGCGTGACGGTCGCCGACCACATCGACCTCGACCTCACGAGCGCCCTCACCATGGAGGCCTGGGTACGGCCGGACACGACGAAGACATGGCAGACGATCCTGCTCAAGGAGGCGGGTTCGGGCATCGCCTACGGCGTGTACGCGACGGACGGCGGGACCGGCAAGACCAACGCGTGGATCGGCGATCTCGGGGCGTACTCGCCCAGCGCCATCCAGACCGGACGCTGGACCCACGTCGCGGCGACCTTCGAGGGTGGGACGCTGCGGCTGTACCGCGACGGCGCGCAGGTCGGCGCGATCACCGGTGTCAGCGCGCCCCCGGTCAGCACCGGGCCGCTGCGCATCGGCGACAACAGCGTGTGGTCCGGGGAGGGCTTCGACGGGCGGATCGACGAGGTCCGGCTGTGGTCGCGCGCGCTGTCGGCGTCTGAGATCGCCGCGACCGCCAACGCCGTGCCGGCCACGGCCTCGACGGCGACGGTTCGGGCGGCCGCCAGGTCGGGGGCGTCCGCCAAGCGCTCCGGGCGCCGCGTCGCGCGCCGCAGCAACGTACGTCGCGCGTGCCGGAGGGCGAAGTCGCCGATCGTCAAGCTGGCCCGCGTCAGCAAGGGGCGCACCGTCCTCTTCCGCCCGCGGTCCTGCCCCCGGAGCACCCACAAGACGCGCAGCAGCACCCGGCGTCGCGTGGCCAAGGCCGAGCGCAAGGCCCGCACGACCGCCAAGCGCCGCGGCCCGAGCGACCGCCGCCGCGGTGGTGAGCGCTAGCCCGCACCCACGACGCTGCGCGGGCCCGAGCGCACCACCGTCCGCGCGCGCATCGCGGCGCCCGTCCGCGCCTGACGTCAGCCGGCGCTGCCGACCTGCGCGTAGACGGCGGCCTCGAACTGCAGGGCCGTCCCGACGATCCGCTCGTCGAAGAACGGCAGGACCTGGGTGAGGATCGCGCCGCAGACACCCGAGGCGCGGTCGATCCAGAAGTAGCAGTTGGCCAGCCCGGCCCAGTCGCCGGTCCCGTGGGACCGCATGCCGGGCAGGTCGGCGAGGGTGAGGTGGAAGCCGAGTCCCCAGCTCTGCGGGAACGGCGCGGACGGGACGTCGTTGGACAGCAGCGGGTTCGCGCTCTCGATGATCTCCGGCAGCGCGATGCCGCCGAGCTGGTCGGTGAACGCCTCCTCGACGGTGGCGGCATCCAGGATGCGCTGCCCGTCGAGCTCGCCCCCGCGCAGCAGCGCTCGCATGAACCGGCAGTAGTCGCCCGCGGTCGAGAACGCCGCGTGGCCGCCGCAGCGGACCTCGGGGTCCTCCGGCCACTCGATGCCGTTCGGGACCAGGCTGCCGTCCTCGAGCCGCTGGTGGATCGCCATGGTGCGCTCCAGGTACTCGACGTCCGGCGAGAACGTCGTGCTCGACATGGCCAGCGGGTCGAACAGGTGCTCCTGCAGGTACGCGTCGAGCGTCTGGCCGCTGAGCGCCTCCACGACCTGCCCCGCCCAGTCGGTGTTGATGCCGTACTCCCACACCGTCCCGGGGTCGTTGACCAGCGGGGCGCGCAGGAACTCCCGTTGCGCGCTGAGCGCGTCCGGTAGCCCGGTGACCTCGTGGTATCGGGTGAGGTCCGCGTTGAGGAAGTGGTAGCCGTGACCGGCCGTGTGGCAGAGCAGCTGGCGGATCGTGGCCTGCGAGGCGGGCTCCCGCAGCACGGGTGCGCCCTCGGCGTCGAAGCCTTCGAGCACCGGCAGGTCCCCGAAGGCCGGGATGACGCTCGCCACCGGGTCGTCGAGCCGTGCCGTGCCGCGCTCGATGAGCTGCAGCAGGCCGACCGTGGTCAGGGCTTTGGTCATCGACGCGATCCGCACCGGTGTCTGCGGCTCGACGGCCGGGCCGCCGTCCGCGAGCGTGCCGAAACCGCCTTCGTAGACGACGGCGTCCCGGGTCGCCGCGACGGCCGTCACTCCCTGGAGCGCCCCCTGTTCCACCGCGCCGTCCAGCAGCGCGTCGATGGTCGTCTCCCCGATCGTGCTCATGCCGCGACGCTACCGCCGAGAGCGTTGGGGGCGGACCACAAACGAGGACTCCCTTGCCCGTGGTCCCCGCGGCCGCTCACTCCCGCAGCGGAGCGACGACGCTCAGGCGCGCCGTGCGCCGGGCGGTGCTGGGGCTGAACCGCCTGGTCCCGAGGAACGCCGCGCGAGCCCGGTACTGGCCGATCTCCCGCGTCGCGACGGACATGCTTCCGCGTCCGCCGCTCACGCCGATGGTCCGGCGGAGGTAGAACCGCCACCCGAACTGCGGATCGAACCGCTCGACGGTGACCGTCGCGCGCCCGGAGGCCCCGGAGGACGTGGACACCTGCACGGTGCTCGACGATCCCGGCCCCTTCTGGCGGGAGGCGCTGCCCTCCCAGGTGACGTGGGTCGCCGTGATCACGCGGGTCAGCCGCGACAACGTGTAGCGGCCGCCGGCGGTATCGGCGGCGGAGACGATCACGTAGAACCGGCCGGGCCGCAGGCGCGTACGGATCTGGCCCGTGTCGCCGTTGACGGACGCCGACGTCACACGGCGCCCGCCGGAGGTCCGGAGTTGCATGCCCATCGACCCGCGCGACGCGAGTCGCAGCGTGATCTCGGCGCGCCGGGTGACGTCGAAGCGGAACACGTCCTCGGCGTCGGGACTGCGCCCGGACACCGATCCGCGTGCCTTGCCGAATCCGCCGATGAACCGTCCCGGCGCGAGGTCGTCCGCTCCCACGGGGGTGATCGACACGTCGTAGCGTTCGTCGTCGATGTCGGCGGTCCCGGCCTCGAGGGTGAGGACGTGGGTGCCGCTGTAGCTCGGGTCCGGGGTGATGACGGTGTAGTCGCGGCAGTCGAAGAACCGCGAGTCGTCGTCGGGGTAGTCCAGGCGGATCGTCGCGTTGCACGTGCCTCCGGACCCGACGGAGACCCGGACGCGATAGCTGCGTCCCGCCGAGAGCCGGCGCGAGACGCGCAGGAAGGGACGGGTCAGCGGGTTGAGCGTCCCGCGCAGCCGCCCGGAGGACGGGAGGCGCCTGCCCGTGCCGCGCGGCTCGGTCAGCACGCCCGAGAACCGCAGCCGGAAGGTCCCGGACTCCGACCCCTCGCGCTCGGTGACGCGGATCAGGTAGGTCCCTTCGTCCAGGCTGCCCTGGACGAACACCACGCCTCGCCGCGAGTCCGCACAGCTGATCCGGCTGATCGTCGAGCGCTCCACCTCGTAGATCGCCACCGTGGCGTCGAGGCCGCCACGCGTCTCGAGCAGGATGCGGGCCGAGCCCTCGCGCGGGGCGTTGTAGCGGTACCACACCGACGCCCCGCCCTTGGCGGGGCAGTTCGGCGGCTCGTTGAGCTCACGCGTCGCCTCCACGGTGGTGCCGGTGACGTCCGCCCCGGCGCCGATCGTCGTGGCGGACGCGCGGTTGTCGTTGACCGGCGGCGCGGCCGACGCGACCGGCGCGATGACGAGACAGAGGGCGGCGAGACCCGCTCCCACGACGAGCTTGCTCATAAGCGCGAACGTACACGCATCTCCGCTGCGACGGGCGAATTCTTGGCCGGGCGTGGCCAGAGGGCGGCGGGCCTCACGACGGCCGATCGACTGAGGGCGCGCCGGTTAGGCTGGTCCGGTGCCCGAACGCCGTTTCGCCGCGTCCCTCGCGATCGCCCGGTCGCCGTGGGACGTGTACGAGTTCCTCGCCGACGAGGGCCAGCAGAGCCAGTGGCGCGACCGCTTCGCCGGTCACGTCCCGATCGTCGAGACGCGCCCCTACACCCATATCGCGCTCGCCAACAACCTGACGTTCGGGATCGAGCCCGGGCCGGACGGCGGCACCCTCCTGAGCGTCGAGCGGGGTTACGAGAGCACGAGCAGGATCGGCCTGCGGCTGTTCGGCAGGAAGGCCCAGCAGGAGGAGCTGCTCGACACCCTGAAGCGCATCGAGGCGTCGCTGCTGTACGACGCGATCTGAGCCCTGTCCGGTCGCTGCGGCGTGAGGGCGCCCTCTGCCGGCGGGTCAGGCGGGGCAAACCGCCTCAAGCCACGACGACCCGTCCGCGCCGGCGCTTGGCCCGGGCCAGCGCGTCGTCAGCGCGGCGCAGGACGTCGGGGCCGTCGAGCGCCTCCTCGGGATCGGCCGCGCACACGCCCACGCTCGCCGACAACCGCATCCGCCGACGTGAGCGCCCGTCGACGGTGACCGCCGCGATCCGCGAGCAGATCTCGCGCAGGACCACCGCCGCATCGGCCCCCTGGGCGCTGGGGAGCAGCAGTAGGAACTCGTCCCCGCCGATGCGGCCGATGTCGTCGGTGGTGCGGACCCGACCCACCATCGTCCGGGACGCCGCGCGCAACGCGGAGTCGCCGGCGGCGTGACCGAGGTGGTCGTTGATGCGCTTGAACCGGTCGAGGTCCAAGAGCGCCACCGCGAGCGGGGTGCCGTAGCGACGGGACTCCGCGAGGCGGCGGGTCAGCTGCTCCAGGATGAGGCGGCGGCCGCGAAGCCCGGTGAGGTCGTCACACGCACCCGGTCCGGTCGCGCTCTGCGACTCGAGCGTCACGGCGAAGGTCTCGGTGCCCTCGATGTGGGTCAGGATGCCGCGTGCGGCGCGCCCGTCCATCGTGCGCGGGACGGCGAGGACGATCTCGTGCGCTCCTCCGTGCGCGCGCGCCGCCTGTACGGCGGCCCGGCCGGCGGCGCGATCCAGCGGTGGGAGGCCGGTCAGCACGTCCGCCCCCGGCTCGCAGCCGGTGGCAGCCGCGGCGGCGTTCGTCGCGACCACGACGCCGCGCGCGTCGAGCAGGATCACCGGCACCGCGAGCGCATCGAGCACCGTGCGGGCCGAGGGCGGGACTTCGAGAGTCGCCCGGGCCACGGGCTGCGGCGAGGGCCCGGACGTCATCCCGCCTGTTCCTCGTCGTCGACGTCGACGGCCAACGCGCCGTGGCACGCCCGCAGGACGGCCTCCACTCCGCGGACCTTGTCGACCACGATCGCATCGATGCCGTCCGCGCGGTGCTCGAGATCCGGGGACAGCTCCGCCGACACGATCACGAAGATCGTCCGCGACCCGTCGCCGACGGCGCGCTCGGCCACCTCGATCCCTCGCAGGTGCGGCATCTGGTCGTCGCAGATCGCGATGTCGGGGCCGAGTGCCGTGACGAGGTCCAAGGCCTCGCGGCCATCCGCGGCGCTCCCGACGAGTTCGAGCGAGGTTGCGCGGTCCACCGCCCGTCGGAGCACGCTGAGGTACTCAGGTGAGTCGTCGGCCACGATCACGGAGGCGGGAAGCACGGACCGATCACGATCCCACGATCCGCTGCGTGCGTCGTCGTCCGATCGACTACGCGGCAGGGGGAGCTTCGCAACGGGCCGGAGCCGGGAGAAGATCCCGCGTACGGGGCATGGGGGTCGCGGTCAGGACGCGTGACGATGGTCAGGTGAGCCGACCAGACCCGCTCAGCGCGGACGTGCTGCCGATCCACGACGCGGTCGCCGTGCGGGCCCTGGGCGCCGTGTGCGACCTCGTGGAGGTCCGTGCCTGGAGTCCGCCGAAGGTCGGTGATCCCGTCGTGGTCCTGGCCGCGGGCGACGGGCGGGCCCTGCTTCGCGGCACGCTGCCCAAGCGGACGCTCGGGGACGTGCAGACGGCGGCAGAGCGGCTGGTGGGCATCGTGCGGGTCGGGGAGACGGTCGACGCCGGTGATGTGTCCATGCTGGTGCTCCCGCCGCAGGAGCGCCCCCGGTTCGCCGCCACGGCGACACCGGACCAGGACGGGCTTGCCGACGTCATCCTGCGCGCGTTCCCTGCTGCGATCACGATCGCGAGCATCCCGTCCTCGGACGTGTGGTGCACGCGGGACGGTGGCCGCGACCCCGAAGCCGCTCGGCGGATGACCGTGGCGCACCTGCTCGCCCTGCTGGTCGAAGCGGGTCCGCAGCGGTCGGGAGGCTGGTCGTGGCACCGCGACGACGCCTCCTGGCTGTGGGTCAGCGCCCCCGCGCGAGGCGCCAGCAGACTTGTCGTGGCGCTGCGGCCCGGACAGTGAACGTGGTCCGTACGGGGTACGGGCCTTACGCCTTGCGCGCCATTGGCGCAGACCGCCCCCCGGGCCAAGCTGTGGTGCATGCCCCACCCCAAGGCGCCCACCGGGATCACCGGCCTCGACGAACTCACCCTGGGCGGCTTCCCTGTCGGGCGGAGCACCCTCGTGGCCGGGACGAGCGGGAGCGGGAAGACCGTCCTGGCGCTCCAGGCGCTCGCCAGCGCCGCGCGTGACCTTGGCGAGCGGGGTGTGCTCGTCACGCTGGAGGAGTCCGCGGACGAGTTGATCCGCAACGTGGCGAGCTTCGACTGGGCGATCCAGGAGGCCATCGACAGCGGCGACATCCTCATCCTCGACTACTCGATGACGCCGACGACCGACGTGCTCGAGGCGGGCGATTTCGACTTCCGCGGCCTCCTCACCAGGATCACGGCGGCCGTTCGCCAGATCGACGCGCGTCGCGTCGTGTTCGACTCCGTCGGCTCGCTGTTCCCGTCGTTCGCCGACCCGCACGCGGTGCGCCGCGAGCTGAGCCGCCTGATGTCCGGCATGCGCGAACTCGGCGTCACGACCCTGGTGACCGCCGAACGCGTCGACGAGTTCGGTCCGGTGTCCCGGCACGGCGTCGAGGACTTCGTCGCGGACTCCGTGGTGATCCTCCGTCATCCGCTGGACCAGGAGACGCGCCGGCGAACGCTCGAGGTGCTCAAGGTCCGAGGCGCGCAGCACCGCAAGGGCGAGCGGCCGTTCACGATCGACCCGCTGAGAGGGATCGAGCTGATCCCGCACTCCGCGATCGAGGATGCGCACGTCGCGAGCACCGAGCGGATCGCGATCGGCAACGGCGGCGGCATCGACAGCGCGCTGGGGGAGGGCATCCTCCGGGACTCGAGCATCCTGGTGAGTGGGAGCACGGGGACCGGGAAGACGACGCTGGCGATCGACTACGTGTCGGCCGGACTCACCGCAGGAGAGAGCTGCCTGTACTTCTGCTTCGAGGAGAGCAGCTCACAGCTCCTGCGCAACGCTCGGTCCGTGGGGCACGACCTGGACGGCGCCGTGCAGGATGGGAAGCTGCGCGTCGTCGCCCAGTACCCGGACCGGTCGAGCCTCGAGGACCTGTTGCTCGACATGCGCCGCGAGGTCGCGGAGTTCGCGCCGCGCCGTGTCGTCGTCGACAGCCTCTCGGCCCTCGAGCGCTTCACGTCCCCGCAGCAGTTCCACGAGTTCGTGGTCGGCCTGCTGAGCTACCTGAAGGCCGGCGACATCTCCGGGCTCTTCACCACGACCTCGCCGGGTGCCGGGGGGTCGTTCGCCGGACACCAGATGAGCACCGTGGTCGACGTCCTCCTGCTGCTGCGGTACGTCGAGAGCGATGGCGTGGTCCGCCGTGGCTTGCACGTGCTGAAGTCCCGCGGGGGGGATCACGCCCACGACATCCGCGAGATCACGGTGAGCAAGCACGGGCTGCAGCTCGGGCCGACGATCCGGGAGGTGACCGGCATCCTCAGCGGCATCATCATGCCGATGCCGGTGCCGACCGAGCAGCTCGCCCCCGCGATCGCGGGGACCGTGATCGAGGAACGACCGGCCTCCACCGGGGCCGACGAGGCCAGGGCGTGAGGGAGGCGCACGCGCGGGCGCGCGACGCCAGGCAGCGGTTGGATGTCGTGAGCGAGTCGACGGGCATCGCGGGACCATGTCTGAGGCTCTACATCGCGGGCCGGACCACGCTCGCCAACCGGGCGATCGCCAACGCCAGGGCGCTCGTGCGCGACCACCTGCCGGAGGGGACGTCGCTGGAGATCGTGGATCTCGAGGACGACCCCATTCGCGCGGACGAGCATCGCGTCCTCGCGACGCCCATGCTCGTGCAGATCGGCGACGGACGCGCGCGCTCGATCGTCGGTGACCTGTCCGACCTGACGGGCGCGCTGTCCGGCCTGGGCTACTGACCCCGCAGAAGGGTCGCACCGAGGCTCAGCCTCTGGGCAGCCTGATCACGACCTCGGTCCCGCTGCCGGGGGCACTCCGAAGGGCGAGCGTGCCGCCGAGCTCGTCGACCCGTCGTCGCACGAGGTTCAGACCGAAATGACCGTCGGCCTGCGCCTGGGCCGCACGTGCCGGCGTGAATCCCACGCCGTCGTCGGAGATCGTGAGCACGATGCCGTCGCCGTCACGCCGAGCGTCGACGGTCAACGTGCTCGCTCGAGCGTGCTTCACGACGTTCATCAGGAGCTCGCGGGTCATGTCGATGATGGCCGAGCCGTCCCGGGGAGATCCGAGATCGTCCGTGACGTCGACGACCGCGTGCGCATTGGTCAGCGCGGCCTTGCGCTCGACGAGGCGGGTCAGCGCGTTGCGGAACCCGAGGACCTCCGGGTCCGGCAGGGTCAGCTCGTGCAGTTCGTCCCGGATCTGCAGCGTGGCGTCGTACACGAACCTCCGCGCGCGACCGAGCCCGAGCTCGTCGCCGTCCTCGGCCGCCTCGATCTCCTGCCGGGCGGCCAGCAGGAGCTGCAGCGGTCCGTTGTGGAGCGTCGTGGCAAGCTCCTCCCTGATGCGCTGCGCGATCGCCATGGCTTCGGACGCGCGAAGCGCCTCGATCCCGCCGCTGCCGCTGGGTTCGGTCGGTCGGCTCGGGGCCGGGTCGGCGGCGGGCGGCTCGCGCTCCTTCGCCGGCTCCGCTCCCGGGCGGGCCGCCTGCCGAACCGCTGCGCGGCGGACCGCGTTGACCAGGACCTGCGGCCGGGCGGTCCGCGAGACCACGGCCGCAGCGCCCCGTTCCAACCAGAGGTCGCCGCCGTCGTCCGCCGGACGGGTCTGGCCCACGATGACGCGTCGGCCTTCCGCCCAGAGCGTCTCGGCGTCGCCATCCGACGGGACCACGCCGTCCCCCACGTAGATGATGTCGGCTGCGTCGAGCGCTCCCGGGGCGATGTCGTGCAAGCTCTCGGCGACCGCGACGATGTGCACGTCGGGAGCGCGGTCGAAGGCCTTGATGAACGAGCCCACGAACGGTGGCCGTTCGATGACGAGCAGCCCGAGACCGTCCGGGTTGACGAGTGCGCTCACGATGCCTCAGCCCGAGGATTCGGCGGAGAGCACGAGCTCCCCCTCGGTCAGCGCGATCGCCACCGCCTGCGCCCGGGTGTGCGCGCCGAGCCGCTCGAGGAGGTTGCGGACGTGGCTGCGTACCGTCTCCGGGGAGAGCACGAGTCGATCCGCGATCTCCTGGGTCTCCTGGCCCGCTGCGACCAGCGCGAGGACCTCGCGCTCCCGGGGTCGGAGCCGTCCGGTCCTGACGTCAGCGGTGCGCAACGCCTGGCCGATCCGCGGGTCGAAGTAGTTCATGCCGTCCAGGACGTTGTCGATCGCGCCGAGCAGCTCCTCGGCGCTGCCGCCCTTGAGCGCATGTCCGTCGGCCCCGGAGGTCAGGCACTGGACGAAGATCTTGGGATCCTCGAGGCCCGTGTACAGCAGGAACCTGGTGTCCACGGAGTGACGCAGCTCCGCGATCAGCTCGTGTCCGCGCCCGTCGGGGAGCGCCTCGTCGACCACGGCGAGGTCCGGACGGTGCCCGAGCAGCTTCCGGCGACCGGCCTCCACGGTGGCGGCGGTCGCCACGACCTCGTGCCCGGCGGACTCCGCGAGCAGCTGCAGCCCCGAGCGGACGGCGCCGTGGTCATCGATGAGCATCAGGCGCGCCATGGCACCGAGCCTAGCTGAGCGACGACGACGTACTCGACGCCCTCGGCGTCGTCGGTGCGGACCGGGGTGCAGGAGATCGGCGCGTCGCCGCCGGGCACGGTCCCAGCCTCACCGGTGAGCGCGGTCTGCACCATGTCGAGGATCGCCGCGCCGGTGGGGGTGCGAGCGTCGACGAGCTCTCGCAGCGCCGTGCCGGGAACCGCGACGTCGGCGGCGGCGGGCCAGGCGGCCACCTGGGCCGGGTTCGCGTAGGCGACGTTCCCCGCCGCATCGACGATGCAGAGGGGCCCCTCCACAGCGTCGAGTGCCGAGCGCAGCGCTCCCCCGAGGCGCAGGGCTCCGGCCAGGCGGTTCACGAGCGCGTCGATCCGCTGGCCGGCGTCGTCGATGTTCTCCGCGAACGACTCGCGGCGTGCCGCGTCGAGCTCGAGCTCGTGGCGCCGCAGCAGGCCGGCGTGCCCGCGGATCGACGCGAGCTCTCCGCGGATCTCGTGGATGGCGCTCCTCGCGCCCGCGACGGCGACGTCCGGGCGATCGCTCACGGCGCGGTACCTACCCCGTCGGTCTGGTGTCCGGTCTCGCTCATGAAGCGGTCGACCGTGACGAGGAGCTCGTCGACGTCGAACGGCTTGGTGAGGTGGTGCGAGGATCCGAGATCCCGCGCGCGTCGCCGCGTCGCGGGTGAGGCGTCGGCCGTGAGCACCACGATCGGGAGGTCCGCCGTGCCCGCGGCGGCGCGCAGAGCGCCGATGCTGTCGAGCCCCGATCCGTCGGGGAGGTGGACGTCCAGCAGCACGAGGTCGGGCGGGTGGGCCGCCGCGAGCTTGACCCCCGCAGCGGCAGACGTCGCGGTTCGCAGCTCGATCCCCGGGCGCAGCAGCATCACCGACTCGAGGAGGCGCACGTTCGACGGGTTGTCCTCGATGTAGAGCAGGTCGCCGGCGGCGTCGCCGCTCGGAGCTGGGGAGGGGCCCGGCGCCGGCTCGTCGAGCGCGCGGGGAAGGGTGAGCGTGAAACCGGCGCCCGCGGGGGCGTGCCGGGTCAGCCGGAGATCGCCACCCACGGCGCGGGCGAGCCCGCGGGCCACGGCGAGCCCGAGCCCCGCGCCGGCTCCGACACGGTCGTCGAGCCGCGCGAAGGGCTCGAACACGCGGTCGGCGTCCTCGCGCGGGATGCCGGCCCCGTCGTCGGTGAGCTCGAGGGTCACGACGTCGTCGGTGACGGCCGCGGTCAGCGCGGCCCTGCCGCCACCGTGCTCGGTGACGTTGCGCAGCAGCGAGCGAAGGATCTGCAGCAGGCTCTGCAGGTCGGCGTGGACGGACACCGGCCCGGAGGGCAGATGGACCTCCAGCGCGGGAGCCGCCTCGCCGAGGGCCGACACGGCCTCGCTCACGGCGCTCGCGAGATCCACGTGCTCCGGCGAGAGCGTGAGCTCCTGATCCTCGAACAGGGCGAGGTCGAGGACGTCGTCGACCAGCGCCGTGAGCTGACGCGCGGCCTGCACGACCTGTTCGGCGTGGGTGTGGGCAAGGCCGTCGGTCTGGCTCAGCAGCAGGGTCGCGAACCCGGCGATCGCGTTCAGCGGGGTCCGCAGCTCGTGGCTCATCCGCGAGAGGAACATCGTGCGCGCCGCCGTGAGGGCGCGCGCCTCCGCGGCGTCCGACTCGGCTCTCCGCAGCGCGTCGTCGGTCCGACGCTGGCTGGTGATGTCGGTGGCGATCGCGACCGCTCCCGCGATCTCGCCGGCGACGTGCAGGGGGCGGTGGCGGACCTCGAGGGTCGTCGTGGTCTGCGGGTCGTCGACGACCGGCACGTCCCGGACGATGAGGCGATCCTCGCCGCGCAGCGCCGACACCCAGTGCCGGCGCACCTCCTCCCACCGGTCGGGGAAGGGGGCGTAGGCGTCGCTGAGGGCGGTCCCAGGGGTCAGCTCCTGTCCCAGCAGCCGCCGCGCCTCGAGCCGAGCGACCCGGTTGCTGTACACGAAGCGCAGCTGCCGGTCGACGACGGTGATCGGGCGCGGATCCTCCTCCACGAGGGCGAGCACGAGGTCGACGCGTCCCGGCGGGGGAGCCGGGGTCGGGCTCGTCCCGCGGCCGTCGCGCGCGACGGCCGCCGCGACATCGCTCGTCAGCTCGTCGACGCGGACCGCGGCGGACTCGACGGTCGTGGCGAAGCTCTGGCGCTCGGCGAGCGAGAACGCATCGCTGGTGCGGCGCAGGAGGCCCGCGTTCCCGCGGATCGTGGTGAGCTCACCGCGGATCTCGTGCAGAAGAGCACGGACGTCGATGGGGTCGGGTGGCGTCGAGTCGTCGGGCACCAGCGACTATCGTAGTGCTCTGCCTCCAGCACTCCCGAAGAATTCGAGCCGGCAGGAAGCCGAGGCGTCCTCCACAGCCGAACGCGCGGTCCGTTGGCTGGGGGTCGGGCTGCTCGCCCTGTCCGCACTGGTGCTCGTCGGATGGGCCGTCGGCGTAGCGGCGCTCACGAGGGTGCTCCCCGGCAGCCCGGCGATGGTCCCGTACAGCGCGCTGGCCTTCGGGGCGGTGGGTGCGGCGGCGCTGCGACCCGGCCGGTCGACGCGGCCGCTGCTCGCGATCGTCCTGCTGTGGGCGGTGGTGACCCTGATCGAGTGGGTCGTTGGGGCCGGAAGCCGGTTCGACGCGCTGCTCGGCGGCGGCGGCGAGGACGTCGGGAACCCGGGCCGGGCGGCCGCCACGACGGTGATCGCGTTCGCCGCGCTCGCCCTGGGAGGTCTCCTGGCCTCGGTGGCCGGACGGGTGGCGGGCCTGGTGACCTGTGCGGCGATCGCCTACGGGGCCGTGCTCGGACATCTGCTGGGCGTCGCGGGGTTCTACGGCGGGGCCGCGGGTGCCGG
>NZ_JBFIGP010000047.1:0-18198 GCF_041602235.1 Paraconexibacter sp.
CCGATGTCGGCCCGGGACTTCTCGTTCGCCGCGCGGACCTGCTCCGGCTCCTGCACGACGCCCTGGGTGACGACGCTCCCGCGAGCCAGGACCTGGCCGCCCCGGACCTCGATCGGCTCGCCGTCGTCGATCGCGTCGAAGATCGCGTCGTCGGGAAGGTCGACGAGATGCACGCCGGCCTGGACGAGCAGCAGCGGACCCATGTTCGGGTAGGCGCCGGAGGACGACGTCCGGCAATTCAGGACGGCGGTCACGCCTGCCGCGATGAGATCCTCGGCCCCGACCCGGTCGAGGTCGTGGTGGTCGATCACCGCCACATCGCCGGGATGGAGGTCCTTGACCAGCAGCTTGGTCTTCCGCCCGAGACGCCCGGGACCGCGCACGACACGCACGCCGGCATCCGCCGGGATGGGTTCGGTCGCAGCGAGCGTGGGTCGTCGGCGGAAGGCCATCGGCGGCCCGCAGTCTACGGGCGTCGCGGGGCCGACCCGTCCGCGGTGGCCCCGCTCATGCGGCCTTGAGGAGCTCCTTCGCGTGCCGTCTGGCCGCGACGTCGTCGGACTCCGCACCGAGCATCCGGACGAGCTCCCCGACGAGCTCGCGCTGCTCCAGCAACCTGACCGTCGTGACGGCGGGCTCGACCGTCACGTCCTTCTCGATCGAGAAGTGCCGCGCCGCCAACGACGCGATCTGCGGCAGGTGCGTGATGCACACGACCTGGCGCCCGGCGCCGAGCGCACGGAGTTGCTCACCGACCGCGCGCGCCGTCACGCCGCCGATCCCCGCGTCGACCTCGTCGAAGACGAGTGTCGCGCCGCTGCCGTCGTTGGCCACGCCCATGATCGCGAGCATCACCCGGGACAGCTCGCCCCCGGAGGCGATGTCCCGCAGCGGGCCCGCCGGAACGCCCGGATTCGCGGCGATCCGGAACTCCACCGCGTCGGCGCCCGTCGTGGTGGGCTCGCGAACCGCGACGTCGACCTCGAACCGCGCCGCCTCCATCGCGAGCGCCGTGAGCCGCTCGCGCACCGCCTCGGCGAACACCGGCGCCTGCTCGACCCGGGTCCGGTGAAGCTGCGCGGCCCGCTCCTGCAGGTCGGCACGAGCGTCCTGGAGCGCTGCCGCCGTCTCCTCGAGCGCGACCTCGGCCCCCTGGAGCTCGTCCCGTCTCTCCCGGCAACCGTCTGCGTGCTCGAGCACGGCCTCGATGGTGCCACCGTGCTTGCGCTTGAGCCGGTCGAGGACCGTCAGGCGCTCGTCCGCGGCCTCGAGCGCCTGCGGGTCGGCGTCGAGCCCGTCGACGTACCGCCGCAGCTCTGCGGCCAGGTCGTCCGCTTCGTATCCCAGCGTGCGCGTGCGCTCCGCGAGCGCGTCGAGGTCACCGTCCACCTCCCGCACCACGTCGAGGCCCGCCGTGGCCCCTCCCAGCAGGGACACGACCCCGTCGCCGTCCTCGGGCGCCAGGGCATCGGCGGCCGCGTGGGCCGCTGTTCGCAGCGCCTCGACGTGCCGGAGCCGCTCGCGGCGCGCGACGAGCTCGGCCTCCTCGGCCGCGTCCGGCGCGGCCGCCTCGATCTCCGCGAGCTCGAACTCGAGCAGGTCGAGCTCGCGCTCCCGCGCACCGGCGCGGTCACGCAGTTCCTCCAGGCGCTGCTCGAGCGTCCGGGTCCGCGCGTGGGCGGCGGCGAACGCGGCGCGACGCTCCAGGTGCTCGGGGCCGCACGCAGCGTCCAGCAGGTCGAGCTGCGCCGTGGCGAGCGTCAGCCGGCGGTGCTCGTGCTGGCCGTAGAAGGAGATGAGGTCGGCGGCGATCTCCTGGAGCTCCGCCACGTTGGCCGCCCGCCCGCCGACGTAGGCGCGCGTCCGACCCTCCGCCGTGACCCTGCGGGCCAGCACGAGGTCCTCCGCGTCCTCGGGAACACGCTCACCGAGGCGTTCCCGCAGCCCCTCCGGGAGGTCGAACACGCCCTCGACGTAGGCCTCCGTGGCCCCCGGACGCACGATGCCGCTGCGGGCCTTGCCGCCGAGCAGGAGGTCGAGGGCGTGGGCGAGGACGGTCTTGCCGGCACCGGTCTCGCCCGTCAGGACGTTGAGGCCCGCGGTCAGCCGCAGCTCGGCCCGTTCGATGAGCAGGAGGTTCTCGACGCGGAGTTCGTGGAGCACGCTCGCGAGTGAACCAGCGCCCGCGGACGGAACGGGGACGAACGTGCGTTCGCCCACCCTGGGGCTACTCGTCCGTCAGGATCCGGGCCTTCTGACGATCGAACTCCTCGTCCGTCAGGACGCCGCGGTCGCGCAACGCGGCCAGGCGCTCGAGCTGATCGATCACCGTCCCGTCAGGCGGGGCGGGCGACGAACGCCCCGGACGGACCTCGCCGACGGCGCCGAGCTCGGCCAGGCGAGCCAGGAGCGCGGACGCCTCCGCGGGCTCCCAGCTCCCGAGGGACGTCGGCGGGGATTCCACGGCCTCCTTGGCCTCTTTGAGACCCGAGCCGGTGACCTCGCGGTGCAGCTTGATGACGTGGATCTTCCGCGGACCCGCGTCGAGCAGCACGACCTCCGCGGGCCCGGATCCGGCACGCACCGCCTCGACGACCGGGGCAGGCTCATCGGCCTGGGCCGCCGGAAGACCGGCGATACCCTCGTCCCCCCTGCTACCGAACAGGCGACGCCACACGTCCGCGGAGTCTCGACGATCGCCGGCCGGACCGCAACCCGGCGCTGTCAGGACGACAGCCTGCCGAACTTCTCCCGCAGACGGCGGTAGAAGCTCGAGCCGGGAACCTGCGCCAGGTCCGCCGCCTCGCGGACGAACCGCGCCGTGATGCGCTGCCCCGGTCCGAGCTCACCGACCGGGCGACCGTCGACCGAGAGGTCGACCGCGCCGAGCGACCGGTTGAAGATGGTCAGCGTGTCGTCGGGCGCGACGACGAGCGCGCGAGCGGTCAGCGAGTGCGGCGCGATGAAGGAGACGGCGAAGCCCTCGACGCCCCAGGCCATGACGGGCCCCCCGTTGGCGAGGTTGTACCCCGTCGACCCGGCGGGCGTCGCGATGACGAGTCCGTCACAGCGGACGCTCCCGACCTCCTCGCCGTTGCTGGAGTAGGCCAGCGTCGCGACGCGCTCCCCGACCTTGCGGTGGATCGACACGTCGTTGATCGCCGCCTGGGGACCGCCCGGGAGCTCGAGGGCGATCGCCGGCAGCGTGAGCGTCTCGAACTCCCCCCGCAGCGCCCGCCGGAACCCGTCCGCGGTCTCCTCCGGCTCGATCGTGGCGAGAAACCCGACCTCGCCGAAGTTGACGGCGAAGACGGGGACGCTCGTCCCGGCGTACCGGCGCAGCGCCCGCAGGATGGTCCCGTCCCCTCCGAGCACCACGCACAGCTCGACGTCGTCGCTCTGCGGCGCGTCGACCTCGACGCCCTCCGCCGCGGCGAGGTGGTGCTTGCGGGTCTCGTCCGGGTCGAAGCGCAGCGTCACACCGGCTTCGCGGGCGACCGCCACGAGCGTGTCGAGCACCGCCCCGGTCTGCACCGGACGCTGATGCGTCAGGACCGTGACCGACCGGGTGGGGCTCACGGCTCGATCTCCCGGGCGGCGGACTCGAGGTCGTCGATCGCAGCGGGGCGCGCCGCCTCCGCGAGGTGCACGAACGTCTCCTGGTTGCCCTTCGGCCCCGGCAGGCCCGAGGACGCGAACGCCATGACGGCGGCGCCGGCGACCTGCGCGGCGCGGGCGACGTCCAGCAGCGCCTGTCGTCGGTCCGCCGCCTCGCGCACGACGCCGCCCTTGCCGAGCCGGTCGCGCCCCACCTCGAACTGGGGCTTGATCATGGCGAGCACATCGAACGGTCGGGTGACGCAGGCCAGCACCGCGGGCAGCACCTTCGTGAGCGAGATGAAGGACACGTCGCACACGACGAGATCCGGACGGTACGGCAGCTGCGAGGGGTCGAGGCCGCGCGCGTTGGTGCGCTCGACCACCGTGACCCGTGGGTCGTTGCGGATGTTCCAGTGCAGCTCCCCGTACGCGACGTCCAGCGCGACCACGTGCGCGGCGCCGTGCTGGAGCAGGCAGTCGGTGAAGCCGCCGGTCGAAGCGCCGACGTCCAGCGCACGGCGCCCTGCCACCTCGATCTCGAGGGCCTCGAGCGCGTTCGCGAGCTTGATGCCGCCGCGGGAGACGTAGCGCGGCGCCTCGTCGACCGCCAGGACCGCATCCTCGGACACCAGCTGCCCGGGCTTCTCGGCACGCCGGCCGTCGGAGCCCAGCCGGACCTCCCCCGCCATCACGGAGGCGGCCGCGCGGCTGCGCGACGGGAAGAGCCCGCGGCGGTGCAAGAGCGTGTCGATGCGGACCTTCTCCATGAACGCGGCGAACGGTACCGGCCACCCGGCGAGCGCAGTGCACGGGCCCGCCCACACCGTGACCTCCCAGAGCGAACAGCTGTTCGCTTCTGTGTGGCGTGTCACAGACGATCGCGTGTTCGGTCGGCACCATGCACCGCAGATGACCGCGTTCCGCCTCATCCCCTTCCACACCCACGGCGCTCTCGAGCTGCTCGTCGGGCTCGTGACGCTCGTCGCGCCGTTCGCGCTCGGCTTCACCGCCGCGGGCACCGTTGTCGCCGTCGCGGTGGGCGCCACCCTCGTCGGACTGGCGCTCGGCAGCACCACCGACGAGCGCGGAGCCCCGGCCGTCTCGATCGCCACGCACCACGCCGTGGACTACGGGCTCGCCCTGGGTCTCGGCGGCGCAGCCATCGTGCTGTCCGTGGCCGGCGACCTGATCGCCGGCGTCACCCTGGTGCTCCTGGCCCTCGTGCAGCTGCTGCTCAACCTCTCGACGCGCTACACCGCGCGCGCCTAGCGACGCGGTACCCAAGACTTCCCTCAGAGATCACCCGCTGGACCCATAAGAAGCACCCACATAGCAGGATCTCTCCTCCCCGAAACCGGCCCGCTCCCCGCGGGCCGGTTTCAGTTCCGGACCGCCCCGCGGATCCCTCCGGTCCCTCCATCGAGCCCGACGAGGCAGGCGTGGTGGGGAATGCTCGCCCGGCGGAGGTGCCGGCTCAGCCGACGCCGTCGGGATCGGCGATGCGGACGTGGAGGTGGTCGTCGTGGTGCGCGAGCTTCATGACGCGCCCACGGGGCCCGCGGAGGCCGACCCGGGGCCCCACGAAGACCGCGACCGCTCCCGCGGCCACGAACCGGTCCACGAGATCCTGGCTCAGACGCCGGTCGACCTGTGAGGGCCGGTCGGCCTGGACCATGCGGCGGTCCTTGCGCGGGTAGTAGATGTCGACGTCGAGGCCGTTCTGGTGCGACGCGTGGCCGAGGCCCCCGTACTGCGCGCCGAAGTGCCCTCCGGCCGGCAGGCTCAGGTCGCCGACGAGCACCGGGGGCGCTTCCGGGTGCGCGGCACGGTGGTCGGCGAGGACCTGGAGCACGGTCGAGACGAGGACATCCGTGCCCCACCGCCGCCACACCCGGCTGGGTGCCCTCCGCAGAGGGGCATCCCAGGTGAGGTGGTTCGGTCCGGAGATCGGGAACTCCACGCCCCGTACGAGCCGACCGCGCCGAAACGGACGGCCGAGCGCCCGCGAGCGCCGGGTCAGGGCGGGTGACGGCGTCAGGAGCGGCTTGGCGCTCGGCGCGGTCGCCCGCGGCGACGACGCCTGCGAATCGGGCACCGGCGGTGCCCCGGCCGGTCCGGTAGGCCCGGTCGGTCCCGTGGTGCCCCCGGGCCAGGCCGGCCCGGTCGGTCCCTGCGCCCGCTGCTCCGCGGGAGCCGAGGCCGCCGCCGGTCTGCGGGCGTCCTCGTCGGCGGTGACTGCTGCCACCGCCGCGCCGGCTCCGAGCACGAGCGACAGGAGGATCAGGAGGAGCGGACCGCGCATGCGTTCCCACAGGATGGCGCACACCACCACGATGCGGCGCCGGACCCGAGCCATGCCGGGCCGCGCGGGTGCACCCCACGCGAGAGGTCAGGCGCCGAGGAACGCCCCGGCCGCTGCGCCCACGGCGCGCAACGCGACCGCTGCCTCGTCCACGGCGCCCGCCCAGCGCAGGAAGCCGTGCGCCATGCCGGGGTGCGTCGTGACGGTCACCGGGACGCCGGCGTCCGCGAGCGCGGAGGCGTACCGCACGCCGTCGTCGTGCAGCGGGTCGATCTCGGCCAGCGCGATGTGCGCGGCCGGGAGCCCGGCGAAGCTCTGTGCCGCAAGCGGAGCGAGGTCCGGATCCGACGCCCGCTCCGTCGCGTCGGCGCCGACGTACGTCGACCACGCGAGCCCCATCTCGTCGCGGCTCAGGAACGGGCCGTCGGCGAACTCACGGTACGAGGAGCTGTCGCGGGTCGGGTCGAGCGCCGGGTAGACGAGCACCTGGCCGTGGAGGTCCACCCCTGCGTCACGGGCCCGCCGCGCGACGGCGGCCGCGAGGTTGCCGCCCGCGCTGTCACCGCCGACCACGACCCGTCCCGGCTCGATGTCGAGCATCTCGGCCCCGCTGTCCCCCGCCGCCCACAGGACGGCGTGCCAGGCGTCCTCGAGCCCGGCCGGGAACGGGTGCTCCGGGGCGAGCCGGTAGTCCACGCTGAGGACAGCGTGGCCGGAGGCGTTGCAGATCGCCCGGCAGGCAGGATCGATCCCGTCGAGGTCGCCGATGATCCAGCCGCCGCCGTGCAGCCAGACCAGCACGCCGGCGGGCCCCGGCGCGAACGACGCGGGAAGGTAGTAGCGGGCGGGAACCGGGTCCTGATCGGCCTCCCCGGCGCCGCGCGGGATGCGCAGGTTCTGCACGTGGGCGACGTCCTGGACCGGGCCGCCGAGGCGTCGCGCGGTCTCCGCGTAGCCGGCTCGCAGCGCGTCGAGGTCGATCGGGCCGTCGAGGTCGGGGACGCGGACGGCCTGGACCTGGGGGTGCAGGCGCGCCGACGGCGCGGGATCCACCGCCATCAGGCCGCGCCGACCGGCTCCTGGGACGGCGCCCCGATGGCCGCGAGGACGCGATCGGCGATCGCGGGACCGGTGAAGCCGATCTCCTCGTGCAGGAGGGCCGGCTTGCCATGGGTGACGTAGCGATCCGGGACCCCGACGCGCAGCAGCTGGTGGTGCGGGTGGCCGCCCTCGTTGAGCGCCTCCCACACGGCGGTGCCGAAGCCGCCGGCCAGGACGCCCTCCTCGAGCGTCACGAGCAGCTCGTGTTCGGCGGCCAGCCGGGCGGCGAGCTCGACGTCGATCGGCTTGGCGAACCGGGCGTCCGCGACGGTGACGTCGAGCCCGTGGGCACTGCGCAGGATCTCGGCAGCATCGAGGGCCTTCTGGACGCCGGAGCCGTAGCCCAGGAGCGCGACCCGCGAGCCCTCGTGGAGCACCTCGCCGCGACCGATCTCGATCGCCCGGACCTCGGTGTCGGCGGGGAGCGGTACGCCGACGCCCTCGCCACGCGGGTAGCGCAGGGCGATCGGACCCTCGTCGTACAGCAGGGCGGTGCGCAGCATGTGGACGAGCATCGCCTCGTCCCGAGGCGCCATGCAGACGATGTTCGGCAGCGACCGCAGGTAGGCGATGTCGAACACGCCGTGATGCGTGGGGCCGTCGTCGCCGACGAGCCCGGCCCGGTCCATCGCCAGCACGACGTTCAGCTCCTGCAGGCACACGTCGTGCACGATCTGGTCGTACGCGCGCTGCAGGAACGTCGAGTAGATGGCCGCGACGGGCTTGACGCCCTCCAGCGCCAGGCCGCTCGCGAACAGCAGCGCCTGCTGCTCGGCGATCCCGACGTCGAAGTAGTGGTCGGGCTCGGCCTTCTGGAGGATGTTCAGCCCGGTCCCGGAGTTCATCGCGGCAGTGATCCCGACGACGCGGCGATCGCGGCGAACCTCCCGCACCATGGCCTCGCCGAAGACCTTCGTGTACTGCGGGACCGCAGGCTTCGCGTCGGCGGCGGCCGGCGCGGCGGCGACCGGCGAGCCGTTGGCGATCGACTTGGGCTTCGCCGCATGCCACTGCTCCATGCCTTCCAGGCCGCCCTCCTCCGCGGGGGCGAAGCCCTTGCCCTTGACGGTGGCGACGTGGACGACCACCGGGCGCTCGGCGGCGAACGCCTGCTTGAGCGCGCTCCGCAGGGCGTGGACGTCATGGCCGTCGATGACGCCCATGTAGGCCCAGTCGAGCTCCTCCCAGAAGAGGCCCGGCGCCCAGAAGGCCTTGATCGACTCCTTGAACTGCGGGCCGAGCTTCTCGAACGCCGCACCGATCCCGCCGGGCAGGTCGATGAGCCCCTTCTCGACGCCTTCGCGGGCGTGCCAGAGCTTCGGGTTGAGGCGCACGCGGTTGAAGTAGCGCGAGAGCGCCCCGACGTTCGGCGAGATCGACATCCCGTTGTCGTTGAGCACGACGACGAGCGGCGTGCCGAGCCCGCCCGCCTGGTGGATCGCCTCGAACGCGACGCCTCCGGTCATCGAGCCGTCGCCGATCACCGCTGCGACCTTGCCGACCTCGTTGGGCTGGCCGCGCAGGCGCATGGCCTCCTTGAGCCCGACGCCGTAGCCGATCGAGGTCGAGGCGTGCCCGGCCCCCATGATGTCGTGCTCGCTCTCGAAGGTCGCGCAGAACGGGGCGAGCCCGTCGTACTGGCGGATGGTGGCGAGCTGGTCGCGGCGTCCCGTCAGGATCTTGTGCGGGTAGGCCTGGTGACCGACGTCCCACAGGATCTTGTCGCGCGGTGAGTCCAGCAGCGAGTGGAGCGCGACCGCGAGCTCGCAGGTGCCGAGGTTGGCACCGAAGTGCCCCCCGATCTCCCCGACCGTGTCGATGATGTGCTCGCGGACCTCCTGCGCGACCTGCACGAGCTCGTCCTCCGTGAGGCGGTGGAGGTCCTGCGGGCGATCGATGCGGTCGAGAATGCGGGTCATGCCGTCCTGGTGAGGATGAAGTCGGTGATCTGCTGGAGCTCGGTGGCGGAACCGTTCTGACCTGCGGTTGCCTCGGCGAGCGTCGCACGCGCGTCGCGGTGGCACTGCGCCGCCAGCTCCCGCGCACCGTCGAGGCCGAACTCCGAGACGTACGTGCGTTTGCCGTGCCGCTCGTCGCTGCCCTGCGGCTTCCCGAGATCGGCGTCCGTACCGGTCACGTCGAGGATGTCGTCGACGATCTGGAACAGCACACCGAGCTCGGCCGCGTACTGGCGATAGCGCATTGTCGCAGGTTCATCCATACCGGCCAGTAGGAGTACGCCGACCACCGACGCGCCGATCAGGCGCCCGGTCTTCAGCGCGTGCAGCGCGCGGAGGTCCTCGGCGGTCCGGGCGCTGCCGGCGACGTCGACGTACTGGCCCCCGACCATGCCGTCGACACCCGTCGCGCCGGCCAGCTCCGCGGCCGCGGCGAGGACGTGCGCGGGGCCGGAGCCCGGCGGCGCGGGCGCACGCAGCAGCAGGTGGAAGGCCTCGGCGTACAGGGCGTCGCCCGCGAGGATCGCGACGTCCTCCCCGTACTTCACGTGGCACGTCGGCCGCCCGCGACGCAGCGCGTCGTCGTCCATCGCGGGCAGGTCGTCGTGGATCAGCGAGTAGGTGTGGATCAGCTCGAGCGCGGCGGCGTACGGCAGGACGTCCTCGTGCGGCACGCCCACGGCGTTGGCGGTCGCGAGCGCGAGCACCGGCCGTATCCGCTTGCCGCCGGCCAGGAGGCTGTAGCGCATCGCGTCCTCGAGGCCTTGGGTCGGAGCGGTGCGGGCGAAGCGCAGGCCGTCGAGGTAGCGCTCGATCTCCTGGCGCAGGGCGTCCGGATAGGTCGTGGTCGCCGGGGCGTCCACTACAGCAGCTGGTCCTGGCCGGGCAGCGGCTCGCTGGCCGCCGCGCGGGCCAGCCGCTCGAGCTCCGCCGAGGCCTGTGACGCGAACGTGGCGCACTGCTCGACGACGGATGCGGCCTGATCGGGATCGAGATCCCCGGTGCGAAGCTGGCCCGCGGCGAGCTCCAGGCGCTCGATCAGGCGGTCGAGCTGCTCGTGGCTGTCGGGCGTCTCGTGCATGTCGGTCAGATCATCCCGCATCCGTGGCGGCGCCATCCGCGCGCAGCACGGCGGCGAGGATCCCGTTCACGAAGCCGGGCGCGTCGGCGCCGCAGAAGGTCTTCGCGGTCTCCACGGCCTCGTCGATCGCGCCCTCCGCCGGGATCGGGGTGTCGGCCGGGGCCGCGTCCGGGTGCAGCATCTCGAGCAGCGCCACCCGCATGATGGCCTTCTCCAGCGGCGCGATGCGATCGACGGTCCACCCGGTGGCGTGGCGTTCGATGACCGCGTCGAACTCCTCGGCGTAGTCCGAGGTCGCGTAGGCGAGGGCCCGCGTGAACTCGGAGGCGTCACGCTCGAAGAGGTCGTCCAGCTCACGTCCGGTCAGCTCGTGCTGGTACAGCGCGAACACGGCGGCGCGGCGCTGGTCGGAACGCCGGCTCACACGCGCGACATGTACTGGCCCGTCTCCGTCGAGACCTTGACGCGGTCCCCGACGTTGACGAACAGCGGTACCTGGATCTCCGCGCCGGTCTCGACCGTGGCGGGCTTGTTCCCGCCGCCGGAGGCCGTGTCGCCGCGAACGCCCGGCTCGGTGTGGGTGATCTCCAGCTCGACCGACCCGGGGAGCTGGATGTCGGCGGGCTCGTTGTCGATGAACAGCAGGTCGACCGTCTCGTTGGGCTTGACCCACCGCAGCTTGTCGGCCAGGGCCGTCTCGGGGATCGCCGTCTGGTCGAACGTCTCCGAGTCCATGAAGTGCGCGTCGGTGCCGTCCCCGTAGAGGTAGGTCATCTTGCGCGCCTCGGTCCGTACCGAGCGGAACTTCTCGCCGGCGCGGAACGTCTTGTCGATCACGTTCCCGTCGCGCGTACGACGGAGCTTGGTGCGCACGAAGGCGGGCCCCTTGCCCGGCTTCACGTGCTGGAACTCCACGACCTTGTAGATGATCCCGTCAACCTCGATGTGGTTGCCGTTCTTGAGCTGGTTGGTGCTGATCACGGTAGGGGCAGTCTAGGGCGGGACGCCGCCGGAGGGCCGGTCCCGCCCCGTGCCTCAGTCGAGCAGGCGGTGGTTGTGGCAGAACACGTTGTCCGGATCCCACGCCCGCTTGGCCGCCTGCAGCCGCTCGAGCGTCGCGGGCTCGTAGGCCGAGCGCAGCACGACCGCCTCGGTGTCCGACACGAAGTTCGGGAACGAGGGAGCTTCGGCCTGCCGCTGCAGTCCGGCGTTGAGCTCCTTGGTCCAGGCCCGGCACCGTGCGTCCTCGGCCGGGTCCGTCCACTGCGTGAGGAGCTGGTAGGCCCACGTCGCGTCGCGCTGGCCGAGGGCGGTCGCGTCGTCGGGCACGCGCCCGTAGGCGCCGCCCATCGGCTGCAGGATCAGGACGGTCTCCGTGGTCGCGGGTTCGGCGGCCGCGGCGACCAGCAGATCGATCGACGCGTCGTCGAGCTCGGTGAGGAAGCCGGACCCCTGGTACTCACGCATCACCCCGTACGGGTTGCCCTCGTCGAGGAGCTGCTGGACGGCGGTGTAGGGCATGTCCTGCACCAGGTCGACGATCGGCTCGCCGAGGGCGTCGAGGAGCGCGACGGCGGCGTCCGCCTCCTCGGGCGGCCCCGTCCACAGGACGATCACCGAGACGATGGGCTTGCCGACCGCTTCCGGCGGCACGAACGGCGCGGGAGGCGCGCTGAGCAGCGCGAGGCCGCCACAGAGGGCGTCGGGTGCGTCGCGCATGACCTCGGCGTAGGCGCGCATGACCTCGGCGGCCCGCGGGAAGGGGTAGATGCGCATGCCGCCTCGCACGATCGGGCCGACGCGCATGAGGCGCAGCGTGAACTCGGTCACCACGCCGAAGTTCCCGCCTCCGCCGCGCAGGGCCCAGTACAGGTCGGGGTTCTCGGTCTCGCTGGCGGTGACGATCTCGCCGGCGGCGGTGACCACACGCGCTGCCAGGAGGTTGTCCGACGTCAGCCCCATCGCGCGCTCGAGCCAGCCCGAGCCGCTGCCGAGCGCCAGCCCGGACACGCCGGTGTGGGAGACGCGGCCGCCCGTCACCGCGAGGCCCGACTCCTGCGTGGCGGCGTCCAGCTCGCCCCAGGTGAGCCCGGCCCCGGCGCGTACGGTGCCGGCCTCCGCGTCGACCGTGACGTCCTTGAGACGCCTGACGTCGATCACCAGCGCGCCCTCGACGTTGGAGAAGCCGGGTGCGGAATGGCCTCCCGAACGCACGCACACCTCGAGCCCGCTCTCGCGGGCGTAGGCCAGGGCGGCGACCACGTCCCCCTCGGATGCGCACCTGACGATGATCTCGGGGCGACCGTCGTGCATGGCGTTGTACACCTGGCGGGTCGCGTCGTAGTCGGGATCCCCCGGCCGGACCGCGTCGCCGTCGAGTGAGAGGTTTGTGGGACCTGGGTGGGTGGTCATGCCCACGATCCTCGCCCTGATGCGGCGTGAGGTCAACCGCGGCTGGTCACCGCGTGCCGCGCGCCCGCGGGGCGGTCCGGACCGAGTCGTGGGACCGCCCCGCGGCGCTCAGACCCCCGCGTGGGCGAGGCTCGGGATGCGCGCGCTCGCCGGTGCCTTGCGGAGGTAGAAGAACCACGTCATCACGGCGAACACGACGTAGGAGGCCAGGAACGCCCAGAGCGCCGGCACCGACCACGCGGCGTTCTCGAGGGCGGCAGCCGTCTTCGCCGCAGGGGTCTCCGCGGCCTTGACCGCCGCCGTGACCGACAGGCTGGCCTGCCGGAGCGCGACCTGCACCAGGAAGCCGCCGAACGCTCCGATCGCCCCGGCGATGCCGATCACCGCTGCCGCCCGCCGCTTGAACTCCACGGCGGTGGCCGCCGGGTCGAGTCCCCGGGTCGACGCGTGCTCCCGGCCCAGCGCCGTGAAGATCGTCGGGATCATCCGGTAGGTCGAGCCGTTGCCCATGCCCGCCAGCAGGAACAGGACCATGAAGGACGCGAAGAACACCGCGAAGTTGTGGTCCTGGACGCCCGCGATGGCGACGATCGTGCACACGCCCATGCCGATGAACACCGCGAGCGTGACCCGTGCCCCGCCGGCACGGTCCGCGAGCCAGCCGCCGAGCGGCCGCGCGACGGACCCGATCAGCGCGCCGAGGAAGCCCAGTCCGGCGAGGTACGTCGCGATGAAGGGATGCCGCGCCAGGAACTCCGGGAAGGTGTTCTTGATCACCAGCGGCAAGGCGAAGGAGAAGCCGATGAACGAGCCGAACGTCCCGATGTAGAGGATCGACATGATCCAGGTCTGGCTGTACTTCATGGCCTCGCTGTAGGACCTCGTGTCGGCACGAGCCTGCGTGAGGCTGTCCATGTAGAGCGCGGCCCCGAGGGCGGCGATGACGATCAGCGGCATCCACATGAGCCCCGCGTACGCGAGGTGGACCTCGTGCTCCGGGAGCTTCACGGCGGCGCCCGGGACCCCGATGATGAGGACCAGCGGGACGAGGAGCTGCGCGACCGCCACGCCCAGGTTGCCGCCTGCCGCGTTCAGGCCGAGGGCGAAGCCCTTGCGCCCCTCGGGGTAGAAGAACGAGATGTTGGCCATGGAGCTGGAGAAGTTGCCGCCGCCGAAGCCCGCGGTCGCGGCGCACCCCAGCAGCACCCAGAACTGCGTGTCGTGGGACTGCGAGGCGAGCCAGCCGCTCGGGACCAGGAAGGCCAGGAGCGAGGTCGGGATGAAGAGCAGACTCGCGCTGATCACCGTCCACAGGCGGCCGCCGAACCGGGGCACCGCGAAGGTGTACGGGATGCGCAGCCCGGAGCCGATGAGGTTCGGGACGGCCGTCAGCCAGAACTTCTCGGACAGCGTCAGGTCGATGCCGACGTTGCCCAGGTTCAGGACGACGATGGTCCACAGGACCCAGACGCTGAAGCCGATGTTCTCGGCGAACACGCTGAACGCCAGGTTCTTGCGGGCGATGCGCTTGCCCGTGGTCTCCCAGAACTCCTCGTCCTCGGGTTCCCAGTGGTCGATCCAGCGCCCTCGGCGTGTGGGTGTTGCGGTGATCGGGGTGCTCATGTGCGCCCTCCTGCGGTGGTGGTTGCTTCCTGGGCAGCGACCACGCTAGGCAGGCCCCGGACACGCGCACACCGCCGGGTGTCGAAACCGGTGGGCCGGGTGCTCGACGCACGGTCGAACATGAACCGGCCGGTTCGGAAATGCTCAGCCCGGCAGCCCGGATCGCCGGGCCCGGCTCAGGCGTCCGGCGAGGGGCGGGGGCCGCTGCGGGCGATGGACCACCAGCGGTCCTCCCGCGCCTCCCGCTGCGCGCGGGTCTCCCCGAGGACCGGGATCCCCGGGGGGAGCAGCGGCACGTCACCCGCGCCGAGGGCACGGACGACGCGGGGAGGGCTCTCGCTCCCCGGCACCGCCGCGAGACGCTCCAGGGCGGGAGCCAGATCGGGCAGGTCGTCGCCGACCACGAGCACCACGTCCCCGCGCGAGGCGAGCACCGCCGCGGCCAGGGGCGCCACCACGGCGGACAGGAGGCGCAGCGGATCCTCGGACCCGGCATCGGGCAGCCGTGCGTCCACGAGCAGCGCGCGTCCGGCGGCTCCCGGCTCCGCCGCAGGCGGCGGCAGCATGAGCGTCCCGCGCACGTCCGGCTCCCGCCAGCGACGGACGCGCGCGCCATCGGCGAGCAGGCGTCGCTCGAAGGTGCGCTTGGCGCCGCGACCGTCGGCGGCCTCGACGTGGACGTCGAGCCGCACCGGGTGCAGGGACCCGAGCGCGGGAACGGGGCCGGTCCCGGGCTTGGAGGGGGCGAGACCGGCCGCGAGGTGCTCGGGGCGCTCGGCGGTGGCCTTCCAGACGCGGCCGTCGTCGTCGCGCAGTCGGGCCCGCCAGAGCAGGTCGTCGTGCTCGGCGGCCTCGAGTCCGCGCACGCGGACGTGCAGGGGCTCGTCGATCAGGGCGACGGCCGGTCCCGCGAGCTCGAGCATCAGGCGACGGTGCGCAGGCCCTTGGGCAGTGAGGAGAGCACCTCGTGCCCGTCCTCCGTCACGACGACGAGGTCCTCGATGCGCACGCCCACGGCACCCGGGACGTAGATGCCCGGTTCCACCGTGACCACGTGACCGGCGGCCAGCGGGGTCTCCCCCTGCTTGGACAGCCGGGGCCCCTCGTGCACCTCGAGCCCGACCCCGTGGCCCAGGCCGTGACCGAAGTGCTCCGCGTGCCCGGCGGCGTCGATGACCTCACGGGCGACGGCGTCGACCTCCTTGCCGGTCGGGCCTGCGGTCACGGCGGCCAGCGCCGCCTCCTGCGCAGCGAGCACGGTGTCGTAGATCGCCCGGTCCCGGGGGTCGAGCGGTCCCGTGGCCACGGTCCTGGTGCAGTCCGACGCGTAGCCGTCGAGCATGGCGCCCCAGTCGATGACCACGAGCGTGTCGGGCGGGATCGGCACGTCGCGGGGGCTCGCGTGCGGCAGCGCCCCGTGCGTGCCTGCGGCGACGATGGGGGCGAAGGACGCGCCTTCGGCCCCGCGCCTGCGCATGGCGACCTCGAGATCGAGCGCCACGTCTCGCTCGGTCCGGCCGACGATCCCGGCGCCGACGACCTCCTCGAACGCCTCGTCCGCGAGCTTCGCGGCCGCACGCAGCTTCTCGAGCTCGGCGTCGTCCTTGATCGCACGCAGCTCCTCGACGAGACCTCCGGCCGCCACGAGCTCGACCCCGTCGGGGACGGCCTTCTCGAGGCGGGCGAACTCACGGACGCTGAGCTGCGCGTCGTCGAAGCCGATCCGGCCGGGGGCCAGCCCCTCCGCCGCCGCGACGAGCAGGTCGGTGCGGATGTCGCGCTGCCAGCGGTCGTCGAGCTGCTGGTCGGCCTGGCTGAGATAGCGGAAGTCGGTGAGGAAGCGGCGCGTGCCGTCCGCGCCCGGGGACACGACGGCGAGGCCGTTGGAGCCGGTGAACCCGGTCATCCAGCGGACGTTGAACAGTGCGGTGACGAGCAGGCCGTCGAGCTCCCGTTCGGCGAGGGCGGCGGCGACGCGGTCCGACCGCGCCATGTCCACGCCGGCGCTCATGCGCCGAGCTCCGCGCGAAGCCGCACCAGCGCCTCGCGGTACCCGTCGATCCCCTGGCCGCTGATGGTGGCCAGGCACAGGTCCGAGATGACCGAGTGGCGACGGAACTCCTCGCGCTTGTGGATGTCGGACAGGTGGACCTCGACCGCCGGCAGGGCCGCGAGCTCGAGCGCGTCGCGGATCGCGTAGCTGTAGTGGGTCCACGCTCCGGGGTTCAGCACGATCCCGTCGACCGTGCCGTCGAGCTCGTGCAACCGCTCGACGAAGTCGCCCTCGTGATTGGTCTGGAAGAAGCGGAGGCTGAGGTCCAGCTCCTCGCCGAAGCCGTCGACCTTGAACTGCAACTCGTCGAAGGACGCGGTCCCGTAGTGGGCCGGCGACCGGCGACCGAGCTGATCGAGGTTCACGCCGTGCATGACCTCGATGCGGTTGCGCACGCTGCTCATGCCGTCAACTCTGTCACGGCGGCGAGGACCGCGTCCGGCGCGAGCGTCGCCCCGTGTCGCACATCTCCCGGCGCATGGACGAGGACGTACGGGGTGCTCTCCCCCGTGCGCTTCTTGTCGCGAGAGGTCGCCTCCACGACCGCTGCCGGATCGAGACCCGGGGCGGCGGTCGGCAGGCCGACCGCCTCGAGCAGCCCGCGGACGTGCTCGCGCAGGTCGTCCTGACCGGACAGGCGCAGCGCGGCGAGGAGCCCGAGGCCGACGGCCTCCCCGTGACGGAAGCGCTGGTACTCCGTCACCGTCTCGATCGCGTGACCGACGGTGTGCCCGAGGTTCAGCACCTGGCGGCGACCGCCGTCGCGCTCGTCCTCGCGCACGACCGCCAGCTTCGTCCGGGCGCAGCCGAGGATCGTCGCGTCGTCGACCGGCGCGCCGGACCCGACGTGCTCCCACAGGGCTCCACCCGCGATCAGGGCGGTCTTGACGACCTCGGCGTACCCGGCGGCGTGCTCCTCGGGCGGAAGGGTGGCGAGCGTCGCCACGTCGACCACGACGCCGGCAGGCTGGTGGTACGCGCCGACGTAGTTCTTGGCACGCGGAAGGTCGACACCGGTCTTCCCGCCGTAGGCGCTGTCGACCTGGGCGACCACCGTGGTCGGCACCTGCACGACCGGGATGCCGCGCTGGTAGGCCGACGCGCAGAACCCCGCCAGGTCGCCGACGACACCGCCGCCGAGCGCGACCACGTGGTCGGCCCGGGTCGCCCCCTGCTCGACGAGCGCCTGCCACACCCGCTCGGCGGTGGCGAGGGTCTTGTGCTCCTCCCCCGCCCCGATCTCCACGAGTCCGCTGACCTCGCCGACGACCCCGGCGTACATCGGCCCGACGTTCGCGTCGCTGATGACGAACCGCCGCCCCGACGCGGGCCAGCTGACGCGACCCAGGAGCCGGCGTCCCACGAGGACCGGGTAGTCGCCGGAGGCCGTGGTGGCCCACAGGAGCTTCGTGCCGTCGGGCGCCGTGGCGAGACCCTGCAGCGCCGGGGCGGCGCGGCGCGCGAGTCCCCTGTCGGCGGCCGGGAGGGTGGCGTCGGCGACCTGCTCGTACACGCCGGCCCGCTCCGCGTAGCGCGCCGCGAACGCGTCTCGGTCGCGTGCCAGCGGGCGCCCGCGACCGTGCGCGCGCTGCCAGGCGAGCTCGAGCGGCACCTCGACGTGCACGACGACGTGCGCGCGGAGCGCCTCCCGGACGCGCGCCGACCCCAGGGCGCCGCCCCCGAGGGCGATGACGTCACCGTCCGCCCGCTCGAGGAGCTCCAGGACGAGCGCCTCCTCACGTTCCCGGAACGCGGGCTCACCGTGCGTGTCGAAGAAGCTCTCGATCGAGGTGCCGGCCTGCTCCTCGAACAGGCGGTCACTGTCGCGGAGCGGTGCCTGGAGGACGGTCGCCGCCTCGCGTGCCGCCGTGCTCTTGCCGGCACCCATGAAGCCGACGAAGACGATCGCTGGCGCGGCCATCCCCGGGGCTCCTAGCCGTTGCGCAGGCGTGCGCGGTACGCCTCGACCGCCGTGCGCGCGTCGTCGACGTGGTCGCCGCCGAACTTCCGCCGGTAGGCGTCGGCGAGGATCAGCGCGACCATCGCCTCTCCCACCACGCCGGCGGCC
>NZ_JBFIGP010000048.1:0-17835 GCF_041602235.1 Paraconexibacter sp.
GCGCCGACCATCAGGAACGTCGCCGCGGCGAAGATCCAGAACACGGTCGTGTTCGCACCGGTGAGCGGCTCGAGCGGATCCAGGAAGCCGGAGTACTCGGGGTTCATGTCGTCTCCCTCAGACCCCGGCCGCCGCGAAGGCATCGAGGTCGTCGCAGGCGGTGGTGATGCGGTGCAGGAGCTTGCCGGAGACCGCGCGGGGCTGCATGTCGGCGGGCATGAGCCGCGGCGGACTGAACGTCGGGGCCCAGTAGGCCAGTGCGCCCCACACCTGTCGGCGGTAGTCCAGCCAGGCCTGCTCGGGGTCCAGGGTCGGCCCGCCCGCGGCCGCCAGGCGCTCGCGGTAGAGGTCCAGGAGCTCGCGCTCCCAGGCGCGGCGGTCCTCGACGGCGAGCGTCGTCGTGACGGCGTAGGCGACGTCGCGCGCCCAACTGCCGTGCACGACGGCCTGCCAGTCGCACAGCCCCATGCGGCCGTCCCCGGTGCGGTACCAGTTGCCGAGGTGCACGTCGTTGTGCAGCAGCGTCGCTGGCGCCGCGTCGTGCGCAGCGATCGAGGCGAGCACGGCCCGCCACGCGCGGCGGGGTTCGTCGCGCACCCCGGACGTCAGGTGCTCTGACGCCTCGGCGAAGCAGCGGGTGAAGTACCGCTCGACGTCCACGAGGTCCAGCGCGTCGCGCCAGTGCTGCACGTAGGTCTTGGCGAAGGCCGGGCGGGGCCGGCCCCAGAACGTGCCGTGCACGGTGGCAAGCATTCTGACGACCTCGTGGGCCATCTCGCGGGTCACGGTGGTCGTCGGGGTCAGGAACGTCGCGTCCTTCTCGGCGACGAGGTCCTGCAGCAGCATCAGCGAGGTCATCCGCCGCCGGTCCACGACCCCGTGGAAGCAGATCGGCGCCTCGATCTCCAACTGCGGTCGCAGCCGTGTGTAGAACTCGGGCTCAACCGGTCCTGTGATCGCCTGGGTGATGCGCTGGCGCAGCGTCGGGGAGGCCTTGGCGAACACCGAGCGCGGGAGCCCGGCGGCGGTGCCGGCCTCGTTGTAGTCGAGGTGCAGGACACGGCGCCAGGTCGTGCCCGAGGAGCCCTCGCCCGCACGGACCGCGAGCACGCGCGCTCCCGGCACGTCGGCGCACAGGGCAGCGGTGAGCCAACCGGTCCCAACGCGACCGGGCGCCGTGGGCACGCGGGCCGGGTCTCCGTCGCCGACCGGTCGGACCCGCTCCGCGGCCGTGTGCGCGCAGACGCGCGCGACGACCGGCAGCGCCGCGAGCACCCCCACCCCCGCTCGGCTCATGACGTCTCGCTCCCGCGGTGACCCATGGCGCCAGACTGACAGGGACCTTGTCAGATGTCAAGAAAGATCCTTGTCAGATCGGATGGCGTCGGTACGATGCTGCCGGTGACGTCCCCCGCCACCCCCCAGCGTCGGTACGGCGGCAAGAGCGCCGACGAGCGCACGGCCGAGCGGCGCGCCAAGCTGCTCTCCGCCGCGCTCGACGTGATCGTCGCCAAGGGCGCCGAGGCGATCACCGTCACCGGCGTGTGCACCAGCGCCGGGCTCAGCGAGCGCTACTTCTACGAGTCCTTCAGCGACCGCAACGCGCTGCTCGACGCGCTCTTCGACGAGATCTCCCGCCAGGGCGCGCAGGCCGTGCTGGCCGCCACGGCGCTCCCGGACCGCGATCGTCGTGAGCGGGCCCGTGCGCTCGTGGCCGGGCTCGCGGACATCCTGCTGCAGGACCCGCGGCTCGGGGACATGGGGCTGCGGTCGCGTACCGACGAGGCCGTCATGCGCGGCCGCTCGGCCACCGCCCACCACATCGCCGCCGCCATCGAGGAGCACGCCGACCGCTTCTGGGCCGTTCGCGGCGCCGACCCCGCGCGGGTCCGCGCCCGGGCCGTCGGGGCCATCGGGGGCATCGCCGACATGTTCGTCGCCTGGCAGGCCGACAGCGGGCTCAGCCAGCCGCAGCTCATCGAGGAGGCGACGGACTTCTTCGTCGCCGCCGGGACCGGCCTCGCCGCGCGCCGCTGAGCGCCCGTCAGGCGGCGCCGGCCGGGACCCGTGCGCGCTCGGGCGGCGCCGCCTCCCGAGCAGCGGACCGCGTCCCGCCGAGCTCACCTTCGCGCCAGCGCTCCGCGATCAGCGTCGCCGCCACGACCACGACCGCGCAAAACAGCAACGTCGCGACCCCGGCGAGGTACTGCACCCCCTTGGCGGTCTCGCCGTGCAGCGCGACGTACATCGGCATGCCCGCCGCGGCGTACACGGCGGGCAGCGAGAAGACCGGCACGATCCCGATGAGCAGCCGCCGCCGGCCCTCGAGCACCGTGCCGAGCAGGTAGATCAGCGTTCCGCACACGATCGGGACCGGCGCCATCATCGGCGCGACGCCGAGGTACTTCAGCGGCGCCTCCCCGTAGTAGGTCCAGGAGCCGACCGACGTCCCCGCGGTCTCCACCGCCACGACCGAGAGGAACGAGCCCAGCGCGATGAGGTGGAGCCGCCCGCGCGTGGCCCCGCCCGCGATCAGCCGGGCCACGACGTAGGAGATCCCGGCCACCCACGGCACGTAGCCGACCACCAGGAACAGCGGGATGTCGCGCCCGAAGGCGGTGAAGGCCCGCGTGGCCTCGTCGGCGTAGGTGATCATCCCGAGCTCGTCGTAGATCGGCTCGTTGAGGGCGCACACCAGCGCACCGACGCAGACGGCCACCGGGACCACGTCGCCGATCCGCCGCCCGTGCACGATCGCCGCGACGAACGTCGCGGCCGCGAGCGTTCCGAAGAAGACCAGGAACCAGATCGTGTCGATGTCGGAGGCCGTGCTCGGGATCGCGGTCATGCCGTCGCCTTTCGTCGTGGTCCGGTGTCGCGGGCGGTCCGGTGCGCCGCCCCAGCATCTAGAGTCAGGCGCCGATGGAACACGGCGCGGGAAGCATCGATGAGCTCGACCGCAGCCTGGTCGAGCGCCTGCGGCAGGACGGCCGGGAGACCAACCGGTCGCTGGCCCGCGCGCTCGGCGTCAACGAGGCGACGGTCGCCTCGCGCCTGCGGCGTCTGGAGGAGACCCGCGCGGTCCACGTCGTGGCCCTGACCGACATGGAGGGGTTCGGCAAGCAGTTCTTCGCGTTCGCCCTGATCTCGGTCGATGACCGCTCCCCGGCCGAGGTCGGGATCGAGCTCGCCGACGTCCCCGAGGTCATCTCGATCACCGTGACCACCGGTCGCTGCGACCTGTTCGCCGGGGTGCTGGCCCGCGACCGCGCCGAGCTCGGACGCATCATCGGGGAGGTGATCCCGCGGATCGACGGGATCGCCGCGGTGCGCTGCGAGGTCGCCGTCGACGTGCTGCGGTTCGACTCCGAGTGGGCCACCCTGCGCACCGGCGCGGCGCTGGACACCGTCGCACGACCGCCGCTGGAGGCCGCCGGGGTCGACGGGCTCGACCTGGCGATCGTCGCCGAGCTGCAACGGGACGCCCGCAGCAGCAACCGGCGGATCGCAGCCGCCCTGGACGTCTCGGAGGGCACGATCCGCCAGCGCGTCCGCCGCCTGGAGGACGACCGCCTGATCCGGATCTGCGCGGTCTCCGACATCGAGGCGTTCGGTCGCGGGGCGGCCGCCAACGTCGGGATCACCTTGCGCGGCGGCGCCGTGCAGGAGGTGGGGGCCGCGCTCGCCGCGCTGGACGGCGTCGCCGTGGTCGTCCGCAGCCTTGGGGAGTTCGACTTCGTGGTGGTGGTCCTCGCGGACACGCGAGCGCACCTGCTGGCCACGATCCTGGACTCCATCCGATCGATCGACGGGGTCCGGGCCACCGAGACGCTCGAGGTCGCGGGCATGCTCAAGCACGTCTACACCTGGGTGCGGCTCGTCACGCCGCAATGACCCCACCGGTCCGGCGCTCACTTGGGCGCGAGCTGCAGTCGGGGATAGAACGCCGAGGTCCCGTTGAACTCCCATGGACCCTGCAGCAGGCAGGGCGGCGAGCCGGTGCCGATCGCCGGAAGGTACGGGACGTTGTCGGTGTTGCGGCAGTCGAAGGCCTTGACGAAGCCCTGCGTCTCGATGTCGCGCAGGCCGCCCGGCTTGACGTACGGGTTGAGGATGTTCGTCGGCAGGCGCTTCTTCCAGCCGCCGATGGTCTCGTTCCACACGGTCGGCAGACCGGTCGCGTAATGCTGGACGAGCCCGCCGGGACCGACGAAGACGCCGTTGGTGATGTTCGCGACGTTCGCGAACGCGGCCACGGGCCCTTCCGGGTTGGCGGCGATCAGCTCCATGATCGGGATCAGCTCGCGGGCGGTCGGATAGAACGCCTCGAGCGCCGTCCGGGCCGGCTCGACCATCGCCGTGAGCGCCGGGAGGCTGCGGCGCCCCTCGCCGACCACGTCGGTGAGCTCCCGGAACACGGAGCGGAACTCGGGTGCGGCCTGCCGGATCTCGCGCAGCGCCGGGACGGCCTTGGCCGCCGGGGGCTCGAGCGCCTTGACTGCGCGGTTGAGGTCCGGGGCCGCCGCGGTCACGGTGCGTGACGTGGTGCGCAGCTGCGCCAGGAACGGCGGCAGCGCGCGCACGGTGGCGCGGACCTGGCGTTCCCGGTCGGCGGTGGTCGCGAGCACGTCGTTCCCGGCGCGGACCGCCGCCTGCACGAGGCCGGCCTGGTCGCCGACGGCGCCGAGCACGTCGGCAGAGCTCGAGACGAGACCCTGCAGGTCGGTGCGCTGGGTGTCGAGCACGCTGAGGACCTGATCGAGCCCGGCGCTCAGACCTGCGGCAGATCCCAGTGACCCGCTGATCTCGGGTGCTCGTCCGTCCACGGCCTCGGCCAACCCGCCGAAGAGCTCGTGGATCCGGTCGCGCGTCCGTGGGTCGAACGTGGCGAAGAACTCGTCGAGCTGCACGTTGCGGACCACCCGGTGGGCGGCGAGCCGGCCACCATCGGGGATCCGCGGCGCCTCGCGCGGCCCGGGGGCGATCTCGACGTACCCCTCCCCGAGGAGCGTCTTGGTCCGGGCGACCGCCTTGGCTTGCGTACCCAGGGGCGCGAACCTCCGATCGATCTCGACCTCCGCTTCGGCGCGGTTGCCGACCCGGCGGACCTCGGTGACCTCGCCGATCGGCACGCCCGCGATCTGCACCTGCGAGCCCGCCACGAGATTGGAGGAGGCGCTGAAGGGAATCGACACGCGGTAGCCCTTGGGCTCCAGCGGCAGATGCCCGCCGAAGGTCCAGTAGGTCAGCAGGGTGAGCACCACGCACGCCAGCGTGAACAGCACCGGCAGGACGACGAGTCGCAGGGACGGGGAGCGCGTTTCCATGGGCTACTTGGGACAGACCTTGAAGAGATCGAAGATGTCGCCCAGGCCCTCCATCTCCTGGGTCCCGTAGCAGTTGGCCATGACCTGCGCGCGACCGATCCCGCCGTGCGCGTCGCTCAGCGAGATCACCGAGTTGAAGTTGTGCAGCGCCCACGAGAGCCAGAACAGGTACCCCTGGTTGCGCCCGCCGGGGTTGTAGGCCAGCTCGTTGACGAAGTAGGTCAGCGTCTGGAAGGACCGGGTCAGGTGCGGGGTCTGTCCCGAGAGCGAGCGGACGACCGGCGCCACCTCGTCGGCCAGCGGGTTGAGGTCGCGCACGAGCGGCCGCACGTCCTCGCGCAGCGACCGGCGGGCGTGCTCGGCGAACGGGCCGAAGGTCCCCAGGGTCGCCGGCAGCTTGCGGACCGAAGGGAGGACCGACGCGAGGGTGGGCTGGAGCTCCTTCGCGAACGGTTCGAGATGGGCCAGCGTGGTCTCGGTCACGGCCAGGGTCGGAGGCAGCTCCCGCAGGCCGGCGCGCAGCGCGTCGTCCTGCGCGGCGACGGCCTCGAGCGTCGCGTTCCCGGACGCCACCAGCGACGCGAGGCGGCGGTCGCGTGATGCGGCCTGGGTGACACGGGCGAGGTTCGTGACCAGGCGGGAGAGCTCGCGCCGCCGGGCCGCCATGGCCTCCGCGATCTGGCCGGCCTGGCGGGTCGTCGGCCCGAGGGCGCGCAGCGCCTTGCGCAGGTCCGGTCCGCGACCCGACACGCCCTGGTCCAGCGACGCGACCATCGAGCCGAAGAACGTGCGGGTGTCCTCGTCGAGCACCGAGAGCAGGTCCGACAGCGGGACCACCGGCGAGGTCTGGCCGATGCCGAGCATCTCGCCCTCGGCGAGCGCCGGCGCGGGCGCCCGACCCGGATCGAGGTTGATCTGCATGTCCTTCAGCGGCGTCACCGGCTCCAGGGCGGCGGTGGCGTCACGCCGCACCGCCGGCACCTTGTCGCGCTCGATCTCCATGGTGACGACGGCGCGGCCGTCGACCAGCTCGGCCTTCTTGACCTGCCCGACCTTGACGCCGACCACGTTGACGGGCTGGCCCAGGCCGCCGACGATCGCGTCGGCCGAGGTGAACTGCGCCTTGACCTCGTAGACGTCCTGGAAGGGGTTCGGGGCCCGCTGCTGCACGAGCAGGTAGGCGGTGGCCGCCAGGCCGGTGATCCCGAGGATCGAGATGATCACCAGGAACCGCAGCTGGATTCGGCGGTTCGGGCTCACGGGCGCCCCGCCTTCCCCGGGGTCGAGCGCAACCGGGCCCACCGCGGCGGCGGCGCGGGGTCCACGTTGAGCTCAGGCAGCTTCTGCTCGGAGCACGGCTTGTCCGGCCGGTACTCGGGATCCACCCCGTATCCGAGCCAGGCGGGGCGCACGCCCTGGATGTCCTGGTTGATGTTGCCGGCGATGCTGCCGAGGCCGGGGACGACGCCCTGCACGAGCGCAGGGCCGAACGCCAGTCCGGCGCGGAACGTCCCGCCGTTGCCGTCGAAGGAGGTCGACGCCGACGTGAAGCCGGTGAACGAGTGCAGGAGGTCCAGCCACACCGGGTCGCCGGTGGAGTGCTTGCCGTCCTCGAGCTTGGAGTTCAGCACCGGGACCACGTTGGAGACCAGGCAGCTCGTGACCTCGTCGGTGTAGCCGAACAGGCTCTGCAGGCGCCGCTCGAGCCCGGGCAGCGTGGCGGTGACCGGATCGAGACGGTCGAGCAGGGCCGGGAGCTCGGCGCGGCGCGAGAGACGGTCGACCTCGTCGAGCACGGCGTTGGCCGACCGCAGCGGACCGGGCGCAGCGTCCAGGACGGGCTCCAGCGCCCGGGCCGTCCGGGTCAGGGTCGGCAGCGCGCCGTCGATCGCGCGCAGGCTCGCCGGGGTGCGGCGCAGCACACGGGCGAACCCGCTGATGCTCGCGCGCAGGGCCCGTTGCTCGTCGGCGAGCGCGGCGAAGACCCGGTTGAAGTTCGTGACGCTGTCGGCCAGCGCCCGCGGGTCGGTCGCCAGCTGGGCGACGACATCGCCCGTGCCGCGGACGGCGCGGGGCAGATCGCCCGGACCGTCCCCGCGAAAGGCCCGGGTCGTTGTGGTGATGTCGGCGAGGGCGCCGTCGAGCTCCTTGACCGCTCGGCGCAGCCCGCGGGTGCCGGAGCCGGCGAGCGCGCCCGGGTCGGGACCGGCGCTCCCGAGGCCCGCAGCCAGGCCGGCGATGCCGCGGTGCAGGGCGCCGCGCGTCGGGGACTCCAGCGCGCCGAGAACCTGGTCGAGCTGCGGCGTCACCGCCGTCCGGGCCAGCGGGATCGTGGCGCCGGCCGTCATCTCCGATGCGGAGGGCGTCCCGGGGCTGAGGTCGAGGTAGGCGTTGCCCTCCAGCACCAGGCGCGGCTTGACCGTCAGCGTCGCGTCGGCCCCGACCGGGCGCCCCTCGTCCTCGATCCGCATGCGCACGACCGAGGTCGCGTCAGGCCCACGCTCGATCGCGGTCACCTCACCGACGCGGATCCCGCCGATCCGCACCTCGCTGCCGCCCCGCAACTGGTTGGCGTCGGCGATGACCGCACGGATCTCGTAGCCGCCACCGAACAGGCTGCCCTTCGCGAAGGTGAACACGCTCACGGCGGAGATGAGCACCATGGCCGCGAGCGCCGCGAGGTGCCGCCGGCGGAGCTCGTGCTCGGCGCGCGGGCTCACCGCAGCCCCTCCGGGTCGGTGAGCAGGCCGGCCTTCCGGGCGAGGTCGGCAACCCCGGGCGGAGGCGCCGTCGGGCGGGTGCTGGCGGGCTGCTGACCGGCGGGGCTCCCGATCTGCTGGCGCCCGGTCCACGGCTCGTTGCCGGACTCGCACTCCGTCGCGTCCATTCGGGGCAGCGGGTTCATCCCGATGTTGCGAGAGGGGCGGGCGTTCTGGAACCCCTCGTTCTCCGCCCCGGTCGTCGACAGGAAGAGCGAGGCGAGCGCGGGTCCGTGGTCGGTCCCCTGGGTGCCGAACGTCCCGGCGAAGCCCTGCAGGAAGAGGCTGAGCGTGTTGCAGTGGATCTGGGCGGGCACCAGCGCGGAGATCGCCTTCGAGGAGGTCGCGGCGAGGTCCCGCAGCTTGCGCAGCGCGCCGTCGGTGTCGTTGGCGCGGCTGAGGCGGTCGAGCGCCAGCAGCGCGGTCCGCAGCGGTCGCTCGAGCGCCGGAAGCGCGCGGAGCGGCGGGACGCCCTCGCGCAGCGTCGCGTTGATCTGGCGCAGCGAGGCGGGCAGGGCGCGCGCTGCGGGTCGCAGGTCCACGGTGAGCCGGGCGAGCCCGTCGAGGCCGGGCCGGATCGCCGTGAACGCCTGCGCGACGGCGGTCTCGGTCGAGGGCGCGACATCGAGCATGGCCGAGAGCGCGTCTCGCTCGCGCGCGAGCGCCGCGAACGTGCGGGAGCCGCCGTTGACGAGGCCGGCGAGCTCCTCGCTCACTGGGGCGAAGGCGCTGCTGGCCCGGTCGAACTCGGTGATGAGGGCGGGGAGGCGCGTCGGCCCCGCCGCGAGCACGCCGGCGACCCGCGTCAGGGCGGGCAGGAGGCGGCTCGTGGAGAGGATCGTGGCATTGATCGCGGTCCCGCGGCCCTGCAGCCCGCCGGCGATGTCGGCGAGCGCCGAGCGGAAGCGCTGCGCCGAGCGGCGGTCGAAGACCTCGAACAGGTCGGTGAGGTTGGCGGTCGTACGCGCCTGGCGCAGCGGGAGGACCCCGCGGTCGGGTAGGTCCCGGTCGCTGCGCCCGAGCACGACGTCCACGTAGGTGAGCCCGAGGACCGAGGCGGGCCGCACCTGGGCCGTGCTGTCCACCGGGATGCCGCCGACCGACGGGTCGACGGCGATCTCGACCCGGGCGTGGGGCTCGGCCCCCGGCTCGGAGACCGCCTCGGTCTTCAGCACCTGCCCGACCCGGATGCCGCCGATGCGGACGTCGGCGGCGTTGATCAGGCGCTCGGCGTTGGGGACCTCCACCGTGTAGCGCTCGCGCCCCTGCCAGGGCAGGCCGGTGTTCGCGGTGTAGGCGATGAACCCGACCACGAGCACCACGACCACGGCCAGGAGGCCGAATGCGGTGACGCGGCGGTCGCGCAAGGCGAGGGTGCTGTTGCGGCGCGACGAGGTCACTTGAGCAGGAAGTCCAGGAGTGCGGTGGTCTCGTCGTTCTCGTCACCGGGCGCGTCCTCGCCGCGCTTGCCGAGCAGTCCCTCGAGGAGCTTCGGGACGTCGACCGGCAGGCCTGGGATGGCCGGTCGCGCGGGCACGGGGTCCTTGGCGGCCGGAGATGGCTTCCCGCCCGGTGCTGTCGGCTTGCGGGGTGCCGGCCTGGAGGCCTTGGGTCGCGCGTCGCGCGGGAAGGTCCCGACCGGCGGCGCCGAGATCGGACAGCGGTAGTTGCGCCACAGGTTCTGCGGCTGCTGCGGACCGCACCGCGGCTGGTTGATCGGCACCGTGCCGTTGCCGGGGGCGCGCCACATGCGCGAGCAGCCAGGCTCGTCGCGTCCGGCCTGCTCGGCGACGATGCAGTTCGGGGCGAGGTTCGCGACGAAGTTGATGAGGTGCGACGTCTCGTCGTAGGAGCTCGCGAGGATCGCGAGCGTGTAGGTGAGGCGCATCGCACCCTCGATCCCGCCGCTGTCCCGCAGGCTCACGAGCAGGCGGTCGACGTCGGGGGCCAGGACTCCCAGGTCCGACGCCGCCCGTCGCAACTGCGCCACCACCGGCGTCGCGCGGCGGATCGCCGGTCGCGCGGTGCGGGTCACTGCGGTCAGCGAGCGCAGCGCCGGACGCCCCGCGTTCGAGAACGCCGGAAGCGTTCTGGTCAGCTCGTCGAGGCCGGGTGCCGCCGCCCGTACTGAGCCCAGGAGCGGCGTCGCATCCTGCGCGGTCGCGTCCAGGGCCCGCAGCCCGGGCCGGACCGCGCGCAGCATGGCGGGCAGCCGCTCGACGGTGCTCGCGAGCTGCGTCCGGCGCCCGGCGGTCGTCTCGGCGACGTCGGCGGCGTGCGTGACGAAACCGCGCACGTCCTCGTCCTGGCGCCCGAGCCGGGCGAGGACGCGGTCGGTCTGGGTCACGGCGGCGGCGATCTGACGGCGCTGTGCGGCCAGGATGTCCAGCACGCGGCGGGAGGAGGCCAGCGCCGGGTTGGCCCGCCGCAGCAGCGCGTTGAGGTCCTCTCCGCGTCCCGCCCCCGCGATCCCCAGCTCGGTGATGAACACGCCGAGCCGCTGCGCGGTGGGCAGGGAGAAGACGTCGATGACGTCCTGCAGCGACACGGGGACGGTCGTGCGCTCCAGCGGGACGACGGGGACCCCCGAGGCGTCGGCCGCCAGGTCCCGGGCGGCCGTCCCGGGACGGCACTCGACGAAGTTCTCGCTGATGAGCCCCTCGGGCCGGATCGAGCAGCTGGCGTCCGCCCGGAACGGCCCGTACCGGCGCTCCACGTCGAGGACCATCCGGGCCTTGGGCCCGGGGGCGAGGTCGATGCGGTCGATGCGCCCGACCACGGCGCCCGCGATCTTGACCTGCTGGCCGGGCACCATGCCCTTGGCCGTGTCGAACACCGCGGCGACGCGGTAGCCGTCCTCCTCCCCTCCCCGGGAGACGAGCAGACCGACGGCGACGAGCGCGAGCAGCGCGAGGGCGATCGGTGCGCGCCTCATGGGTCGTTCACCGAGGCCGGGGTGCTGTGCTCGGGGCTGCAGAGGTCCGCGTCGGGGACCCACGGGCTCGACCCGTCGATCGCTGGCGGGACGTTGCCACCGGGGCAGCGCCGAGTCTGCTTCGTGCGGATGTCGATGATGCCGGGGATCAGCTCCCCGTTCTGGAACAGGGTCGAGCCGAAGCCGCCGATGCTGGTCTGCGGCGGCTGGATGAAGTCGAGCCGCTCGTAGTGGCCGGCCCGCGTGTAGTTGAAGCCGCCCGCGCCGACGAGTCCGTTGAGGATGCCGAGCACGAAGTCCGAGCCGTAGAAACGCGCGCCGCGGACGATCGGGCGTACGTCGTCGAGCGCCGTGCGCGCGGAGGTCAGCGCCTTCACGGCGGGCGTGCGCAGCGGCCGCAGCCCGGCCAGCGATCGCCGGACGCTCGGAAGCTGATCGGCCAGGCGCGCCACGACTGGAGCGGCGCGCGGGAGGACGCGGGCGCTTCGCGCGAGCAGGCCGTCGAGCGGCTCGGCGACCGGGACCGCCTTGCGCAGCGCGGGACGGAGCGCGACGACCGCTCCGTCGGCGCCCTTGAGCGTGCCCTGGGCCTGGGCCAGGACGGCCGGCGTCCGGTCGAGGACCTCGCCGAGCGCGCGGCGCTCCTGGGCGACCGCCCCCAGCGCGGTGGCGGTGCCGGCGACCGCGGAGCGCAGGTCCTCGCGCCGAGAGGCGATCGCGCGTGCGGTGGTGTGGCCCGCGGTGATGACCTGCCGGACGGACGCGCGGTCGCGGGCGAGCTCGCCGACCATGCCGTTCAGCTCGGCGAGCGCCGGATCGAGCTTCCCGAGCATCGCGTTGAACCGACGGCCTCCCGAGCCCGCGAAGATCTCCGCGCTGCTGGCGACGAGCTGCTTGAGGTTGGCGCGCTCCTTCGGGCCGAAGGAGTCGACGATCGCGTCCAGCGCGACGACGCTCGTCGTGCGCTCCACGGGGAGGACCGACCCGTCCGGCAGCTCGGCGCCAGAGCCGGACCCCGGCGACAGCGCCACGAAGCGGTTGGTGATGCCGGCCTGGCCGAGCGAGCGGATCGTCGCGCGGGTCCCCTCCCGGAGCGGGGTGACCTCGCCGTCGCTGATCTCCAGCACGACGTCGGCGCGGCCGTCGTCGGACACGCGGATGTCGCTGATCGAGCCGACCTTGCGTCCTGCGACCTGGACCAGGCCGCCCTTCACGAGGCCGCCGGCGTTCGTGAACTGCGCGCGGATCGTGTAGTCCCCGCCGCCCAGCAGGACGACCGCGCACGCCGTGACGGCGGCCGCCAGCGCGACGGCTACGAGCGCGCGGGTCTGCGTCGTGCGGGTCTTCATCCGCCGATCGGAAGTCGGGGGGCGCCGCCCCAGAAGAGCTGGCTTCCCAGGATGCCGATGACGTGCACACCGATCAGGTTCACGACCATCGCCCGGGCGGTGGCCCGTCCGACCTCCACCGGCCCGCCCCGGACCCGGTAGCCGTAGTAGCAGCCGACGAGCACGACGAACGTCGCCATCGCCATGCCCTTGAGGCCGGAGAAGAGGAAGTCCGTCGGGGTCTGGAAGCGCCAGAAGAGCTCGAGGTAGCCGCCCATCGAGACCTGGCCGACCTGCAGCACCACGGAGATGAACGACCCGAGGAACGAGACGAGCATCGCGATGCCGTAGACCAGCGGCAGGATGATCCAGGTGGCCAGCAGGCGCGTGGAGCAGAGGTACAGCAGCGAGTCCAGGCCCATGACGTCCATGGCGTCGATCTCGTCGCTGATCCGCATGGTCCCGATTTCGGCGACGTATCCGGTGCTGACCTTCGCGGCCATCATGTAGCCGAACGCGTAGGGCGCGATCTCCCGGAGGTCGCCGATCGACGTGAACGCCCCGGCGGCCGACGGGGCGCCGACGAGCCGGGCGCCGTAGGCGGCCTGGATGCCGATCGTGAGCCCGAACGCGAAGACGAGCGCGAGCACGATGAAGACGGAGCCGACCGCGAGGATGTTGGCCTGGTGCAGCACCTCGGTGAAGTACCGGCGCACCCGGCCGGTGAGCACGCCGCGCGTGACCCCCCAGAAGAAGAGGCTCGCGTCACCGAAGCCCTCGGCGCGGGTGCCGAGGACCCGGCGCAGGACGCGGTCCACGCCGGCTGAGGGACTCCGGGGCTGGGCGCTCATCCGCGCACCTGCGAGAGCTCCGGCTGCGTGGCGAGCAGCAACTGGCTGAACACGTAGTCGGTGAACCCGATCGCCAGGAACGCCAGCACGACGGCCTGATTGACCGCCCGGCCGACGCCCTGGGCATCACCGGAGACGTTCATGCCCTTGTAGCAGCAGATGATCGCGATGAGGGCTCCATAGACGACCGTCTTCAGGACGGCGGCCTGCAGCTCGAGCGCGTTGGCGTTGCCGAAGAACGTCGCGAACACCGGCCCGAGCGCGCCGCCGTTCTGCAGCACGACGACGACCAGCCCGAGCAGCCCGGCCAGCAGCGCGAAGATGTTGAACAGGAACGCGGCCGACACCAGCGCCAGCAGGCGCGGGACGACGAGGCTGCGTACCGGGTCGACGCCGAGGACCGCCAGGGCGTCCAGCTCGCCGCGCGCCTTGCGGGCCCCGAGGTCGGCGCAGATCGCGGTGCCCGCCGCCCCGGCGATCACGATCGCGCTCACCAGCGGGGCGAACATCCGCACGACGATGATCACGTAGGCCCCGCCCATGCGGTCGGTCGCGCCCACGAGGGAGAAGAAGTTCGACGCCTGGATGCCGGCCGGACCGAACGACAGCGCGAACGACGTGAGCACCAGCGGGAAGAAGCAGATCTTGATCGTGAAGCGCAGCTGCTGCACGAACTCCGGGCCCCAGGTCACCGGTCGGCGGACGGCTGCCCGCAGCGACTGGAGCGCGAGGTCGAGCATGCCGCCGATCTCGTGGATCGCACCGGGCATGCGGGGCGCACGCGGGGGCCGAGCGGAGGTCTTGGGGCGCGGCGCGACCGCGCCCGGACCGGTGTCCGAGGCAAGGCTCATCGCTCGTGTCGCCCCGCGTGCCGCGAAGCGCTCCCCGTCCGCAAGATCGATCTCTCCCTATCAGCCTGACAGTAAGCCTGGCGCTCAGCGCATCCTACGCACAATCAGACCCTCTGCGCAAATTCGAAGTGTCAGTGCGTTTCAGGCACCTGAACCGTAGAGTTTCGGGGAGTTCCGCCGTGCGTGTCGGTCTCCTCATTTGCATCTCGTGCCAGTCCCCGTCGGGCACCTGAGTTGCGCGTCCTGTCAGCAACGCGTAGGCTCGTCCTGTGTCGATCACTGACGCCGCGACGACCGGAGAGTCCGCGCCCGATACCCCGCCTCGGTTCCGACGGCTCGCCGGTGACGACCGTCGTCGCCAGATCATCGGCATCGCGCGCGAGCTGTTCGCCGCGCGGCCCTACGGCGAGGTCCCGACCACGGAGATCGCGCGTGCAGCCGGGGTCAGCCATGGCCTGCTGACCTACCACTTCGGATCCAAGCGCAAGCTCTACCTCGAGGTCCTGCGCTCGATGCTCTACCTGCCGCGGGCACCGAGCCCGATGGCCACGATGGACCCCGATGTCGACGGCGCGCTCGAAGTGATGACGGACTGGTGGCTGGACCACGTCCAGGAGAACCGCGAGCTGTGGCTCTCGCTGCTCGGGGCCCGCGGGCTCGGCCGCGATCCCGAGGTCGAGGCGCTGCTGGACTCCTACGAGGAGGCCTCGCGCGCGGACCTCATCCGCTACCTCGCCGCCCGCGACCCGGCCGACGCGCCTGCCGAACTGTGGGCCGTCGTGGTCGCCTGGCAGGGCCTGGCGGAGGCAACCGCCGTGGAGTGGCTCGAGCGCGAGCGGATCAACCGCGCCCAGGCCAAGACCCTGATCCTCCTGGCTCTGCGCCAGCTCCTGAAGCTTCAGGGCGCGGTCCGCCGCGCGGGCGAGCCGGGCGACTGAGCACACGCCCCCACTGCCGGACGCCGCTACCCCACGGTGGCGACCGGCGCGACCACCGGGAGGTGCTCGTAGTCGCCGGGGTCGAAGTGCTTCGTGGCCCTGGCGTAGGCGACGTGCGACCCGGGCCACACCGTGGTCACGCGCCCGGCCTCGGTGGTGTACCAGCCCGGGCATCCGGCGGTGAAGACCGTGCGCTGCAGCTTGCGCTCGAGGTCGGCGACGAACTCCCCGTGGACGTCGGGTCGCACGTCGACCGCGGCCCCGGTCCGACCGAGGTGGGCGACCGCCTGCGCGATGTAGGAGGCCTGGCGCTCGAGCAGGAAGATGATCGTGTTCGTGAGCGAGCCGGTGTTCGGTCCGTAGACCATGAACAGGTTCGGGAAGCCCGGGGTCGCGATCCCGAGATAGGCCTCCGGGCCGTCGGCCCACGCCGCGCGCAGGTCGCGGCCGTCCCGGCCGGTGATCTGCATCGGGGCGAGGTACTCGGTCGGGGTGAAGCCCGTGCACCAGACGATCGCATCGGCCGCGACCGCGGAGCCGTCGGCGGCAACGAGCCCGTCCGGGGTCACCTCCGTCACACCGGCGGGCACGACGTGCACGTCAGGCCGGGCCAGGGTCGGGTACCAGCGGCTCGACAGCAGCACGCGGTTGCACCCGAAGGGGTAGTCGGGCGTCAGCGCCGATGCGAGCCCGGGGTCGCCGACCTTGCGCCGGATCAGGCGTCGCAGGCGCGCCTCGATCAGCTTGCGCATCGGGTCCGCGCGCCGCCAGATCAGCGGAGCGTTGGCCTCGAACTTCCACCACATGAACGTGTGCCTCGCCCGGGTCGCGCCGGGCAGGCGCATCAACGTGCGCTCCAGCAGCGAGGTCGCCCAGTCGTACTTCGGCACCACCCACATCGGCGAGCGCTGTACCACGGTGACCTCCGACGCGAGGTCGGCGATCGCCGGCACGACCTGGATCGCGCTGGCCCCCCCGCCGACGACGGCGACACGCTTCCCGCGCAGGTCCACCTCGTGGTCCCACTGCGCCGAGTGGAACTGCGGCCCGGCGAAGGTCTCGAGCCCGGGGAGGTCCGGTACCCGCGGACGACTGAGCTGCCCGGTCGCGCACACCAGCACCTCAGGGTGCAGCTCCTCGCCGTCAGCGGTGCGGAGCAGCCAGCGACCGCTGTCGTCGTCCCAGGCGGCGCTCGTGACCTCCACGCCGAGGCGCAGATGGTCGAGCAGGCCCGCGTCGCGGGCGACCTCGTCGAGGTAGGCCTGGATCTCCGGCTGGGTACCGAAGCGCCGGGACCAGTCGCGCTTCAGGGCGAAGGAGAACGAGTAGATCTCAGAGGGGACGTCGCAGGCCGCTCCCGGGTAGGTGTTGGCGGCCCAGACGCCGCCGACGCGCTGCTGGCGGTCGAGGATCACGAAGTCGCGCTCGCCGCGCCTCTGCAGCTCGAGCGCGGCGGCGAGCCCACCGAAGCCCGCCCCGACGATCGCGATCTTCGGGCTCTGGGCCTCCACGACGGCGGCCATCAGCGCGTCGCGCCCGTGATGGCCTCGAGCACGTCGGGGCGCATGTTCGGTACGAGGTCGTCGATCGCCGTGACGAACGGGGCCGGGTCGGGCGCCACGAAGCTGCGAGACGCCGCGTCGTAGCCGCCGGCTGCCGCCTCGGCTGCCCGCGCGCGGCGCATGATCGCCGCGACGTCGGACTTCATGAAGCCGTCCCACGCGGCGGTCCCCCGCGCGCTGCCCAGGGCGGCCGCGAGCGCGCGCGCCGAAGCCCGCACCGCCCACTCGGCGCGGAGCTCGGCGCGGCGCGGCAGCGAGAACAGCTCGAGTTCCCGCGGGCGGACGGTCAGCAGGCAGATGTCCGAGAGCGCCCGGATCACGCGCGCCGCGGCCTTTCGCTTGAGCGGCGGAAGGTCGCCGATGACGCTGCCCTGCGGGTACTCCCCCATGGTGAACGGGCGCAGGATCTCGCGGGCCTGCAGCCCAGCGGCCCAGCGCTCGGTGGCGGCCGCGATGAAGGCCTGCAGCTCGGCCATCGTCCCAGGCAGATGCTCGGGCGGTATGCCCAGCAGAGCGCCGGCGAGCTTCTGCTCCTGCAGGAACCGGTCGCGCTCGGACCCGCTCAACGGGCGCACGAGCAGCTCGTACGCGGCGATCCAGGAGTCACTGAGCAGCGCCTGCGTCAGGGCCAGCTCGTAGGCCGAGTGCGCCTGGTAGGGCAGCCCGGTGATCGGCTCGACGCCGACGACCCGGCTGTGGTTGCGCCGCACGAACCCGGCGACGCGCTCGGCGTCCGCGCGCGAGCCGTAGACGGTCGAGTACGCGTAGCGCGCAATGGTGCGATAGCGGGTGACCGGGTCCTGGTGGACGCGGTCGTGGTCGACCGCCGCGGCGGCGAACTGCGGGTGCAGGGTCAGCAGCAGCCCCTCGCGCAACAGTGCGATGACGAAGACGGCCGGGTTGCGCAGCACCTCCCAGCTCACGGCGCCCGGGCCGAGCGCCCAGGTCTCGCCGTCCGCGCCCGCACGGTCGGCGAGGGATTGCGTCGTCAGCGGCGTCGACATAGGGCACATACTCCCATACTGCCACCCGCCGAGCAACAATCCGCGTTGTAGATTCGGCATCTGCTCACGTCTCTTAGCTTTTCTTGATGCTTGGCACTACACTATGCGTGCTCCATGCTTGCGCCCCGCCGCGCCGCGACGATCCGAGGAGACCGCCCGCATGCTGTCCGCCGTTCCCGCCATGCCCGTCCGCGACAACCCCGACGCGGCCCTGATCGTCTACACGGTTCTCATGGTGGTGCTCACCGCCGGCCTGCTGGTCTGGTGGCTGACCTCACCC
>NZ_JBFIGP010000049.1:0-17682 GCF_041602235.1 Paraconexibacter sp.
ACGCGGTGGTGAACTTCGCCGCCGAGACCCATGTGGACCGTTCGATCGCCGAGCCCGACGCGTTCGTCAAGACCCACGCGATCGGGACCTGGATCCTGCTCGAGGCCGCTCGCGAGCGGAACCTGCGCTACCTGCAGGTCTCCACCGACGAGGTCTACGGCTCGATCGAGGAGGGCTCGTTCACCGAGGAGTCCCCGCTCCAGCCGTCCTCCCCCTACAGCGCGACCAAGGCGGGCGCCGACCTCCTGGTCTCCTCCTACGCCGAGACCTACGGCATGGAGACGCTCATCTGCCGCGGCTCGAACAACTACGGGCCGTACCAGTACCCCGAGAAGCTCATCCCGCTCATGGTCCTCAACGCCATGCACGGCGACAAGCTGCCGGTCTACGGGGACGGCATGCAGGTCCGCAACTGGCTGTACGTGGAGGACTTCGGCCGCGGGATCGGTCACGTCCTGGAGCACGGCGTCCCGGGCGAGGTCTACAACGTCGGTGGCCCCGACGAGTGCCCGAACATCGAGGTCGTCCAGAAGATCGTCGAGCTCACCGGCTGCGATCCCGCGCTGGTGACCCGCGTCACCGACCGTCCAGGCCACGACCGCCGCTACTCGCTCGGCAGCGAGAAGGTCCGCGCGCTCGGGTGGGAGGCGCAGGTGCGGTTCGCCGACGGCCTGCAGCAGACCGTCGACTGGTATCGCGAGCGCAAGGACTGGTGGGAGCCGATCCGCTCCGGCGACTACCGCGAGTACTACGAGCGCCAGTACGGCACGAAGCTGGGCTGAGCGCGGGGCTCAGCTGCTCAGCGCAGCCGCCTGGCGATCCACGTCGTCGACGTCCTGGCGGCCTTCTGCACGATGCCGCCGTGGTCGACGCCCTTGTACGACCTGTACGTGAGCGACTTCGCGCCGTTCGCCTTCAGCTTCTGGACCAGCGACAGGGTGAACGGCGGCAGCACCGTCCCGTCGGCGGCCCCCTGGTCGATGCGCACCGGCTTCCTGCCGAACCTGAGCCGCTCGGGGCCGTTGGACCGCAGGGCCGCGATCACCCCGGTCTGGTCGGCCCCGGTGCGCAGCAGCGCCGCTGGCGCGACCCCGCCGAAGCTGCCGTCCGCCGCGAGGTCCGGCGTGCATTCGGTGAGTGTCCGCGGGTACAGCCCGAGCGCCACGTCGCTGAGAACGCTGGTGGCGTTCCTGGGCGTGCGGGCGACGTCGAGCCCGCGGACGATCGTCGCGACGAGCCCGCTCAGGCCGCCGCCGGGCGTCGTCAGCGCGGTCGCCAGCGGCACCTGATCGGCGAGGTTCGCCGCAGGCGCGTAGGCGACGGTCCCCCGCAGCGACAGCTCCGGCGTGTAGGACCGGGCCATCGAGCCGGCCCACAGCGCCGCGTGCCCGCCCTGCGAGTGGCCGGCGACGATCATCCGCCTGCCGATGCGCTTGTCGAGCTTGCGGGCGGCACGGGCCATGTCGAGCACCGCACGCCCTTCCGAGCGGCCGATCAGGTACGGGTGCTCGCCGGGCGTGCCGAGGCCCTCGTAGTCGGTGCGCACGACCGCGTACCCGGCCTTGAGCCAGCGCGTCAGCAACGGGAAGACGTAGGCGTGGTACGCGTGCACGGCGCCCTTGCCGGTGTCGCGCGACGGTGCGCAGCGATCCGCGATCCCGCTCGTGCCGTGGGCGTAGGAGATGACGGGCCAGCCGCGCTTCGGCGGCTTGCCACGGGGGACCGAGACCAGGCCCGACACCGCGGTGGCGCCGCCGCGAACCGCCCGGGAGCGGTAGAGCACGAGCGTCGTCCGCGCTGCGCCCGGCACGGCGACCGGGCTCTTCGAGCTCACGCGGCGCGCGCGGATCAGGGTGCCGTGGGCGCCCTTCGGGAGCTTCTTCGGGGGGCTGTAGAAGGCCGAGCCGGAAGGGCCTTTCGGGATCTTCTTCGCCGCTGCCGGAGCAGCCGGCGCGCACACCAGGAGCGCGGCGACCGCCAGCGCACCCAGCGCCGTGGGGAAAGGACGCACCCTCGTTCATCGGCTCAGCGATGGCCGCGCTTGAGCGAATCGGTCGCCGGACGGCCGATCTGGCGCGCGGGAACTAGGTCGCGAGGGCGCTGATCTTCCAGCGCCCCGCCTCCTTCATGAACGTGAGCGTGTCGCGGACGTCCTTGTCGTTGTCCTTGGACTCGACCACGGCCGTGGCGTTCGTACCGGTGATCGTGACCTTCTTGACGGAGAGGTCGAAGGCATCGGCGTCCTGCAGCGCATCGTCGACCGCTTCCTCGCAGGACGCGTTGCCGCCCGCGGTCGCCCGGATCTTGGTGATCAACTGCTCGCTCAGCAGACGGCAGACCCCGTCGGCGTCCTTGCTGGCGCCCGCGTCCTGCAGGTCCTCCACGACGTTCGCGACGAGCTTCTGCTCACCCTGGAAATCGGTCGAGGAGTCGTTCGTCGTCTGACTGCACCCACCGAGGGCGGTTGCCGCCGCAAGGGCGAGGAAGAGCGGGCGGACTGGGGTCTGCATCGGCGAGAGGGTACCGTGGGAGGCCTGATGGCCGAGGCGTCAACCACCAACCCAGGCAACACCGTCCCGCGCGGGCGTCACGCCCCGCCGCTGGAGGTTCGCGTGGGCGTCCAGCGCGAGCGTCTGTTCGAGGCGGCCGCACGCGTGTTCTCACGCGTCGGCTACGCCGATGCGAGCGCCGAGGGCATCAGCCGTGAGGCCGGGATGTCGAAGGCCACGTTCTACGAGCACTTCGCCAACAAGGAGGAGTGCCTGCTGGCCCTGTTCGACCAGGCGGCCGCGACGATCATGCAGGCGATGGCGGACGAGCAGCGGGCCAACCGCCGGGAGTCCGAGTCCTACAACGAGTGGATCGCCCGCGGCGTCCGCGCGTTCCTCGAGACCCTCACCGCCCACCCGGAGGCGTCACGGACGCTGCTGGTGGAGATCGTCGGAGCAGGCCCCGTCGCGATGGAGCGGCGGGACCGCATCTTCCAGCTGTTCGCAGAGCTGCTGTACAACGACAACCGGGCCGTCGCGCCGCATTACGCAGCGCCGCAGTTCGCCTCGATCGAGGACGCCTACGCGATCGTGGGCGCCATCGCCGCGCTCGTCGACCGCCAGCTTCGCAACGGCCTCCCGGAGGACCCGCGGGACCTCGAACCGGTCATCGAGCGGCTCTTCTTCGGCCTGCTCAGTCAGGCGGCCGAACTGGACGGTAGGTGACCGCGCCCGCCACGACGGCGGCGCAGGTGAGCGAGCAGGCCGACGCCGCCCCTGGACTCACCGACCTGGAACGCCGGGTCTCGGAGTGTCGCGCCTGCCCGCGCCTCGTGGACTGGCGGGAGGAGGTCGCGCGCGTCAAGCGCGCCGCGTTCGCCGACGAGGAGTACTGGGGTCGGCCGGCCCCGGGCTTCGGGGATCCGTCGGCCCGCATCCTCGTCCTGGGACTGGCCCCCGCAGCTCACGGCGCCAACCGCACCGGTCGGGTCTTCACCGGCGACAGGTCGGGGGACTTCCTGTACGCCGCGCTGCACCGGGTCGGGCTCGCCAACCAGGCCCATGCGGTCTCGCGGGACGACGGGCTGCGGCTGCGGCACACGTGGGTGACCGCGGCGGTTCGCTGCGCGCCCCCCGCCAACAAGCCCACTCCGCAGGAACGGGACACGTGCCTGCCGTGGTCGGTGCGGGAGCTCGAGCTGCTCCGAGAGCTCCAGGTCGTCGTGTGCCTCGGCGGGTTCGCCTGGGACGCGGCGCTGCGGCTGCGGGTCGCCGCCGGTGCCCCGGCGGCCCGTCCGAAGCCCCGGTTCGGCCACGGCGTCGAGTTCGACGACGGTGCCTGGCTGCCGATGCTCGGCTGCTTCCACGTCTCGCAGCAGAACACGTTCACCGGGCGGCTCACCGAGCCGATGATCGACGCGGTGCTCGCCCGGGCCCGGGACCTCGCCGGGCTGTGATTCCTCAGCGCTCCCCGCGGCCGACCTCGACGGTCGCCGTCCGCGTCACCGCCTTGGCGTCCGCCGGCTGACCGCCGTCACGGGCGACCACCTTCAGCCGCAGCGATGTCGGCCTGCGGGTGCGGGCGATCAGCTTGCGCGCCGTCGTCGTGAGCGTCACGCGCACCGCCGCGCTGCGACCCCAGGGGATCGTCGCGCCGGCGCTGCCGAGCACGGCGCCCTTGCGAATCCGCACGGCCCGTCTGCCCTTGCCCGCCCGCAGGGTCCTGGGGGCCGTCAGCGTGAGCCGGGAGACGCACGCCCGCGCCTGGTACACGCACGCGATCCGCAGCGCGACCCGGCCACGGCGGTCCGGCGTCGCACGGCGCGAGATGACCTTGATCTCAGGCGGCTTGCCCGCCGCGCCGCCGCCGGGGAGCGCGCCGAGCTCGTTGCCGCCGTTGAGCGACGTGAAGCTCGACGGCGGCGCAGCGGGCGGCGGCGGATCCGCCGGACGATCGGCAGGTGGGGCCTGCGGGACCGGGCGCTCGTCGGCCGGGCCGGTCACGCCCTGCCCGCCCCGCTCGATCGAGGTGCAGTCGGGCCCGGTGGGGTCGAACTGGTCGAGCACCGCACGGTCGCCCGGGGTCGGCGGCGGCTGGGTGACGAACGGAGGCGCGCCCGAGCCGCACGCCACGCGCGCATCGGCGACCTCGTCGCGCGCGAGGAGCAGGTCGACGCCGTCCCCGCCGATCAGCGTGTCGACGCCGATCCCGCCTTCGACGGTGTCGTCGCCGCCGCCGCCGGAGAGCAACTCGTCGCCGTTGCCGCCGATCAGGGTGTCGGCCCGCGAGGTGCCGATCACCGCCTCGACGTTCTCGACGAGATCGCGGTCGACCCCGTTGGGCGCGCACCCGCCCGACGGAGCCACGTTGACCGGTGCCGCCGCCCGCGTGTCCTCCGCGCCGCCGTCGTTGCAGCGGCCGTCGAGGGTCACCTCGACGCCCGCCGCACGGGTGCCGCCGTACGCGACGGTGTCGAAGTCGGGCCCGCCGTCGAGGCGATCACCGGCGCTGCCGCCGTCGAGAAGGTCCTGGCCCGGGCCGCCCCGCAACGTGTCCTCGCCCGGTCCGCCCAGCAGGACGTCGTTGCCGCGGTCGCCGTCCAGGATGTCCTTGTCCGCGCCGCCGTCGAGCTCGTGCGCGGCGGGCCCGGCGCTGAGGACGTCGCTCCCCACGTCGCCGAGCACCCGGATCAGCGGCGTCCCGTCCGCGGCGGGCGATCCGGTCAGCGAGCTCGAGAGCCGGTCGTCGCCGCGGTCGAGGTCGACGATCACGGCGCGTCGGCCGGGAGGCACCTGGACGCCGTCCGTCGAGCCCTTCAACAACACCCGGTCGTCACCGCCCGCGGTCGCGATGACCACGGTGCCCCCTCGGACGATCGTGCAGACCGCGGTCGTGAACCCCTTGTTGTCGGTCGTCGACGTGCACCGCGGGCCGGTCGTCGACCCGTCGGCCCCCTCGATCGTGACGACCTCCTCCGAGTCGACGGCGGCCGCGCGCGAGGCGATCGTGACCTGCAGCGCGTCCTCCCCGTTGGTGCCCCGGATCGAGAGCGTCTCGCCGTCCTGCGGGCCCGAGCGGGAGACCGTGAACGCCGCCGAGGCCTCCCCGGCGCAGGCCAGGACCGCCGCGGCGATCAGACCGGTCGTGACCGTCGACCTCAGCACGAGGCCGTCCCCCGCGTGGCGGTGACGGCCGCCGCGCCGTCCCGTCCGAGCTCCTGTATCTGCACGGGACCGCCGCCGCTCACCTGCACGAGCAGTCGGCGCGAGGTGCCGCGCGAGGCATCGGTGACCTGCATGACGCCCAGGCGCGTCGTGCCGTCGCTGATCGCCCACTCGACCCCGAGCGTCCCGTCGGCGACCACGACGCCGTTCTCCCGGCGCACGAGCCGCGGCCCCGGACAGACGTCGGTCTGCCGTCCGGCCGCCTCGAGCCGGGCGCCGCTGACCGCGGCGACCAGGCCGTCACGGCTCGCGGGAGTGTCGTTCTCCACCGGTGCGCCGGTCGGGGCGGCGGCACACGACCGGGTGTCGGGCTGGACGTCGCTGGCGTTGAAGCGGGGACTGCGGACCTTGCCGTCGGTCCCGAGCACGAGGTTCAGGATGCGGGTGTCGAAACTCGGATCGTCCGAGCGCACAGCCACCTGCGCGGTGATCGATCCGTCCGGGGCGGCCTGGGTGTCGAGGACCGCCCACGAGCCCTTCAGGTCCACGATCAGCGGCTGCTCGCGACCGTTCTGGATCAGCTCCTCGCGCCGCTCCGTGCGACCGTCGGCGCAGAACCGCGTGTCGTTGCGCTCCGAACGCTGGTTGTCGGTGAACAGCTCCGTGAGCGTGCGTCCGGCGAGCGCGGCGCGGATCGCCGCCGCCTGCGGCACCGGTCCCGGCTGCGTGTCCGGGGTGACGGCCGGCTCCGTCGTCGCCGGGGCCTTGGTAGCGACGCAGATGCGGTGCAGACCGCGGCGCGCCGTGCGGCCGGAGCGCTCGGCCGCTCGCAGCGCCGACGCCTTCCTCACGTTGGTCAGGCCGCCCAGCCGCGCGTTGCCCTTGCGCAGCATCTCCGTGTTGATGAGCCTGCCCTTGCGGGTGACGTACCGCCCGCGACCCCGGACCCGGCTCTCGTCGAGCACCGCGACCGAGGCCCTCGTCGGCAGCAGCTTGCGCAGGGCGCTCCGCGATTCGCGGGCGAAGCAGCTCCTCCCGGTCGGCGCTCTGACCCCGATCAGGTCGATCGTGGCGATCCGCGCGCCGATCTTGACCCGGACGGTGTCGCCGTCGAGCACCGACACCACCGTCGCCTTCCGGCTCGAGGCAGCGTTCGCCGCGGTGGGGAGCGCCAGCAGTGCGGCCAGGAGGACGACCATGAGACGGGCAGGGTGGGAGGACATGAGAGCTCCGGGGAGGGGACGTGTCAGGAGGACAGACGCGTGCGACCCGGCATCCTTCCCGAACCGGCGTCGATGATCCACCTCGCCGATGGGCGGGTACCCTCGAACGGTGACCCAGCCGGACCCGCTCGCCGCCTTCACCCCCGCCGTCCGTGACTGGTTCGGCGCCGCGTTCGCGCAGGCCACGGAGGTCCAGGCGCAGGCGTGGCCCGCGATCGCCACCGGCGACCACACGCTGATCAGCGCGCCGACCGGGTCCGGCAAGACGCTCGCCGCGTTCCTCTGGGGCCTCGACCGGCTGGTCGCGGACCCGTGGCCCGCGGAGGTCCCCCCGAAGGACCGTCGCGTGCGCCTGGTGTACGTCTCACCGCTCAAGGCGCTCTCCCACGACGTCGAACGCAACCTGCGGGCGCCCCTGCGCGGCATCGCGGGCGGGGACGAGTCCCGGACGCCGACGGTCGCGATCCGCACCGGGGACACGCCGCAGCGCGACCGCGCCCAGATGCTGCGCACCCCGCCGGACATCCTCATCACCACGCCCGAGTCGCTCTACCTGATGCTCACCTCGCAGGCGCGCGAGATGCTCACCGCGGTCGAGGCGGTCATCGTGGACGAGATCCATGCGGTCGCGGCGACGAAGCGCGGCTCCCATCTCGCGCTCACGCTGGAGCGCCTCAGCGCGGGCGTTCAGGACGTTGAGGGCCGGGACGTCCAGCGCATCGGCCTGAGCGCCACGCAGAACCCGCTGGAAGAGGTCGGTCGCTTCATGGTCGGACCGCGGCGGACGTGCCGCATCGTCGACGCGGGGATCCGCAAGCCGCTGGATCTCAAGATCCACGTGCCCGTGGAGTCGATGGTCGAGCCGGACGAGTCGCTCGACCGGGACCCGCTCGAGCCCGTGGTCGGGGGCGAGGCGACCCGCCGGTCGATCTGGCCCGCGATCTACCCCGAGCTGCTGCGGCTCGTGCACGAGCACCGCTCCACGATCATCTTCGTCAACAACCGGCGCGCGGCGGAGCGCCTGGCGCTGCGGCTGAACGACCTGCACAACGCACGGCCCGACGACGCCCCGGAGGACGAGGCCGCCGAGATCGAGATCATCGCGCGCGCCCATCACGGCTCCCTGGCCCGCGAGGAGCGCCTGGTCGTCGAGGACCTGCTCAAGAGCGGCGAGCTGCCGTGCCTGGTCGCGACCTCGTCGCTGGAACTGGGCATCGACATGGGCGCGGTCGACCTCGTGCTCCAGGTCGAGTCCCCGAAGTCCGTCGCGCGCGGCCTGCAGCGCATCGGGCGGGCCGGACACAACGTCGGTGACGTGTCCAAGGGCCGGTTCTTCCCGAAGTTCCGCGGCGACCTGCTGGAGTGCGCGGTCGTCGCGAAGCTCATGCGCGAAGGCCGGATCGAGCCGACCGTCGTACCGCGCAACGCCCTCGACGTCCTGGCGCAGCAGGTGGTGGCGATCGCGGCGTCGGCCGGCGCCGGTGAGGACGACGCGGTCGTCTCGGTCGACGACCTGCACGCGCTCGTCACGCGGACGCACTCCTACGCGGAGCTGCCGCGCGAGCTGCTGGAGAACGTGCTCGACATGCTCGACGGGCGCTACCCGTCGCAGGAGTTCGGCGACCTGCGGCCCCGGATCGTGTGGGACCGCGTCGCCGGGACGATCCGGCCACGCCGGGGAGCCCGATCGCTGGCGATCGTCAACGCGGGCACGATCCCCGACCGCGGGCTGTACTCCGTCACGCTGCCGGACGGCCGGCGGGTCGGCGAGCTCGACGAGGAGATGGTCTACGAGGCGCGCCCGGGGCAGACGTTCCTGCTCGGCGCCTCGACCTGGCGGATCGAGGAGATCCAGCGCGACCGGGTCGTCGTGACCCCCGCGCCCGGGGCGCCCGGCGCGGTGCCGTTCTGGCGCGGGGACAGCGTCGGGAGGCCGAAGGAGCTCGGAGAGGCGATGGGGGCGTTCGCCCGTACCGCCGTCGACCTCCCGCCGGAGCAGCTCGAGGCGGAGTACGACCTCGACCCGCGCGCGGCGCGCAACCTGATCGCGTTCCTCGTCGAGCAGCAGGAGGCGACGCGGGTGATCCCGTCCGACCGGGCGGTGGTGGTCGAGCGCTTCCGGGACGAGCTGGGCGACTGGCGGGTCTGCGTGCTCTCGCCGTTCGGCGGACGTGTCCACGCGGCCTGGGGCCTCGCCCTGGCGGCGCGCATCCGTGACGAGCTCGGCCTGGAGTCCGACGCGATCTGGTCGGACGACGGGATCATCGTCCACCTCCCCGACGCCGACGACACGGGCGTCGACGAGGTGCTCGATCTCGTGATGGTCGACCCCGACGAGCTGGAGGACCTCGTCGTGGGCGAGCTCGGCTCGAGCGCGCTGTTCGGCGCGCGGTTCCGCGAGAACGCCGGACGGGCGCTGCTGATCCCCCGCGCCTACCCCGGCAAGCGCACCCCTCTGTGGCAGCAGCGACTGAAGTCGCAGACCTTGCTGGAGGTCGCCAAGCGCTACGGGCAGTTCCCGATCATCCTCGAGACCTACCGCGAGTGCCTGCGTGACGTGCTCGACGTGCCCGGGACGATCGAGCTGCTGCGCGCGCTGCACCGCCGCGAGATCTCGCTCGTCCCCGTCGAGACCAAGCGCGCCTCGCCGTTCGCCGGGTCGCTGCTGTTCGACTACGTCGCGACCTACATGTACGAGGGCGACACGCCCAACGCGGAGCGCCGGGCGGCGGCGCTGTCGCTGGACAGGGACCTGCTGCGCGAGCTGCTCGGACAGGACGAGCTCCGTGAGCTCATCGACGCCGCCGCGCTGGAGCAGGTCGAGGCGGACCTGCAGCACACCAGCGACCGCACGCGTGCCACGACCCGCGACGAGCTGGCCGACGTCCTGCGTCGCGTCGGCGACCTGACCCTCGAGGAGGTGCGGGAGCGGGCGCACGACGGGGTCGACGTCGACGCCGCGCTCACCGCGCTGGCGGACGAGCGACGTGCGGTACGCCTGCGGATCGGCGGGCAGGACCGCTGGGTCGCCGCGGACGACGCCGGCCTCTACCGCGACGCGCTCGGCACCGTGCCCCCCGGCGGGCTGCCGGCGGCGTTCGTCGCGGACGTCCCCGACGCGCTGCGCACGCTGGTCGCGCGGTACGCGCGGACGCACGGACCGTTCACCGCCGGGGAGCTGCGCGCCCGGTACGGCGTCGACCCGACCGGCGCGCTGAAGGACCTCGAGCGCGACGGGACCCTCGTCCAGGGCGAGCTGCGGCCCGGCGGCACCACGCGGGAATGGTGCGACAGCGACGTCCTGCGCCGCCTGCGGCGCGCGTCGCTGGCCGCCCTCCGTCACGAGATCGAGGCGGCGGACCAGCGCGCCCTCGGACGGTTCATGCCCTCCTGGCACGGCGTGGATCGCCACCCGGCTGCCGGAGCCGGCATCGACCGGCTCCGGGAGACGCTGATCCCGTTGCAGGGCCTCGCGCTGCCGGCGGACCTGTGGGAGACCGAGATCCTGCCGCGCCGGGTCGGGGCGTACTCACCGACGTGGCTGGACCAGCTCTGCGCGAGCGGCGAGGTCGTCTGGGTGGGAGCGGGGGCGATCGGGCGCCGCTCCGGGCGCGTGGCGCTCTACTTCCGCGAGGACGCTGCCGCGATCGGTCCGCCCGGGCTCCGCCCCGGCGGTGGAGCCGAACCGCCGTCGGGCCCCGTGCACGAGGCGCTGCGGGACCGGCTTCGCACCTCCCCCGCCTTCTTCACGGACCTGCTGGCCGAGCTCGCCGACGTGGAGCCCGAGGCGCTGCAGGACGCGCTGTGGGATCTCGTGTGGGCGGGCGAGGCGACCAACGACGCATGGGCGCCGCTCCGCGCGCCACGGCTGACGCTGGCCCGGGCGAACGCCGCGCGCGCGGCCCGCCGGGGCACGCGGGCGGGCACGCGGTTCTCCTCGCGGCGCCTCGGCGCGCAGGCCCAGGTCGTCGGCCGCTGGTCGTCGGCGTCGCCGCTGTTCGTGTCGGCGGACGCGGAGGTCGTCGATCCCCGCGCGCGCCGCCGGGTGGTGGCCGAGCTCCTGCTCGAGCGCCACGGGATCGTCACCCGTGAGCACGTCGTCGGCGAGGGCATCGCCGGGGGCTTCAGCGGCCTCTACGACGTGTTCGGCGACCTCGAGACGCTCGGGGTCTGCCGGCGCGGGTACTTCGTCGAGGGGCTCGGCGGCGCGCAGTTCGCCCTCCCGGGCGCCGTCGAGCGGCTGCGCGCGCAGAAGGCCGACGACGAGGCGCCGCCGATCGTGCTCGCCGCCGCCGACCCGGCGCAGCCTTACGGCAGCGTGCTGCCCTGGCCCCGACGTGACGGCGAGACCCGCTCGCCGCAACGGGTCGCCGGAGCGCAGGTGGTCCTGGCCGGATCGGAGCCGGTGGTGTTCGTCGAGCGCGGCGGACGGTCGCTGCGCACCCTGGTCGACGGCGACGACCCGCGGCTGCGCCCCGCGCTCGACGCCCTGGCTGCCTGGGTGCGCGAGGGCCGCGGCCGAAAGCTGGCGGTGGAGAAGCTCGACGGGGAGCACGTCGTCGGGCACGCGCTCGAGCCGCTGCTGGTGGAGGTCGGCTTCCGGGCGGGGCCGACCAAGCTGACGCTCAGCGCCTGAGGCCGACGACGACGCGCCGGGGCCCGGCGGAGGAGCCTCGCGATGCGGCGGCGCGCTCAGGGCCGCTTGACGCCCGGGTTCATCACGCCGGCCGGGTCCAGCGCGTGCCGGATCGCCTCCTGCGCCGCGACCGCGCCGGGCGCCCACTGCTTCGACAGCCACCCGGCCTTCAGCAAGCCGATCCCGTGCTCTCCGCTCACGGTGCCGCCGAGCGAGAGCGCCATCGCGAACAGGTCCTTGGCGGCGGCGTCCGCTCGCTCCAGCTGCGCCGCGTCGGTCGGGTCGAGCAGGAACGTCGAGTGCAGGTTGCCGTCGCCGGCGTGCCCCCACGAACAGCCCTCCAGGCCGTGCCGCGCCGCGATCTCGACGGTGGCCTGCACCGCCTCGGCGACGCACTCGACGGGCACGCCGATGTCCTCGCTGAGCTTCCCGCCGTGCTGGGCGGCCACCGCGATCGACACGCCGTCGCGCCAGCGCCACAGCTCGCGGTCGTCGGGGCGCAGCACGGTCCCGCCCGCCTCGTCCAGCGCCTGCACGACCTCGGCGACGTCGTCCTCGGTGGTGTCCACCTCGACGATGAGCAGGAACCCCGCGTCGCGGGGCAGCCCGCCGGGGAAGGTCGGCCCGGCCGCGCGCAGCGACCCCGCGTCCAGGAACTCGACGACCGCCGGGACGACGCCGCTGCCGAGCACCGCGTCGATCCCGTCCTGCCCGGCGCGGGCATCGGCGAAGACCGCCGCGAGCGGGACCTCGATCGGCGGTGCCGGGATCAGGCGCATCCAGGCGGCGGTGATGATGCCCAGGGTGCCCTCGCTGCCGCAGAGCAGGCCGGCGAGGTCGTACCCCGCCGCGTCCTTGCGGACCGAACCGCCCACCGTGACGAGGTCCCCGTTCCCGAGCACCGCCTCGACGCCGAGGACCCACGCGCGCGTCACGCCGTACTTGAAGCAGTGCGGTCCACCCGCGTTGGTGGCGATGTTGCCGCCGACGTGGGACTGCTCGGCGGCCCCGGGATCGACCGGGAACCGCAGGCCGTTCTCCCGCGCCAGGCGCGCGAGACGCGCGGTGGTGACCCCCGCCTCGACGTGGGCCCGCCACTGCAGCGGGTCGAGCGCCCGGACCGCGTCGAGCCGGTCGACGGCCACCACCACGGAGGTCGGGTCCTGCGGGACGCATCCGCCGCTGAAGCCGGTGCCGCCCCCGCGCGGGACCACGGGGACCCCGCGATCCGCGCACCACGTGACGACCGACGCGACCTCCTCCGCGTGCCCCGGGCGGACGAGCGCCGCCGCCTGGCCCGACACCCCGGCGTAGGCGCTCGCGTCGGCCAGGGCGTCGGCCCTGGGCTCCGCGACGACGTGCTCCGCTCCGACGAGCCGTGCGAGGTCCGCGATCACCTCCCGAGCGTACTCTGGGCGTACCGCATGCCAGAGGGCGACACCATCCACCACGCCGCGAACCGCATCCGCCCGATCCTGCTGGGCGGCGTGCCGGACGAGATCCTCACCCCGCACCCCCGGTTCGGCGCGGACCGCTGGCCCGAGCGCCTGGCCGGCCGCGAGGTGGTATCGGTGGACGCGCACGGCAAGCACCTGTTCCTGCGGTTCGAGGGGGACCTCACGATCCACTCGCACCTCCGGATGACCGGGTCGTGGGGCACGTACGTCGCCGGCGCCCGGTGGCGGCGGTCCCCGCGGCGCGCATGGCTGGTCCTGCGCGCGCGAGGGCACGAGGTCGTCGAGTTCGACGGCCCCGTCCTGGAGTTGCTCACCGAGTCCCGCACCCGGTTCGATCTGCGCCTGCAGTCGCTGGGACCCGACATCTGCGTGTCCCCGTTCGACAGCGAGCGCTTCGTGCACCGTCTCCGTCAGGACGACCCGACGCGCCCGATCGGGGACGCCCTGCTCGACCAGCGGACGGTCGCGGGCATCGGCAACATCTGGAAGAGCGAGGCGTGCTGGGAGGCGCGCGTCGACCCACAGCGCCCGGCGGGGCGGGTGACCGACGACGAGGCCCGGGCGCTGGTCGACCTCGTCCACCCGCGCATGGCCGCGTCCGCCCGGACCGGATCGGGTGGACGGGACGCCCGGGCGTACGGCCGCGACGGCCGCCCCTGCCCGCGTTGTCGCACGCCGATACGGATGGCTCGGCTCGGGGACGGCAACCGCACGACATACTGGTGTCCGGGATGCCAGGGGTGATCGACCACGCACGGGGGGAGCCGGCCCGTCGGCCACGACGCGTCGGCCACAAGGGCGCGCACGCCCTGGCCCACGGCAACACCGCCGCGAGCTTCGACGAGGCGCTGCGCCTCGGCGTCGACATGATCGAGTTCGACGTGCTCCCCGAGCACGAGGACGGCAGCGGGGAGCTGCTGCTCGCGCACGACTTCGTCGACGCCCGCGCCCGCACCCCGCTGACGCTCGCCGAGGGCCTCGCGCATCTCGCCGCGCCGCGGTTCGCCGGGATCGAGCTCGACGTCGACCTGAAGCTCCCCGGGTACGAGGAGGCCGTCCTGGCCGCCCTGCACGACCACGGGCTGGTGTCGCGCTCCCTGATATCCACGATGGAGGCGACGTCCCTGGAGCGCGTCCGCGCCCTCGAACCCGCCGTCCGCCTCGGGTGGTCGGTCCCGAAGGTCCGGCGCGACTACCTCGCCCATCCGCTCACGCGCCCGGTCGCCTACGGGGTCATCGGCGTCCTGCGCCGGACGCTGCCCGGGCAGGCGGCGGCCGCGATGCGCGAGGGACGCGTCGACGCCCTCATGGCGCACTGGTCGCTCGTGACGCCGCGCATGGCGACGGCGGTGCGCGACGCCGGCGGCGAGCTGTTCGTCTGGACCGTCGACGACGCGGCGCGCATCGCCACGCTCGAGGCGATGGGGGTCGCGGGCATCATCACCAACGACCCTCGCCTGTTCGGCTGACCCGGTGCCCACCGCCCCACCGGCGGACCGCCGTGCCCGTCGGTCGCCTCAGCGGATGACGCAGCTGCCGGCGCTGTAGCCCTTGGGATCGGCGCCGCGCGTGGCGCCGCGCCGCTTGAGCGTGCGCTTGCGCACCCGGCGGACGACCTTGCCATCGATCCGCCACTCGTAGGTCACCGCGCCACGCAGGCGGTACGCGCCACCGTCGGACGGCGGCTTGATCGTGAAGTTCCGGCCGGCCTGACGCGCCCGGTAGCGGGCGGAGCCGATGGCGATGAAGCCGCTGTCGCCGGCCTTCCCGACGTTGTGCCACTTGCGGTCGGCGGCCGCCCGGAACTGGACCTGGAAGCGCACGTACATGCGCTCGGACCGGATCCCGCTCCCGGGCATCGAGGCACGGATCCCGATGACGTTCGGCTTGTCGACGGTGTCGCAGACGTTCACCGTCGCCCACAGGAGCTTCGACTTGGCGATCGACCTGCCCTTGCCGGCCGCGTCCGCCGGGACGGCCGCGGCGCACGCGAGGAGGGCCGCGAGCGCGGGGGTTGCGCTACGGGCGACCATCCCACGACGATACGTGATGGGTCGCCGGTTGCGTCGTAGTACCGGCATGAGTGACACCTTGACCATGGCTCTGCCCCAACGGAACACGGCACAGGTGCCATTCGACGCGCTCTACCGCCAAACAGTTTCCGACGTCTTCGCCTACGTGTTCTCCGTGCTGCGGGACCGCGGTGCCGCGGAGGACGTCACGGCCCTCGCGTTCGAGCGCGCCTACCGCAAGCGCGCGCGGTACGACGCCCGCCGCGGCAGCCAGCGCGCCTGGGTGTTCGGCATCGCGCGGAACGCCGCCCTCGACGAGCTGCGACGGCGACAGCGCACCGCCGCCCTCGTCGTGGAACCCGACGACCCCGCGGCAGCGGCCGACCTCGACGCCGTGGACGACGCGACCGAGGCGGCCGACCGCCGCGCCACCGTCCGTGCCGCGCTGGCCACCCTCGACACGAGGGAGCGCGAGCTGATCGCCCTGAAGTTCCACGCCGGCCTCACCAACGTCGAGATCGCCCGGATGCTCGGGATCTCCGAGGCCAACGCCGGTACCCGCATCCACCGTGCCGTCACCAAGCTCCGGAAGGCCTGCTCATGATCCGCCGCATCAGGACCCACGACGACGAGCTGGACCCCGTGGTCGCCGCCGAGCTGCAGGAGCTCGAGCGGGCGCTGGCCGGCGCTCCGGGAGCCGACCCGGTCCTCTCGGCACTCGTCCGCGACGTCCGCGATCAGGTACCGGACCTCACCGGTCCGGCCCGGTCGGACCTCGATGCTCGCGTGGCCTCCGGGTTCGCCGCGGATCGTCCGGGAGGCCGCTTGCGCCGCTTCGTGGCGCCCCGGCCCGCGCTGCGGACCGCCCTCGGCGCCGCCGCGACGGTCGTGCTCGCGCTGGTGGTGGCGAGCGCCGCGCTGACGGGCGGGGACGACGCGCGACCCGTGACGTCGTCGGCGCCCCCGGCCGGGGGGAGCGCCGAGGACGGCGCCGGCACAGCGGGCGAGGCGCAGGAGCGGTCCGGTGGCGACGAGGCCGCCCGTGCGCCGTCGCCGTCGGGTTCCGCGGCGCCGCAGTCCTCCGCGACCGCCCCGGCGCCCCCGACCACGACCGACCCCGGTGGCCTCGGTGGTCCGCGCCGGGTCGAGCGTGCGGCGCAGATGACGCTGTCGACCGCCCCGCAGGACGTCCAGGCGGTGTCCGACGCGGTCATCCGCACGGTCCAGTCCCTCGGCGGGGTCGTGGCGTCGTCCCAGATCACGACGACGGACGACGGCGGCGAGGCCGTGTTCGACCTCCGGGTGCCGGCCGCGCGGCTGGACCGCGCCATCGCCGAGCTCTCGCGACTCGCCCACGTGAGCGCCCTGGTGCAGGAGAGCGACGACATCACGGGGACCGTCGTCTCCACCGCCTCCCGGTTGCAGGACGCCCGGGACGAGCGCCAGGCGCTGCTGAAGGCGCTCGCGCGCGCGAAGAGCGACCGCCAGGTCTCGAGCCTGCGGGCCAGGATCGCCGACAGCCGTCGGCGGATCGCGTCCCTGGAGGGTGCGCTACGCGGCCTGCGGGCCCGGACCGACCGTGCGACCGTCGGCCTCACCGTGCGCGGCGACCGAGCGTCCCAGGACACCGGCGGCGCCGCGTGGACCCCAGCGGACGCGCTGCGGGACGCGGCCAGGGTCCTCGAGGTCACCGCCTCCGTCCTGGTCGTCGTCGCGGCGATCCTCGTTCCCGCGGGACTGCTCGTGGTACCGGCCCTCATCGCCGCGCGGTCGGCGCGCCGACGGGCGCGGTCGCGTGCGCTCGACGCCGTGTAGCGCCGTCACGGCGGCAGGACGACGACGAGCACGGCCCCCGTGGGCGCAACCGGATCCCAGTACGCGATCCCTCCCGCCTGGGCCGCGAGCTCACGTACCGCCTGCGGCACCGCGAGCCCCGACTGGTCGGCGGGAGGGTCCGGCACCGTGCTCAACCGCGTGTCGTCGACGACCAGGATCCGCAGTCCCTCGCCGCTGCTCATGATCTCGACGCGCGCACCGGGGGCCGGTATCCCGGCCGTCGCCGCCCGGACGATCGACACGACCCGCTCGGCACGGACGAGATCGTGGTCGTGCCCGATGACCACCGACACGATCCGCCGCTCCCGCACCCCGCGCAGCGCCGCGATCGCCTCGTCGACCGCCTGACGGGCTGGAGCCAGCGACCCGGCGGAGCCGTTGCTGAGCGCCTCGAGATCCTGACGGGCCGCCAGCAGCGACTGCAGGGCGTGGTCGTATCTGTCGTCGATAGGGGTGCCGGAAACCATGTGCTCACGTGGCCGACCGTCGTCGGCTGCTTCGCTGGAGCGGTCCCGGCACCGGCGGTTCCCCCCGGGTCAGTCCCTGCGCGGCGGATCCTAACCAGGCTCGTGGAGGTGCGACGAGCATCCCCCTCGCATGGGTACCGTGTCTGGACGCGAGTTTGGGACGGCCTCCTCGAGGACGTTGGCAAGACGCGCGGGCGATCACCCCTCCGGACGGTCCTCCTCACGTCTCGGTGCTCGCCCAACCCAGGGGAAGGAGAGGCACCATGTCCGCAGATTCCTCAGAGCAGTTGAAGGGCGGGCCGCTGGCGGCCGCCATCTCGACGATGGTGGTCACCGTGCTGGCGGAGCACGTCGGCCGGGGACCGACGAAGGCCAGGGCCTACCTGCACGACGAGCT
>NZ_JBFIGP010000050.1:0-17517 GCF_041602235.1 Paraconexibacter sp.
CCGGTCCCGTGCTCGGTGTAGGCGATCCGGTAGCCGGCGTGCTGGAAGGACGGCATCTGCACAGCATACGGAGGGGTATGTGAAGAAGGTCTGAGAAATAGTGCAAGGAACTCTCCAACCTGCGACCCTGGTCGGACGTTGTTCGTCGTGTGCAGGTTTGCTCTCTGAACCCGGAGTCGTGCCGTAGCCGATGTCAGCAGTGGTCACCGCAGCGCCAGGTCGCTCCCGTTTCCGGGGGCTGCTTCGCACGCTGTCGGACGAGCGCCTGGTCGCGCGCGTCCGGGCTGGTGACCAGGCTGCCTTCGAGGTCGTCTACGACCGCTATCAGCGGGATCTCCTCTCGTTCTGCCGGCACATGCTGGGTACCGCGGAGGGTGCAGAGGACGCGCTGCAGCACACCTACATCAGCGCCTACCGGGCTCTCCTCGCCGACGACCGCCCGATCCAGCTCAAGGCCTGGCTGTTCGCCATCGCCCGCAACCGCTGTCTCTCGATGCTGCGTGCCCGACGCGAGCACACCGACATCGAGGAGGTCCAGGTCTCGGTCGAAGGCCTCACGTCCGAGGTCCAGCAGCGGGCCGACCTCCAAGAGCTTCTCGCCGATCTCCAGCGCCTTCCGGACGACCAGCGCGCCGCGCTGCTGCTCACCGAGATGGGCGCCCACTCGCACGAAGAGGTGGCGGTGATCCTCGACGTGCGCAAGGAGAAGATCAAGGCGCTGGTGTTCCAGGCTCGCGAGCAGCTGATCGGCGCGCGAGCGGCACGCGAGACCGACTGCCGGGTGATCCGCGAGCAGCTGGCGACCCTGCGCGGCGGCGCGTTGCGCCGCACCGAGTTGCGCCGCCATCTCGACAGCTGCCCCGGGTGCCGCGCCTACAAGCTCGAGGTCCAGCGTCAGCGCGCAGCGATCGCCGTGATGCTGCCGGTGGCTCCCGGGACGGCGCTCAAGGCGTCCATCCTCGGAACGCTGTTCGGTGGCGGTGCTGCCGGTGGCGGTGGCGGCGGTGGCGGTGCGACGATCGCCGGCGGTGCCGCGGCGGCCGGCGGCGTGGCGGCCGTCGGGGCGGCGGCCGGCGGCGGAGGGCTCTTCGCGTCGCTCGGGGCCCAGGGGTTCGCCATCCAGGCACTGGTCACGCTCTCGGTCGCCGGCGGCGCCGGCGGTACCGGGTACCTCGCGACGCAGCAGTTGAGCAAGGGGCCCCAGGTCCCGGAGGCGGAGGTCCGCGCCGCGGCGACCTCGCGCTCCGCCGCGCTGCAGCTGGCGGCGGCCGCGCCGCCGATGACCGCGAGCCCGGTGACCAGACAGGCGCGCGTCGTGCTGACACCCCCGCCGGCTCCGATCGGCGGACGGTTCGTTCGCGCCATGCGGACCCGCAACGTCCGTGGCGGAGCCGTCGCCCCGTCGATCGGCGGCATCCAGACGCTCAGCGCCACTCCGGGCGCCCCGGGCGGTCCCGGCGCAGGTGGCCCCGGCCCGATCGTGTTCGCGAGCCTGCCGCTCGTCGAGACCCCGGTGCACGCGCCGCCCGCGGCCGACACCCGCGACGAGGACGAGGACAAGGCCGAGAAGGAGGCGCGCAAGGAGCAGGAGAAGGCCGCGAAGGACCGGCGGAAGGAGCAGTCGGCCGAGCAGCAGCACGCGTCGGTGCCGGCGTCCTACCGGCCGTCGGGCGACGACGACGACGATGACCGGGAGAAGGCGGACCGCAAGGCGCAGAAGAAGCTGGAGAAGGCCCGGAAGAAGGCGGCCAAGGACCAGCAGAAGCGGGGCACCGCCGAGCAGGCGCGCCCCGCTCCGCAGTCGGCGGCACCGGCCTCCCCGAAGGCTGAGGAGAAGGCGCGCAAGCGCCAGGAGAAGGCCGACCGCAAGGCCGCCAAGCAGCAGCAGAAGGCCGATCGCAAGGCGGCCAAGCGCCAGGAGAAGGCCGACCGCAAGGCAGCCAAGCAGCAGGAGAAGGCGGACAAGAAGGCTCGCAAGGAGCAGGAGAAGGCCGACAAGAAGGCGGCCGACGAGCGCGAGCGCTCCTGGGACAAGGCCCGCAAGGAGCAGGAGAAGGCCGACAAGAAGGCCCGCAAGGAGCAGGAGAAGGCCGAGAACGACTGAGCGTCCGCCGCGGACCGTCGATGCCGGACCGCCACGGTGTACTAGAGTGACGCCTGCGTCATCTTTCGTCCACCGCGTCACGCAGGAGGGTCCCGCCCCATGGCCAAGCAGCCCCGAGTCCTCACCGGCAAGGTCGCCGCGATCACGGGCGGCGCCCGCGGTATCGGCAAGGAGACCGCGCGCCAGTTCGCCGCCGAAGGCATGCGGGTCGCCATCGGCGACCTCGACCTCGATCTCGCGAAGGCCACGGCCGAGGAGCTCGGACCGAACGTCGTCGCCTTTCCGCTGAACGTCACCGACCGTGGGTCGTTCAAGGCGTTCCTCGACGGAGCCGAGGAGGCCGTCGGCCCGATCGACGTGCTCGTCAACAACGCCGGGATCATGCAGCTCGGGCGCTTCCTCGACGAGGACGACGCCACCACGCAGCGGCAGATCGACATCAACGTCAACGGCGTCCTGTGGGGGATGAAGGAGGTCCTTCCGCGGTTCCTGGCGCGCGACACGGGCCACCTCGTCAACGTGGCGTCGACGGCGGGCAAGGGCGGCTTCCCCGGCGGCGCCACCTACTGCGGGACCAAGCACTTCGTCGTCGGCGTCAGCGAAGCGGTGCGCGCCGAGCTCCGCGAGACGCCGATCGAGGTCTCCTGCGTGATGCCGGTCGTCGTCAAGACCGAGCTCGCCTCCGGGCTGCAGCCCACGCGCGGGGTCAAGCACATCGAGCCGGGCGACGTCGCCGCCGAGATCGTGCGCGCGCTCAAGTTCCCGAAGTTCGACGTCTTCGTCCCGCGCGAGGTGCAGGCGATCACGACGGCCATGAACGTGCTGCCGCGCCGCGGTCGCGAGGCGATCGGACGGGCCCTGAAGGCCGACAAGGTCCTCGATCAGCGCGACGACGCCACCCGTCGGGCCTACGAGCTGCGCGCGTCGCACTCCGAGCCCGGACTCGAGCCGGGCGCGCAGGCCAAGCAGCTCACCGAGAGCACCCCCGACGCCTGAGCGCAGCGCGGGCCGGGGGTACGGCGGCGTTCCTCGCCGTCGCCCGCAGGCTGGACGTGGTGAGTAGGGTTGGGCGCACGTGAGCGACGGCAAGATGATCCTCGCCGCGGGCGCCCTGCTCGCGCTCGGTCTCCTCGCATCCTTGCTCGCCGGTCGGGTCCGTGTCCCCGGACTCGTGCTGTTCCTCGGCCTCGGCATGCTGCTGGGCTCCGACGGGATCGGCGAGCTGTCGTTCACCGATTTCGAGCTCGCACGAACGATCGGGATCATCGCCCTCGTCCTCATCCTGTTCGAGGGAGGTCTGGCAGCGGGCTGGCACGAGGTCCGTCCCGTGCTGCGGCCGGCGATGTCCCTCGCGCTCGTCGGGACGGCCGTCACCGCGGCGATCACCGGGTTCGCCGCGCACTGGCTGCTGGACCTCGATGTGCTCGAAGGCCTGCTGCTCGGGGCGATCCTGTCCTCCACGGACGGCGCGGCCATCTTCGCGCTCCTGCGCGGGTCCACCCTGCGCCGGCGGCTGGCGCGGACGCTGGAGGGGGAGGCGGGGTTCAACGATCCCGTGGCGGTCCTGCTCGTGCTGGGCTTCATCGAGGCGATCAAGCACCCGCCGCACGGGCCGCTGGAGTTCCTCGCGGACTTCGCGGTCGAGCTCGGGATCGGCGCACTCGTCGGTCTCGGTGTCGGCTGGCTGGCCGTCCACGCCTTCCAGCGCGCCCAGCTCGCGACCGGGGGCCTGTTCCCCGTCGCCTCCCTGGCCACCGCCGCGATCGCCTTCGGCGGCGCCGACGTGCTGCACGGCTCCGGGTTCCTCGCGACCTACCTGGTCGGCCTGTCGCTGGGCGGCGCCGCCATCCCGGCCAAGCGCACGATCGTCTCCTTCCACGACGGTCTGGCGTGGGTCGCGCAGCTCTCCATGTTCTTCACGCTGGGGCTGCTCGTGTTCCCGAGCCAGCTCGCCGACGTCTGGGTGGAGGGCACGGCGGTGGCGCTCGTGCTCGTGTTCGTCGCCCGTCCGCTCGCCGCCTTCCTGGCGACGGTCCGGATGGGGTTCACCACCGGCGAGCGGATCGCGCTGGGGTGGGCCGGGCTCCGCGGCGCCATCCCGGTGGTGCTCGCGACCTTCCCGGTGATCGAGGGGGTGCCGCAGTCCGCCGAGTTCTTCAACATCGTCTTCTTCGCCGTCCTGGTGTCGACGCTGCTGCAGGGGGCGTCGTTCGAGCCGATCGCATCGCGTCTGCGGGTGACCACGACGGAGCCCGCGCTCCCCCGGGTGGTCCAGGAGTCCGGGACGATCCGGCGGCTCGGGGCCGAGGTCATCGAGTTCCCGGTCGGTCCGGACGACGCGCTGGTCGGCGTCAAGGTGCGCGACCTCGGCCTGCCGCGCGAGGCGCTGATCAACGTGATCGTGCGGGGAGAGGAGGCGATACCTCCCCGCGGCGCGCACACGGTCGAGATCGGCGACAGCCTGCACGTGCTCGTGCGCTCCTCCGTGTCGCGGGAGATGCGCGACCTGCTCGAGCGGTGGCGCACCGGTCCGATCGGCCCTCCGCCGCGACCGCCGCGGCAGATCCGCGCGCACGCCACCCCGTTCACCGTCGGGCCGTGGAACCCCGCCTACGGCGACCCGTCCGACCCCAAGGTGGTGGCAGGTCGTGAGGTGATCGACCGGCTGCGCCTGCGCCGCGACCGGCCCGGATCGCTGGTGCTCCTGGACGACGGCGTCCTGGCGGTCTGCGGCGAGACGGTCGCGCTCGGTCGCCGCGACCTGCTGGGCGCCTACGCGCGGCGACGCCTGTCGCGGGCGGTCGACGAGTCGGACCGTGGCTGGTGGGCGGAGGTCATCGCAGCGGTCGCGCGCTGACGGACCGCCGCCCCCGGTCCACGCTCAGGCGGTCAGCCAGGCGGCGATGTGGCCGCCGATGGTCCCGCCCTGGTCCTCCTGCAGGAAGTGCGACGCGTCCTCGATGACCACCGGCTCGGGCGCGCCGAGCGCGGCGGCGAACTTGCGACCAGTGTCGAGGTTGATGATCGGGTCCTTGTCCGCCCAGAGGACGAGGATCGGCCGGTCGTCGTCCTTGAGCGCGGCGAGCACGCGCTGTCCCGCCTCCGCCCCCTTGCTCTCGGGCGTCAGCGGGATCATGAGCGGGAACGCGCGCGTGCCCTGCTTGAACGTCGCGTCCGGGAAGGGTGCCTCGTAGGCCGCGAGGACCTCGGGGGAGGGCGGCGTCAGGCAGGCGCCGCCGACCAGCATCCCGATCGGCAGGTCCTCCGTCCGCTCGACGAAGTCGCGGAACGCGCTCCACGCGTCGCTCATCTTCTGGTGGCCGGTGAACAGCCCGGTGTCGAGGACGACCATCCGGTCGATGCGGGAGGCGTGGTCGACCGCCAGGCGCAGCCCGACCGGACCGCCCCAGTCGTGGACGACCATCGTCGCGCCCGTCAGGTCGAGGTGCTCGAGGAGTTCGGCCATCACCGCGGTGTGCGCGTCGTAGCTGTACCAGTCGAAGTCGGTCGGCTTGTCCGAGCGGCCGAAGCCCGCCATGTCCGGGACGATGCAGCGGAAGCCCGCGTCGCGCACGGCGGGGAACACCTTGCGCCACAGGAAGCTCCAGGTCGGCTCGCCGTGCATGAACCAGACGGGCGGTGCGTCGGCCGGGCCTTCGTCCAGGTAGGCGACGCGAAGACCCGCCGATGTCTCGAAGTACCGGGGCTCGTAGTCGAAGTCGGGGAGGCCGGCGAACCGGTCGTCAGGGGTCCGTACGCAGGGAATGCTCATGGGCCGTCGAGCCTACCCGCCGCACGGCGCGCGGCGCGAGGCGGACCGGCGAGCCGGGGCCTCCGACCACCGTCTAGGGTGTCCGCCATGGCCGCCGATCTCGAGCACCTCTGCATCAACACCGTCCGGACGCTGGCGATGGACGCCGTCCAGCACGCCAACTCCGGGCACCCCGGCATGCCGATGGCGATGGCGCCCGCCGCGTTCGTGCTGTTCGCCGACGTGCTCAAGCACGACCCCTCCGAGCCCGACTGGGCGGACCGCGACCGGTTCGTCCTCAGCGCCGGCCACGGGTCGATGCTGCTCTACGCGGCACTGCACCTCTCGGGCTACGACCTCTCCCTCGACGATCTGAAGGCGTTCCGCCAGTGGGACTCGCGCACGCCGGGGCATCCGGAGCGCGAGCGCCGGGCCGACGGCACCTGGCGGACCCCCGGCGTCGAGGTGACCACCGGACCCCTCGGGCAGGGGTTCGCCAACGGGGTCGGCATGGCGATGGCCGAGCGGTTCCTCCGCGAGCAGTTCGGCAGCGAGGTCCAGGACCACTTCACCTACGCCATCTGCTCCGACGGGGATCTCATGGAGGGCGTCGCGTCGGAGGCTGCCTCGCTGGCCGGGCACCTCGGGCTCGGGCGCATCGTCTACCTGTACGACGACAACGACATCTCGCTCGACGGCCCCACGTCGCTGTCCTACGACGAGGACGTCACCAAGCGCTTCGACGCCTACGGCTGGCACGTCCTGGAGGTCGACGACGCCAACGACACCGGGGCGCTGCGCGCTGCGATCGACGCGGGCAAGGCGGAGACCGAGCGCCCCACGCTCATCCGCGTCAAGTCGATCATCGGCTACCCGTCCCCGAACAAGCAGGGCACCAGCGGCGCGCACGGCTCGCCCTTGGGCGAGGACGAGGTCCGGGCCACGAAGGAGGCCCTCGGGTGGGATCCCGACGCCCAGTTCCTCGTGCCCGACGGTGTGATGGAGCGATTCGGCGCGGGAGGTCGCGCCGGTGCCGAAGCCCGCACGGCCTGGACCGAGCGACTCGAGGCGTTCAAGGCCGCCGACGCGGACAAGGCCGCCGCCTGGGACGCCGGCTGGGACGGGCGCCCGCTGCCCGGGATGGCCGGGAAGCTGCCGTCCGATGCCGCCGGCTTCGGCAAGGAGAAGATCGCGACCCGTGCCGCGGGCAAGGCGGTCATGGCGGCGTTCGCCGACCACGTCCCGACCCTGGTCGGTGGCGCGGCCGACCTGTCGGGCTCGACGTCGACGATGGTGCCGGGCGGCGACGAGGAGCGGTACACCAAGGAGTCCGTGGGCCGCAACGTCTACTGGGGCGTCCGCGAGCACGCGATGGGCGCCGCGGTCAACGGCCTCGCCGCCCACGGCGGGATCACCCGGCCCTACGGATCCACCTTCCTGCAGTTCGCCGACTACATGCGCGGGGCGATCCGGCTGAGCGCGTTGCAGGAGCTCGACGTGGCGTGGGTCTTCACCCACGACTCGGTGGCCCTCGGCGAGGACGGCCCGACCCACCAGCCGGTCGAGCATCTCGCCGCGCTGCGCGCGATCCCGGGGCTGACCGTCATCCGTCCCGCCGACGCGACCGAGGTCTCCGAGGCGTGGCGGGTCGTGCTCGAGGAGGTCCACGGTCCCGCGGCGCTCATCTTCTCGCGGCAGGACCTGCCGATTCTCGACCGCGAGGCGCTGGAGTCCGCCCGCGGGCTCGCCCGCGGCGCCTACGTCCTGCGCGAGCCGGAAGGCGAGGAGTCCGCAGCCATCGTCGGCACCGGCGCCGAGGTCCACGTGGCCCTCGAGGCCGCGGACCAGCTCGCCGCCGAGGGCATCCACGTCCGGGTCGTCTCGATGCCCTCGTGGGAGCTGTTCGACGCCCAGGACGAGGGGATCCAGGAGGACGTCCTGCCCTCGGAGCTCCCCACCGTCTCGGTCGAGGCCGGCATCACGCTCGGCTGGGACCGCTACGTCGACATCCCGATCGGCATCGACCGCTTCGGGGCCTCCGCGCCCGGTCCGGAGGTGCTGGAGAAGCTCGGCATCACTCCCGGCGCGGTGGTCGACGCGGTCAAGGAGCTGCTGGAAGAGGAGTAGGCCCCTACAGCGTCACGCCGCCCGCGCCGTCGAACCTCGCCGGCGCCCCGATGGGATCCGTCTCCACGAGGGCGGCGATCACCTCGGGCTCCTGGCTCTTGCCCACCGCACGACGGCCGTCGGCGGTGAGTCCGGTGGCGAACGCGATCGTCGGCGTGCCGGTGTGGTCGAAGAGGGCGGTGTGCGTCTCGACGGGGGCGCTGACCATCTCGCCGTGCGCGGTGTCGCGACGGGGAGTGGCGTCGACGACGGCCTGCACGTCGTGGTGGGCGAACGGTGCCCCTGGCTCCGTCGCGGGGCCGCCGAGCACGGCGAACCCGTGCTTGGTGAGGTACCAGCCGACGGCGGTGGACACGCCGAGCGCCTCGGGGTCCTCGCGCAGCCGCCCGACGAGGGTCGCCAGCGCGTGCAGCACGTAGCCGTTGGCAGGACCGCCGGCGAAGGTCAGGCCGCCGGTGACCGTCGGTGCGCGCCCCGGGTCGAGGAGGTCCACGCCGAGCTCGCCGGCCGCCACCTGCACCGCGGAGGGGAAGCACGAGTACAGGTCGAGATGGGCGACCTCGTCGAGCGCGACGCCCGCGTGCCCGAGCGCGGCGGCCCCGCAGGCCGCGATGGCGGGCGAGCGGTCCAGCGACCAGCGTTCGGTGGCGTACCAGTGGTCGGCGGCCCCGGCCGTGGCATGCACCGGCACCCAGCGGTCACGGGGGACGCCCGCCGACTCGGCGGCCGCCGCGCTCATCAGCACCAGCGCCGCCGCCTGGTCGACGGCGATGTTGGCGTTGAGCAGCTTGGGGTACGGGTCGCTGACCAGGCGGTTGTCGGCGCTCGGTGTGCCGAGCGCGGCCGGATCGGTCGGCGGGTCCTCGGCCCACGCGTGGGGGTTGGTGCGCGCGACCTCGGCGAACCGCGCCCAGAGTCGCGCAGCGATGTCCGCCTGCTCGGCGCGTGAGCGGCCCGCGGCCCCGCGCAGCGCGTGCTCGAACAGCGGATAGAAGAAGACGGGGGCCAGCATGCCGGCCGCGAGCTCCGCGGCGTTCGACGGGTCGCGGTCCGCGCCGACGGACCACGTCGGAGCGACCTGCGCGTCCTGCTGCGGCCAGGTCGCCGTGTCGTCCCCGCCCGCCATGGCCTTCTTGAACGCGGAGAAGGCCTCGCCGAAGGAGATGAGGGCGACGTCGAGCTCACCGCCGGCGATGCGCGACGACAGGTCGCCGAGCAGCGCGACAGGGCCGTTGCCGCCGCGCGCCGTGCGCGCCGTGGCCCGCGGCGCGATCCCCAGCTCGCGGGCCATCTCCGCCGCGGGGTCCGCGACCGGCCAGGAGAAGAGGTCGATCGATGCGGCGACCTCGACACGGCGCAGCAGTTCGTCGCTGCCGATGCCCGCCTCGGTGTCATCGACCGCGCTGCGAGCGACGGCAGCCATGAGGCGGTGGGGAGCAGGGACGGGCCCGTCGGCCGGGCGGTGCGTGAGCTGTGCCGCACCCACGAGGACAGGCGTACGAGGATCGAGCATGAAGTGGAGAGTAGAGCTTCCTACTCCTCGTCGAGGATCGGGATGAGCTCTCGCGCCCTCGACGACACCGTGACGTGGATCGCACCCGGCTCCCGCACCCACGCGATCAGGTTCATCGCGGTGAGGCGGTCGAGGAAGAACTGGAAGGCCCGCGCCTGGCCGCGGGTCGCGTAGTCGCGGACGATGTCGAAGGAGAACCCGGTGGTGTGCAGCGAGTACCGGCGGGTCGCCTCCCCGTTGCGCTGTCCCAGCAGCCGCTGGTAGGTGACGTCGCGGATACTCGAGCTGACGCGGAGCGGGACCTTGCTGCCCCCGAGGTCCCGGACGCCCGCCCCGATGTACGCGAGCATCGCGAGCGCTTCGGGACGGAGCGCCCGGTACAGCCGGGCCGACTGCTTCAGGCGGGGAGCCAGCTCGCCCATGCCGGGGTCGATCCGCAGGCCGAACCGCGCGAGCTGCTCGGGGTCGAGCACGACGAGCGTCCCGTCGGCCCGCGCACGACCGAGGGCGAACGGGTCCTCGTAGACCCGGGTCGAGGCGCGCGGATGCAGCACCTCCTCGGCGCTGTTCTTCGCCGTCTGCAGGGCCGCGAGACGGCTGAGGTCGGCGGGGTTCGTCCGCCAGAGGCGCATGATCCCGGCGGCGGCCCTGACCCGCCAGAGGTAGGTCGAGGAGTCGTCCCCCAGCGAGGCGAGCAGCTCGTAGGCCTCCGTGTTGCGGACCGGCGTGGTGTCGAAGAACAGCTGCGCGTAGGGGACCTCGCCCTCGCCGTAGCGCTGCAGCACGCGCTGCAGGTTGCCGACCCCCATGTGGTAGCTGGCGATCGCGAGATCCTGCCGGTCGCCGAGCTCGCCCCGCGCGAACCGCAGGTAGCGCACGGTCCCCTGCAGGGCCTTCTGCGGGTCGAACCGCTCGTCCACCCGCCGGCGCTCGCGGGTACGGGCCTCGACCTTGGTCCCGCGCGCGATGCCGCGCGTCAGCCGTTCCGCCGCACGCACGTCGACCCGCATCCCGAGCAGGTCCCGGCCGGTCTGGGCGAGGATCTGCGTGAGGCCGACCGCGCCGTCGAGGTCGTTCGACGCCCGAGCGTCCTCGCGACCGGCGCTCTCGAGGAAGACGATCGCCTCGAGCGTGTCCGCGTCGACGACGCCCTCGGAGCCCTCGGCGGTGCGCTCGATCAGGGTGCGCCACCGCGCGACCCGCTCGGCCGTGGCGACCGCGCCGCCGGGGCTCTTGGCGAACAGCACGTGCGACAGCCCCGCCGCCGCCTGCCGTTCGAGCTCCTCGCGGTCCTCCTCGCGGTAGGCGAGCGGATCGTTGCCGTCGCCCGAGGCGCCGATGCCGGGCGCGAGCCGGTCGCTGCCGGATCCCCCGAGCACGATCACCCCCAGGGCGATCGCCAGCGCGGCGACGAGAAGCAGGACGAGGAGGCGCAGGCGCGCGAGGCTCGGGGACACCACGCCACTACGGTTCCACACGGCGCACGTCGGCGCGTGCTGCCGGGGCCGCCGCGACCGCCCGAGCCGGACCGCCGTTCTAAGGTTCGGCGCGATGGAGATCAGCGCACAGCCGGACCGACTCGACCGGGAGCTCATCCACCGCTTCCTCAGCGAGGACGCGTACTGGTCGCCGGGCGTCTCGCGCGAGACGGTCGACCGGTCGATCGACCACTCGTTGTGCTTCGGCGCCTACGACGACGAGGGCGGCCAGATCGGGTTCACGCGGGTGGTCACCGATCACGCGACGTTCGCCTGGGTCTGCGACGTGTTCGTGCTGCCGCACGCCCGCGGCCGCGGGGTCGGGAAGGCCCTGATCGCCGCGGTCGTGGCGCACCCCTCCGTGGCCTCCGTCCGGCGCGTGATGCTCGCCACGGAGGACGCCCACGGGCTCTACGAGGCCTTCGGGTTCCGCAAGCCCGACGACATCTACAAGTGGCTCGTGCTGCGTCCCGGCAGCGCGTCCGGTCCCCCGGCGCCGGACGGGGCATCCGGCCCCCGGTAGCCTCCGTCGCATGAAGCTCTACGTCTGCTGGGGAACCTTCGGGACACCGCTGCACACGCATCCGTGCACGGCGGCGCACGAGGCGCTGACCGCCGCCGGCCACGAGTACGAGGTGGTCAACACCCACTCCTTCGGCGGCATCCCGGGCCGGTTGCAGACGTCGGGCCGCAAGAGGGTCGCCGAGGGGACGGGCAAGTACTGGGTGCCGGCGCTCGAGCTCGACGACGGGACCTGGATCAGCGGCAGCAAGGAGATCGCCGCCTGGGCGCAGGAGCACCCTGCGGCCGCGCCGAGCGCGCCGTGACCCGAGCGGGCGCACCAGAGGTACGCCGCTGTAGATTGCCCGCATGCCCGGCCCGACCCTTCCCGTCCCGCCCGCGCTCCCGGGGCTCGAGGACGTCCGGCGAGCCTTCGTGGACGCGCGCGGCGTGCGCTTCCACGTCACCGAGGCAGGGGACCCCGACGGGTACCCCGTCCTGCTGCTGCACGGCTGGCCCCAGCACCACCTCTGCTGGCGTGACCTGCTGGCCGATCCGCCCGCCGGGCTGCGGCTGATCGCTCCGGACCTCCCCGGCTACGGCTGGTCCGGGCCCGCCCCGCACCGCTGGGCCAAGGAGGACGTGGCGCTCGACGTCCTCGCGCTGCTGGACGCACTGGACCTCCGTGAGCCCGTCGGGCTGGTCGGGCACGACTGGGGCGGATGGATCGGCTGGCTGCTGACGATCATGGCCCCGGAGCGGTTCTCCGCCTATCTCGCCTGCAACATCGCCCATCCGTGGCAGAGCCCAGGGGCCATCCTGCCGCACCTGTGGCGGTTCGCCCTGTACCAGCCGTTCGTGGCGGCGTTCGGCGTCCCGCTGCATCGCCGCACCTCGATCACGAACCTCGTCTTCCGAGGCGGACTCCACGACCGCTCGGCGATGAGCGCCGAGGATGTCGCGCTGTTCGTCGACCGCTTCCGGGACCCGGTGTGCGCCCGAACGGCGCGAGACACCTACCGGACGTTCGTGCTGCGGGAGATGCCCGCGAGCGCCCGGCGTCCCGAACGGCGGCGCTCGCGCGTGCCGACCGTCGGGCTGTTCGGCACCGGGGACGCCGCGATCAGTCCGGCGCTCGCCTCCCCCGACACTGCGCTGGCCGACGACTACCGCCTCGAGCTCGTGGAGGACTGCGGGCACTTCATCGTCGACGAGCGCCCGGACCTGGTGCGCGCTCGCGTGACGAGCCTGTTCGCCCGGGCGTGAGATCCCCGGGGAGGGGGTAGGACCCATGCGCGCTTGTCGTCCCTGCGACCGCGTGGGACCGTACCTCCACCATGGCCTCCACCTCCTACCGCCCTGCCGCGATCTCGCTCGACTCCGACGCGCTGCGGCGCTACCTGGACGGGCCCTACCGCGAGGTCCGCGAGCTGACCCGGCAGCTCCTGGCGCAGCCCGAGCACGCTCCCGTGTGCGGCCTGCCGACCGCGGAGTACCGGGAGCTCGTGATGGAGCGCACCCGCCTGCTCGCGGCCGCGGGGCAGACCGGCATGGGCTTCCCGGAGAAGTACGGCGGCGGCGGTGACGTCGGCGCCTCGATCGCCGCGTTCGAAACGCTCGCCCACGGGGACCTCTCGGTCCTCGTGAAGACCGGCGTGCAGTTCGGGCTGTGGGGAGGCGCGGTGCTCCACCTCGGGACCGAGCGCCACCACGAGGCCTATCTGCGCCGGACGATCACCGCCGAGCTGCCGGGCTGCTTCGCGATGACGGAGGTGGGGCACGGCTCCGACGTGCAGGCGCTGGAGACGACCGCGACGTTCGACTCCGCCACCGACGAGTTCGTCATCAACACGCCGAGCGAGGGGGCGTGGAAGCACTACATCGGCAACGCCGCGTGTCACGGGCGGATCGCCGCGGTCTTCGCCCAGTTGCACGTCGGCGACGAGCGCCCGGGCGTGCACGCGTTCGTGGTCCCGCTGCGGGACGACGACGGCGAGCCGCTTCCGGGCGTCAGCATCGCGGACTGCGGCGAGAAGCTCGGGCTCAACGGCGTCGACAACGGGATGCTCGCGTTCGCCGACGTGCGCATCCCCCGCGACAACCTCCTGGACCGGTACGCCCAGGTCACGGAGACCGGCGAGTACCGCAGTGAGATCGAGAACCCCAACCGCCGGTTCTTCACGATGATCGGGACCCTGATCCAGGGGCGGGTCTGTGTCGGCGGCGCGGCCGGGACGGCGGCGAAGAACGCGCTGACGATCGCGGTGCGGCACGGCCTGCGCCGTCGTCAGTTCGGCCCGCCGGACGGCGACAGCGAGACGCTGCTGCTCGACTACCGCACCCACCAGCGGCGGCTCATGCCGAGGCTCGCGCGGACCTACGCGCTGCACTTCGCCCAGGAGGTGGTCGCGGCGCGGCTGCACGAGGCGTTCAGCGGCGGCGATGTCCCGGAACGCGATCAGCGGGAGCTCGAGACCTACGCCGCCGGCCTCAAGGTGATGACCACCCGTCACGCGACCGACACGATCCAGGAGTGCCGCGAGGCGTGCGGCGGCCTCGGCTACCTCGCGGAGAACCGGTTCGCGGCGTTGAAGGCGGACACGGACGTGTTCACGACGTTCGAGGGCGACAACACCGTGCTCCTGCAGCTGGTCGCCAAGTCGCTGCTCACGGACTACAAGGACCAGTTCGCGAGCCTGGACCCGCCGGGGATGGTCCGCTTCGTCGCCGGGCAGGTCGTCGAGACGGTCGTCGAGAAGTCCCTCGCCCGCCAGTTGCTCGGCGCGCTGGTGGACGTCATCCCGGCCAGCGACGACGAGCGTGAGCTCCGCGACCGCGACTACCAGGGTGAGCTGCTGCGCTGGCGCGAGGAGCACATGCTGGCCAGCGTCGCCCGCCGGCTCAAGGCGGGCATCGACAACGGCTTCGACCCGTGGCGCGTGTTCAACTTCTGCCAGGACCACGTCGTTCACACCGCCCGGGCGCACATCGAGCGCCTGGTCTTCGACGCGTTCGCCGCGTCGGTCGACCGCTGCGAGGACGGTCAGCTGCGTGAGGCTCTCGGACAGCTCTGCGACCTGTACGCGCTCGCGGCGATCGAAGAGGATCGCGGCTGGTACCTCGAGCACGGCAGGCTGACGACGCAGCGCTCCAAGCGGATCACCACCGAGGTCAACCTGCTGTGCATGGACGTCCGCGAGCAGGCCGCCGCGCTGGTCGACGCCTTCGGGATCCCGGACGCCGTGCTCGTCGCGCCGATCGCGACGTAGCGGGCGTCACGCCCCGCTGGGATCAGCGCGGGACGGCGAGGTAGTTCCAGGACGCGGGCGAGGTGAACAACTCCTCGAACTCGCTGCGCGTGAACGGACCGGCGCCCTCGAGGTCGAACACGCGCAGGTCGCACGCGTCGAGCAGGTCCCACAGCTCGCCCGAGGACGAGCCGTAGAGGTCCGCGCCGCCGAGGCCGTGCTCGAAGACGATGACGGGCCGGGCACGCTCGAGCAGGCGCTGCCCACCGAGGAGCACCTTCACCTCCGCGCCCTCCACGTCGATCTTCAGGAACGCCGGAGTGATGTCGTCGGGGATGACGTCGTCGAGCCGGCGCACCTCGACGGTGACCTCCCGCGTCTCCTGGGCATCGGCCGGCAGGTCGGCGCGGCGCCGCAGGCCGGACAAGGCGGGAGCGGCCAGGACGTGATGGAACGTCGCGGTCGTCGTCACGTCGGACAGCGCGCCCTGGTGGATCTCGACCTGCGGGAACCGCGCCCGGAGGTCGGTGACGAGCTCCGGCAGGGGCTCGAACGCGAAGTGGCGACCGTTCGGAGCCACCGCGACGATCTGCTCGAGGAAGTCGCCGCGGTTGGCGCCCACGTCGATCGCGCACGAGTCCGTTCGCAGGACGGCCGTCATCGCGATGCGCGCGGCGTAGTCGTCACGTCGGTTGCGCCGGAGCCCCGGGTCGAACACCGCCTCGAGCTCCGCGAACCGTTCGTCGCGACCGGTTCGCGCGGCCACGGATCGACCCGCCCGGCGTGCGAACCGGATGACACGTTCCCCTACCGAGTCCATGCCCGACCATACCGCGCGCGGGGCGCTGAGCTTCAACCCAGGACGACCTCCGCGGCGCGACGCAGCGTCGTGGGATCCCCGCCGATCATCAGCGTCGTGACGACCGAGTCCCGCCACGCCTCCAGGTCGTGGCGGATCTTGTCCGCGGACCCGATCAGCGCCAGTTGCTCGACGAGCTCGGTGGGGATCGCGGCGGCCGCCTCCGTCTTCTTCCCATCGAGGTAGAGGGCCTGGACCTCGTCGACGACGGCCTCGTACCCCATGCGGATCGGCACGTTGGCGTGGAAGTTCTTCGCCTTCGCTCCCATGCCGCCGAAGTACAGGGCGTACATCGGGCGCAGCATGTCGGCCGCCTGCTCGACGTCGTCGTGGACGATGACCGGCACGGTCGCGGCGATCTCGAAGTCCTCCGGTCCGCGGCGTGCGCCCTCGCGCCCCCAGCCCTCCTGGAGGTTGGGGAGGTAGAGGTCCTCGGCGTGCGGCGAGTAGAAGAGGGCCAGCCAGCCGTCGCAGAGCTCGGCGGCGAGCGCGACGTTCTTCGGGCCCTCGGCCGCGAGGTAGATCGGGATGTCCTCGCGCACGGGGTGCACCGTGCTCTTCAGCGGCTTGCCCAGGCCGCTGGGACCCGGCAGACCCATCGTGTAGTGCTCACCCTCGAACACGACGGGCCCCTCGCGCTTCCAGATCTCGCGCAGGATCGCGATGTACTCGCGGGTGCGGGCGAGCGGCTTGGCGAACGGCTCGCCGTACCACCCCTCGACGACCTGGGGTCCCGAGACGCCGAGTCCGAGGATGAACCGGCCGCCGCTGAGGTGGTCCATCGTGATGGCGGCCATGGCCGCCGCGGCCGGGCGACGGGCGCTCATCTGCATGATCGCGGTGCCCAGCTGCACGTGCGTCGTCGCCGCGCCCCACCACGCGAGCGGCGTCAGCACGTCGGAGCCGTAGCTCTCCGCGGTCCAGATCGAGTGGAAGCCGAGTTTCTCGGCCTCGGCGATGGAGTCCTCCACACCGTGCGGCGGGCCGGAGCCCCAGTAGCCGGTGTTCAGGGCGAGCTTCAGGTCACGGGCCATCCCCGGACCCTACGCCCACGGGGCCGCTACGTCAGGGGCTGCTCGTCGACGTCGATGTCGAACGCACCGGTGTTGTCGGTCATCGTGACCGTCAGCCCGTAGGCCTTGTCGCCGGCGGTGAGCGTGCAGCGCGTCTTGCTCCCGACCTTCATCGCCACGCGGGCAGGACAGGACACGGCGTCCGGTCGCTTGCCCACCGAGCGCTCGAGCGCGTCCTGGACCTGTCGCTCGACGAGCGGACCGGGCAGCGTCCCGCTGACGGTCTCCCAGCTCACGCGCCCGTCCTCGCCCGTGACATTCAGGGCGACCTCCAGGCGCACGTCGTTGGCGAGCGTCATCGTGCAGGTCGCCGTGGTCCCTATGTCCGCGGAGACGTCGTCCGGGCAGTCGACGCTGCGCACCTCGGCGCCCTGGACCTTGCCCGCGTAGTCCTCGCCGATGGTCCTCTCGGCGTTCTCGATGTCGAGGGTCTCCGTGCAGCCTCCGAGGGCGAGGGCGATCGGGACGGCAGCGAGACAGCTCAGGATCCTGGGCGATACGCGCATGTGCGGCGGCATGGTGACGCACGCCGCCGCACGATGCGTCGTGGGTCAGGCAGCCTGGCCTGAGGGTGCGACCTCGCCCGGGTACGAGCCGGGCTTCGCGTCGGGGTCGTCGGACTCGGCGCCGGGACGCGGACCGCCATGGCCACGACGGCCCATCGGCCGCTTGCCGTCGGCGAAGTCGTCGAAGTGCTCGTCGAACCGCTCGAGCGCCTCGTCCCGCTGGGCGTCGGTCGTCTTGCCGTCCTTCACCGCGGTCGCCAGCTTCTCGGAGAGCGCGGACCTGACGGCCTTCTTGACGTCGGCGATGTCCTTGCCCTCGGCCTTCGCGATCTCGTTGAGCGTCTTGCCGGACCGCAG
>NZ_JBFIGP010000051.1:0-17480 GCF_041602235.1 Paraconexibacter sp.
CGGCGCCACGGCGGCCGCCCTGGACCGCAACGCCGACCAGCTGAAGAACCTCATCACGGACTTCAACACGACCGCCCGCTCGTTCGCGGTGGCCGACCAGCCGCTCGAGCAGGCGATCGCCGAGCTGCCCCGGACGCTCCGTGCCGCCCAGCCCGCGCTGGCCGCGCTCAACCGGGCCTTCCCGCCGTTGCGGCGTTTCGTCGCCGACTTCCGGCCGGGCGTGCGCTCCTCCGGCCCGGCGCTGGACGCCAGCCTCCCGTTCGCGCGGCAGGTGCGGCGCCTGGTCGGCGCGGCCGAGCTGCGGGGCCTCAGCAGCGATCTGCGTCCCGTCGTGCCCTCGCTGGCGAAGCTCTCGAAGCTGAGCGTGCCCCTGTACCAGCAGACCCGCCTGGCGTCGAGCTGCCAGAACGAGGTCATCCTGCCGTGGTCGCTGGACAAGATCGAGGACAAGGCGTTCCCGGCGGTCGGACCCGTCTTCCAGGACTCGGTCAAGGGCCTGTCCGGGCTGGCCGGCGAGAGCCGCTCCGGTGACGCCAACGGCCAGTGGTTCCGCGTCCTGGTCGCAGGCGGCACGTACGCCACGCCGCTGGGCAACGGCCAGCTCTTCCTGACGGACACGCCGGTCGGCGGCGTGAACCCGCGCCCGCCGGTCAAGGGCCGCTCGCCGCTGCGCAACGACGTGCCGTGCGAGACGCAGGAGCAGCCCGACCTGCGCTCGATCCCCGGTCCCGCGCCCACCGGCAGCCGCAAGGCCAACATCCCCGCGTCCGGTCCGGGTCGCGAGATCTACGACCGGTACGTCGAGAAGGCGATGGACTTCGTGAAGAAGGACATCAAGGCCCGCAAGCTGCCGCTCAAGGTCAGCGAGAAGCCGGCGACCCTCGACACGATCGCCAAGGTCCGCGCCGCGGCGGAGCGGGCGAAGCGAGGTGCGAAGTGAAGCGCGCGATCCGCAAGTACGCGAAGGACTTCGCGTCCGTCATCGGGCTGATGATCATCGCCGCCGTCGTCGGCGGGTACATCCTCTCCAACCAGCGCCTGCGGTTCCCGATCTTCGAGGACGCGCCGTTCGTCCTGAAGGCCGAGTTCAGCACCGCGCAGGCCGTGACCCCGGGTCAGGGCCAGACGATCCGCGTGTCCGGCGTGCGGATCGGCGACATCTCGAAGGTCGAGCTCCGTGACGGCATCGCCGTCGTCACGATGGACATCGACAAGAAGTTCGACCGTCTGGTCCGGACCGACGCCCGTGCGTTGCTGCGGCCCAAGACCGGCCTCAAGGACATGTTCGTCGAGCTGACGCCCGGCACCAAGCGCGCGCCGGTCGCCAAGGAGAACTGGACGATCCCGGTCGCCAACACGCTGCCGGACGTCAACCCGGACGAGGTCTTCGCCGCGCTCGACGCCGACACGCGGGACTACCTCAAGCTGCTCGTCAACGGTGCCGGGGATGGGCTGAAGGGCCGCGGCAGCGACCTGCGTGAGGTGTTCCGCAGGTTCGAGCCGACGCACCGCGATATCGCGAAGGTCACGTCGCTCGTCGCCAAGCGCGAGAAGAACCTGCGTCGGCTGATCCACAGCCTGGGCGAGCTCAACGGCGAGCTCGCGAGCAAGGACGACGACCTCGAGCAGCTCGTCGATTCCAGCGCGAACGTCCTGCGGGCCTTCGCCAGCGAGCAGCAGAACGTCACGGCGGCCGTCCGACGGCTGCCCGGCACGCTCCAGGAGACGACGGCGACGCTCGGCAAGGTCGAGCGCCTGGCCGACGTGCTCGGACCGGCGGTCACCGACTTGCGTCCGGCGGTGCGCAAGCTCGACGACGCCAACCGCGCGATCACGCCCTTCGTCAAGGAAGCGGCGCCGGTCGTGGAGAAGAAGATCCGGCCGTTCGTGCGCACCGCTCGTCCGGTGGTCCAGAGCCTCGAGCAGCCCGCCGAGCGGGTGGCCGGCGCCACACCCGATCTGACACGGGCGTTCACCGCGATCAACAGCCTGCTCAACCTCGCCGGGTACAACCCGGGCGGTCGGGAGGGACCCGAGGTGAACACGCGGGACGAGGGCTACCTGTTCTGGGCCGCGTGGCTGCAGCACGTCGGCAACGCCCTGTTCAGCACCGGTGACGCCAACGGTCCGTTCCGGCCCGTCTCGATCGGCGGCAGCTGCGGAACGCTCAAGCAGATCGCCGACACCGAGCCGGCCTTCGGCGCCATCGTCGCTCCGATCTTCGCCGACCCGACGCTCTGCAAGGGGGTGCTCGGCTAGTGGTCAAGCAGGCTCCGACCTTCGGTCGCCTCATGACGATGGTGCTGTTCGCGCTGTCGTGCTTCGGGCTGCTGCTGTTCCTGTGGGTCAGCTTCGGCGGCCCCACGCCGCTGAAGCCCGAGGGGTACCGCTTCAAGGTCGCCGTGCCCGAGGCCGCGCAGCTCGGCCTCGAGGCCGACGTCCGGACGGCGGGCGTTTCGATCGGCAAGGTCCGCGCCAAGGACATCGACGTCGAGAACCACCCGAACGCGACGATCGCCACCGTCGAGGTGATCCCGCGGTTCGCGCCGATCGCCTCGGATGCGCGCGTCGCGCTGCGGCAGAAGACGCTGCTGGGCGAGACCTACCTGGAGATCACGCCGGGGACCAAGAGCGCGCCGAAGGTCAAGGAGGGCGGCTGGCTGCCCGCCGCGCGCGTCGTCGAGACCACCCAGCTGGACGAGATCTTCGACGCCCTGGACGAGACGACCCGCAACAGCTTCAAGGTGTGGCAGCAGGAGCTCGCGACCGCGGTCGACGACCGGGGGCAGGACCTGAACGACGCGTTCGGGAACCTGCCGAACTTCGCCGCGGACGCGAAGGACGTGCTCGGCGTGCTCGACACGCAGGAGGGCGCGGTCCGCCGGTTGGTGCGCAACACGGGCGTGGTGTTCGGTGCCTTGACCGAGCGCGAGGACCAGCTCCAGAACCTCATCACCAACTCGCACGACGTCTTCGGCGCGACGAGCGCGAAGCAGGAGGCGCTCGCGGCGACGTTCCGGATCTTCCCGACCTTCCTGGACGAGTCCAAGGCCACCTTCGCGCGGCTGCAGACGTTCACCCGCGACACCGATCCGCTGATCCGTGACCTCGACCCCGCGCTCGGCGATCTCCGCCCGGCCGTCGCGGATCTGCGTGCAGCCTCGCCGGACCTCGAGGCGTTCTTCCGCAACCTCTCACCGCTGATCACCGCGGCGAAGACCGGCCTTCCGGCGACCACGGACATCCTCAACGGCGCCAAGCCGCTGCTGGGCGAGCTCCAGCCGTTCCTGGAGCAGCTCAACCCGATCCTCGAGTGGCTCGAGTACCACCAGATCACCGTCGCGGACTTCATCTCCAACGGCGCCGGCGCCCTCGCGGACACCATTCCGACCCGCAACGACTTCGAGCGCGGCCACTACCTGCGGCAGCACGGCCCCAACGGCGCCGAGACGGCGGCGATGTACACGACCCGGCCGGCGGCATCGCGCGGCAACGCGTACCTGAACCCCGGGGCGGTCCAGGGCAAGGAGCGCTCGATCCGGATGATCTTCCCGAACTGGGACTGCAACAACACCGGCAAGCCGGGCGACGGCACCTACCAGACGCAGGTGCCCGACACGAGCGACATGCCCTCGTGCTGGGTCCAGCCGGTCCCGCAGTACCCGGACGGGAACACCCGGAAGTACCCCCGCATCGAGGCCGCCGACTACTCCAAGTAGTCGCGGGCGGTTCGGGGTCCGACCGCGGACACGAGGACGGCCGCCCGGTCAGGCGGCCGTCGGGACGTCCGGTACGGGTGAGGTCGGTCGCTCAGGCGACCTTGGCGTCAGCCACCGCAACGGGGCTGAGCGCGTCGAGCAGGGCGCTCGCCAGGCGCTTGTCGCCCGAGACCTGCAGGTCGGACCGCGACTGCTCGGGCCCCAGGGCGTCGATCCACGCCTGCTCGGTGCCCGAGATCCGCGCGTCGGCGTCGGGCTCGGACCGCTCGGAGTAGGTGACGTTGCCGCCGGCCGCCTGTAGGACGTAGCGCTTGAGCTGGCCGTCCCGGCTCTCCGCCGTGATCTCGACGACGCCGCTGACGCTCCCGGGCAGGGCGATCCCCGGGCACGAGCGGAACACCGCGCCGATGTCGATGGCCTCGTCGGCGCGCGGCGGGCTCCAGGCCCACTGCGACCCCCAGCGCGCGAGCGCGCCGATCACCGGCAGCAGATCGCGTGCGCGCTCGGTCAGCTCGTAGTCGACGCGTGGCGGGACCTCGCGGTACCGCTGGCGGGTGAGGAGACCGTCGGCGACCATGCGGTTCAGACGCGAGCGGAGTTGCTCCGTGGAGATGCCGGGCAACACGCGTTGCAGCTCGACGAACCGGCGGGGACCACCGACGAGATCACGCACGATCAGCAGGGTCCACTTGTCGCCGACCAGGTCCAGGGCGCGGGCGTCCGGGGCCCACTGGTCGTACGGATGCCGCTTGGGAGGGGGAACGGTGGGAATGGGGTGCTCCTCGGGTAAGTCGTGGGACGAGCGCTACCGGGCTCCACAGTATCGCGACAGTCGGCGCGACGCGCCGGATTTCCGAATCTCTCAGGAACACGGTAGGCGAGTACTGCGCAGAAGTGGTGTATCCAGGATCACGCACGGCTAATCCTGGACAAATGTCGTACAAGACACCGCCAGCTTTGTTCCGAGCGTTCGTTGGTGCTCCCAAGAGGTCCAGGACGGGGTCAGGTCACCGCGGCGCGGCGGCGGGGAGAGGTCAGGAGACGGCGGTGGGCGAGGTCATCATGTTGGACGAGCATCGGGCGCGAAGGGGGGGCCAGGCCGCAGCGGCGAACGTCGCCGCCCACGAGACGGCCACGCGCCGAGCCGTGACGTTCTACTTCGACCCGTCGGCCCCGGAGTCGTACCTGGCGGCGGAACGCGTCGACCGACTCTTCGGCACCGTGACGTGGATTCCCGTCGCGTCCCTCGGGATGCCCCTCCCCGGCCAGGAGGCCGCACGCCGGCGCGGTGTCGCCGCCCGGGCCGCTGTCCTGCGGCTGCCGCTCGTCTGGCCCGACACCAGCCCTGGGTCCGTCCGCGTGACGCGTGTGGCGACCCTGGCTGCGGAGGCCCGGACCCTTCCCGCCTTCGCGCTGGCCGCCGGGCGCCTCGCCTACTGCGGCGGGTTCGATCTCGACGATCCGGAGATCCTCGCCGAGGCCGCGGCCGCCGCAGGCCTGGGGATCGACGCCTGCCTGCACGCCGCCGCCGACCCGTCGCGCGACATCGCGCCCAGGTCGGTCGCCGAGCAGCTCGCGGCTCGCGGTGCCGACCGACTTCCCTGCTTCGGGGTCGGCGACACGCTGACCGCGGGTGAGGAGCGGCTGCCGGAGGTCCTGGCGGCCGCGCGCGAGAGCGGCGCGGCGCGCCTCAGGCCCCAGGCGGGCTGAGCACCACGGTCGGGGGTCGACCCGCGCCTGTCGCTGGGGGCAACCCCCTGGACAAGCGGGGCCCGGGCCGCGACGATGCACCCATGCTCCGGGCGCCCCTGCGCTTCGCCTTTCGCAAACTCGGGCGGCGCTACCCACGGGTCGCCATCGCGCTGCAGTTCCAGGTCGCGCATCTCATCGTGCTCGGCGGGACGTCCCTGCTGCTCCTCTACGTCGACATGTCGGCGGCCGAGTTCGGACGGATCGTCGCGGTCACCCAGGCGCTGACGCTCATGGACAACCTCCTCGGCGTCCGCGGCGCCTGGAGGCTCGTGCGCCCAGCCGACGCCTGGCTGCGCGGGGATCGGTCCGCAGCAGCCGCGGTGACGGCCTTCCGCGCGCTCGGATCGATGCCCGTCGCCTACCTGCGCCAGCGCGGCCCGCTGACCGTGCTCGCCACGATCCTCCCCGCCGGGGCCTACATCACCTGGGAGCTCGACCAACGCTGGTTCCCGGACTTCCCCGCGATCGTGGCCGCTGCGCTCATCGTGCTGCTGTACGGCGTGCTCCTGCGCTTCCTGGCGCTGGAGTTGATGATGCGGCCGGTCCTCGAGCGGCTGTCCGACGACCTGCCCCGCAACGCGTCGCTCGGCAGCGTGACCGTCCCGCTCCAACGGCGCTTGCTGCTGGTGCTCCCGGCGATCAACGTCATCACCGGCGTCGTCGTCAGCGGGCTGTCGTCCCCGGATCAGGAAGGCCTCGCCGCGCTGGGCTTCGGGGTGCTCCTCGCGGTCGGGGTCGCGTTCACGCTGAGCTTCGAGCTGTCGGTGCTGCTGGCGCGTTCGATCGTGGAGCCGCTGAGCGACCTGCGGCAGGGGGCGGACGCGGTCGCCCGCGGGGACCTCAGCGCGCGGGTCCCCGTCCTGGGCACCGACGAGGCCGGGCAGCTCGCGGTGTCCTTCAACCAGATGGTCGAGGGCCTGCAGGAGCGTGCTGCGCTCCATGACGCGATGGCGGCGTTCGTCGATCCGCAGGTGGCCGACCGCGTCATGTCCGAGGGGCACGACATCCTCGGTGAGGAGGTCGAGGTCTCGATCCTCTTCCTCGACATCCGGGACTTCACCGCGTTCGCGGAGCGCTCCAGCGCCGCCGAGGTCGTCGCCCGGCTGAACGAGTTCTACGGCCTGGTGGTCCCGATCGTGCGCGCGAACCGCGGCCACGTCAACAAGTTCCTGGGCGACGGGCTGCTGGCGGTCTTCGGGACGCCGGATCGCGTCGAGGACCACGCCGACCGCGCGGTGGAGACCGCGCAGCAGATCTCGGCCGTCGTGCGGGAGCGCTACGGCGAGGCGTTGGGCATCGGCGTCGGCGTCAACAGCGGCCCGGTCGTCGCCGGGACGATCGGCGGCGGCGGGCGGGTCGACTTCACGGTGATCGGGGACACGGTCAACACCGCGGCGCGCGTCGAGAAGGCGACACGGTCCACCGGCGACGACGTGCTCGTCACCGCGGCGACCGTCGCACTCCTGCGGCGGGACTGGCCGGCGTTCGGGGCTCGTGAGCCCGTCGCGCTGAAGGGCAAGCGCGACGCGGTCGTGCTCTACGCGCCGCCGGTGGCGTCCCGGGTCCCACCGTCGGACCCGGGTGATCTCAGCAGGTCGGACCCGGACGGCCTCAGCAGCTCGGAAGGGTCGGCAGGGTCGTGCTCCCGGTCAGGACGGCCAGCAGATTCAGCACGGGCAGGCTCACACCGCTGAGCGTCGTCCTCCACGTCGTGCAGACGGTCGCGAGCTGACCCTGGATGGCCGGGATGGTCGTCCCGGTGAGCCCGGCGAGCGTCGCGGTCGCCTGGTTGAGCGTGTTGTCGGCCGTCGTCGCGAGGTTCGAGTCCCCCGGGCTGAGGTAGGCGAGGATCCCGCTGACCTGCGTCTGGGCGCCCGTCAGCGCCGTCTGCAGGGTGCTGATGGTGGTCGAGTTCAGGCCCGACGGGTCGGTGCCGAGGGTCGTGATGAGGTTCCCGACCTGTCCGGTGAGGCCCGAGACGGTGGTGTTGAGCGCTCCGACGTCCACGCCGCCGACGAGCCCCGTCACCGACGTGAGCCCGGCGGAGAGCGAGGACACCGTCGTGTTCAGCGTGCCGACCTGGCCGGTGAGGCCCGCGACCGTGCCCGAGAGCCCGGTGAGGTTCGACAGCAGCGTGGTGATCTGGTTGGTGAGCGCTGCCGGCAGGTCCCCGGTGAGGGTCAGGCCGGTGAGCTGGTTGACGAGCGTCGTGAGGGCGCTGGAGATCTGGGTCACGCGGTCGGTGAGCGGACCGAGGTCGGTGGGGCTGAGTCCGGCCAGCGCCGTCTCGAGCACGCAGATGCGGTTGAGCACCGTGCCTGCGGTGCCGCACGCCCCGAGCTGCGCGGACAGCGCCGCGAGCTGATCGGCGACCGCGGTGATCTGCGGCTGCAGGTCGCTGCGCACGAGGTCGATGCGATCCCGCAGGTCCTTGGCGGCGGCGGCCAGGTCGAGGGCGAGCTTGTCGACGCGCCCACTGAGCGTCGCGACGTCGGTGCGGACCACGCCGAGCTGGGTGGTGAGGGTGGTGACGCGACCGTTCACGTCGGCGAACCCGGCGCCGACGTAGGCCGCGAGCTGGTTGACGTAGGTGGCGAGGCCGGCGAGGTTCTTGCGGGTGCGGGCGAGCTCCTCCTCGAGCTCCTGCGTCGAGAGCTGCTTGGAGCGCTTGGTCACCTTGGTGCGCTTGATGGCCAGGCGCGGGTAGGTCGCGGCCCGGGCCTCCTTGGTGATCGTGATGCGACCCGTGAACCTGTCGCCGAGGCGCAGCCGGCCCGGGAGGACCGATCCCGACGGGGTGGGGACGGCGGTGCGCCGGGGCATGATCACGACGCCCAGCGGGGACTTCAGCTTCGCGCCCCGGGCGGTCTCCTTGGAGAGGAGTACCGGGACGGCGGTCCGGGTCGCGTCGGCGACGTACGGCGATCCCACGACTTGGCCCTTGACGATCGCGGAGGCGGCCGGCGCGGCGGCGGGAGCCACGAGCGCAGCGGTGATCAGGGCCCCGAGCAGCGGGAGGCAACGGCGGATGGGGAGCATGAGGGTTCCTCGGACGGGCCAGAAGTGGTGATCCCCATATCGGCACATGTACGAAAACCTTGAACAGAAGTGTGGAGTCGTGAACGGTGGCGTTCAGTCGGGTCGTCGCCGGGGCTGCCCGCGCGCTAGGGTGGGCCTTCATGAGCACGAGCACCGAGCCCACCACCCAGCTGCACGGCGGACGCCTCGTCGCCCGCCGGCTCAAGGCCCACGGCGTGACGAAGCTGTTCACCCTGTCGGGCGGCCACCTGTTCTCGATCTACGACGGATGTCGCGAAGAGGGGATCGATCTCGTGGACGTGCGCCACGAGCAGGCCGCGGCGTTCGCGGCCGAGGGCTGGGCGAAGGTCACCCGCCAGCCCGGGGTCGCCGCGCTGACCGCGGGTCCCGGCGTGACCAACGGCATGAGTGCTCTCGGGTCCGCCCAGATGAACAACTCGCCGATGCTGGTCCTGGGCGGCCGCGCCCCGGCGTTGCGCTGGGGGCAGGGGTCGCTGCAGGAGATCGATCACGTGCCGTTCGTGCGGCCCCTGACGAAGTTCGCGGCGACGCCGAGCTCGACCGAAGAGATCCCCGGACTCGTCGACGAGGCGCTCGTCGCCGCGCTCAGCGCGCACAGCGGCCCGACGTTCGTGGACTTCCCCCTCGACTACGTGTTCATGGAGGCCGAGGAGCCGCAGAGCGATCTCGTGCTGCCCTCCATGGCCGAGGGTCCGCTGCCCGACGACGCGGCGCTCGCCCGCGCGATCGAGCTGCTGCGCAAGGCCGAGCGCCCGGTCGTCATGGCCGGCACCAACCTGTACTGGGGTCACGGCGAGCGAGCCCTGCTCGAGCTCATCGAGGAGCTGCGGATCCCGACCTTCGTGAACGGCCTGGGCCGGGGCTGCGTGCCGGCCGATCACGAGCTGTACTTCTCGCGCGCCCGCGGGGCCGGGTTGAAGGGCGCCGATGTCGCGCTCGTCATCGGTGTCCCGATGGACTTCCGCCTGGGCTTCGGCGGCTCGTTCGGTGAGGAGACGCAGCTCATCGTGGTCGACCGGGCCGAACCTCTGCGCGAGCATCCGCGCCCGGTCGCCGCCGAGCTCTACGGCGGCATCCCCGGCATCCTCACCTCGCTGCGGGAGAACGCCCACCTCGATCAGCCCGATCGCTCCGGATGGGTGAAGCAGCTGCGCGAGGTCGAGGACGAGAAGCGCGCGGGCGAGGCGCAGGAGATGAACGATCCGCGCGGTCCGCTGCACCCCATGCGGCTCTACAAGGAGCTCGGCGAGGTCCTCGACCGCAACGCCATCATCATCGGCGACGGCGGGGACTTCGTGTCCTACGCCGGCCGCGTGATCGACAGCTACGAGCCCGGCTGCTGGCTCGATCCGGGTCCGTTCGGCTGCCTGGGCTGCGGCCCCGGCTACGCGATCGCGGCCAAGACGGCGCACCCGGACCGCCAGGTCGTGCTGCTGCAGGGGGACGGCGCCTTCGGCTTCAGCGCGATGGAGTACGACACGATGGCCCGCCTGGGCATCAACGTCGTCGGGGTCATGGGGAACAACGGGATCTGGGCGCTCGAGAAGCACCCGATGGAGTTCCTCTACGGCTACTCCGTCGCGGCCGACCTGCGCCCCGAGACGCGCTACGACCAGGTCGTCGAGGCACTCGGCGGGCACGGCGAGTTCGTGCGGACCCCCGACGAGGTCAAGCCGGCGCTCGCGCGGGCGTTCAGCGCGGGCAAGCCGGCGCTGGTGAACGTCTCGACGGACCCGACCGTCGTCTACCCTCGCAAGTCGAACCTGGCGTAGTCGCCCGCGCGTCGGAGCGCGGGCCACGGGCCTGACCGCGGGCTTGGACCTGACCCCGGAACGTCAAGAGCCGCCCCGAAGGGCGGCTCTCAAACTGGCCCCGACAGGACGGGCAGGGGTACGTGCCATGCTGGGGCCGATCTAGAGTGGTTCGAGCGGCGGGAGGCGCCGTTTCGATGCGGCTACGCCCGAACCTATGAGGCCGGTTGTGGGGATGTGCGTTTCGGCTGCACCCCGTGGACCCGGCTTCAGCAGTATCCGCAGTCGGGGCCGTCGCCACAATCAGACGTCCGTCTACACGGGCGCAGAAAAGTGGGGATGGCGCCGATCACGCGCGAGCGAGTTGCAGCGCGGCGCCGCGCAGGATGTCGTGCTCGCTGACCTCGACCTCGTCGAGGTCGTAGGCGCGCATCGCCTCGATCAGCAGCACGACGCCGGGAACGATCGTCGGTGCGCGGTCCGGGTGCAGACCGGCCACGTCACGGCGCTCCTCGACGTCCATGGAGGCGAGGCGGGCCAGCAGACGCTCGCAGGTGGCCAGGGGCAGCCGGAAGCCGTGCACCCTCTCCGGGTCGTACGGCTCGAGATCCTGGGCGATCGCCGCGCACGAGGTCGCGGTGCCCGCCACCGCGATCCCGGTGGTGACGGCGGCCCGTAGGTCGGCGGTGATCGCCGTGGTGAAGATCCCCCGGACCTCATCCGCGACGGCGATCAGCTCGTCGTGCCTGGGCGGATCGTGCCGGACGTGACGCTCGGCCTGCCGCACGACACCGGCCTGGGTCGAGGCGTGCTGCAGGATCCGCCCGCCCTCCCCGACCACGAACTCGGTCGAACCGCCGCCGATGTCGATCACGACGACCGGACCCGGAGCGTCCTCCGGGCGCCCGGACGTGGCCCCGAGGTAGGTGAGCTGGGCCTCCTCGTCGCCGCTGATCACCCGCGCGTCGAACCCGAACTCCTCGCGGATGCGCGTGGTGAACTCGGCGCCGTTGGACGCGTCGCGCACGGCGCTGGTCAGGACGGCGGTCGTCGCGGTCGCGCCGAGCGCGTCGATCCGCTCCCGGTACGTCGCCAGGGTGTCGAAGACCCGCTGCATCGCATCCGGGTGGAGGGCGCCGCTGGCGTCGACCCCCTGGCCCAGGCGCGTGACCGTGCTGTGCCGCTCGAGCTCCACCACGGCGCCGTCCTGCGCGACGTCCGCCACGAGCAGCCGGGTCGAGTTGGTTCCGATGTCCGCTACCGCGACGCGCATGGCGCCACTGTAGTCACAGCCCGGGTGCGGGGTGCGGCATGGGCGCCCCCCGCAGCGCGGCGAGCAGGTTGTCCACCGCGATGTCGGCCATCCGCTCGCGGGCTCGGTGCGTCGCCGACCCGATGTGTGGCAGGACCAGCAGGTTCGGCGCCGACAGGAGCGGATCGTCGGGGGGCAGCGGCTCGGGATCGGTGACGTCGAGCGCCGCGGCCGCGAGATGTCCGCGCTCGAGGGCGGCACGCAGGGCCACCTGGTCCACGAGCCCACCGCGTGCCGTGTTGACGAGCACCGATCCCGGGCGCATCGTGGCCAGAGCGTCGGCGTCGATGATCCTCGCCGTCTCCGCGGTCAGGGGACAGTGCAGCGACACGACGTCAGCTCGCGCGAGGGCGGCGCGCAGGTCGTCGTCGCGGCCGATGCATTCGACGTTCATGCCGAACGCGGCAGCGCGCTCAGCGACCGCCCTGCCGATGCGGCCACGGCCGCCCACGAGCGCGAGGGTCGCGCCGCGGAGCTCGAGTCCGAGCCACCGGCGGGGCTCCCACGTCCGCCACGCCCCGGTGCGCACCGCGGCGGCCGCCTGCGGCAACCCCCGTGCTGCCGAGAGCAGCAGGGCCAGGGTGAGGTCGGCGGTCGCGTCGGTCAGGACGTCCGGGGTCACGCCGACGGCGATCCCACGCGCACGAACGGCGTCGACGTCGATGTTGTCGAAGCCCACGGCGTAGTTCGCGACGGCCCGCAGGTGCGGTGCGGCGGCAAGCAGGTCGGCGTCGATCCGGTCGGTCAACAGGCACAGGAGGGCGTCGGCGCCGGCGGTCAGCGCCCACAGCTCCATCGGCGCGGGCGGCAGGTCCCCGGGCCACACGACGACCTCGTGCTCGGCGGCCAGACGCGTGAGCGCGGCCCCGGGGAGGCGGCGGGTGACAGCCACGGTCGACACGAGCCCCATGCTCGCAAACGCGACGCTCTCAAGCGCATCCGGTTGCTTCCGACTACCGGTCGGAGCGCACGTCCGCGATCCGGGCGCGGCGCGCCGAGACCAGACCTCATGGAGGACCTACATGTTCCGTTGGAAGAGGGGCGCCCGCGCAGCGTCCGACCCGGTCATCCGTGACCTGCGAGAGCGGTTGACGAGCCTCGACCAGAACTGCCTGACCGCGCTGGAGCAGGGCCTGGGGGCCATGACCCGGGGTGATCTCACGGTCTCCGCGACGCCGGTCACGACGCCGATCGAGTCCACGTCCTCCAACGCGGACATCCAGGCGCTCGTCGAGATCTTCAACTCGATGCTGGGCCGCGCACAGGTCGCCCTCGACGAGTACAACGCGATGCGTGAGGACCTGCGGTCCGCGCTCGGCGACCAGTCGGTCCTGGACCAGCTCCGCGCGCGGCTGAACAGCCTCAACGCCAACTGCCTGACCGATCTCGAGCACGGCCTGAACGTGATGGCCAACGAAGGCGATCTCAGCGTCGAGGTCACCCCGGTCACGAGCCCGGTCGTCTCGGAGTCCGGCGCGCCGATCGGGGAGCTCGGCGAGGTGTTCAACGCGATGCTCGGCCGCGCGCAGGCGTCGCTGGAGGCCTACAACACCATGCGCACCGATCTTGGCGAGGTGGCCGATCGGGCGAGGCGGGTGGCCGACGGCGACCTGTCCCTCGAGGTGCAGGTCAAGAGCGACCACGACGTCGTGGGGTCGGCGTTCGTCGCGATGCAGGACAACCTGGGCCGGCTGGTCTCCCAGCTCAGCGAGATGGCCACGCAGCTCGCGGACGCATCCCAGCGCATGGCGCAGACCAGCGACGAGGCCGGGCGTGCCATCGGTGAGATCGCCCAGGCGGTCGGGGAGGTCGCGCACGGGGCGGAGCGGCAGGTCCGCTCGGTCGAGTCCGCGCAGCGGATGACGGAGGAGATGGTCACCGCCACCACCTCGAGCGCCGCGAGCGCCGACGAGGCGACGAGCGCGGCCCGCCAGGCACGCGATGTCGCGAGCGAGGGCGCGGAGGCCGTCACGCAGGCCACGGAGGCGATGACCGCGGTCCGCGAGACCTCGCACGCCGTCAACGGCGTCATGGGCGATCTGGCGCGCAAGAGCGACCAGATCGGCGGCATCGTCGACACGATCACCAACATCGCCGAGCAGACGAACCTGCTGGCGCTCAACGCGGCCATCGAGGCGGCGCGCGCGGGTGACATGGGTCGTGGCTTCGCGGTCGTCGCCGACGAGGTCCGCAAGCTCGCGGAGGAGTCGCAGCGCGCGGCGGCGTCGATCGGGGGGCTGATCACCGAGATCCAGGGCGAGACGCAGCGCGCCATGGACGTCGTGCGGTCCGGTGCCGAGGCCACCGAGACCAGCGCGAGCACCGTCGAGCAGGCCCGCGAGAGCTTCCTGCGGATCGGCGGCTCGGTCGACGACATGAACACCCGCGTGACGCAGATCGCGGCCGCGATCAAGCAGATCGCCGACGCCTCGACGCGGCTGCAGGCCGACATGGGGGATGTCGCGAGCGTCGCCGAGCAGTCCTCGGCAAGCGCGCAGCAGGTGTCCGCCTCGACGCAGCAGACGAGCGCCTCGGCGCAGGAGATCGCCACGAGCGCCGCCGAGCTGTCGGGCCGCGCGTCCACGCTCGAGGAGCTCGTCGGGCGCTTCCGGCTGGCGACCACCGCCTGAGGCGACCGCTCGGCGGCCAGGCGCCGGTGGAGGGCGCGGAGCGCCTAGCCTTCGGGCACGGCGGTCCGCGAGCTCTGCCCGGTCCGCTGTGCCTCGGCCCGGGCGTCCTTCTGGGCTCGCTTGCGCGCCTCGGCCTTGGCGCGTCGCTGCTTCGCCTCGCGTTCGGCCTTCGCCCTGGCCTTCGCCTTCGCCTTGGCACGCGCCTTGGCCTTGGCGCGCGCTCGCGCCCTGGCGACCTCGGCGGCGGACCGCCGGACCTTCACCGCGGCGGTCGCCCGGCCCGGCGGCGGCGAGCCCGGCCCGACGGCGACGACCTGGACGGCGTACTTGCCCTTGCGGGGCGCGGACCAGCCGAACCGGTGCGAGCCGCGGGTCAGCGTCGTGTCCCGGCTCATGACCGTGCGTCCGCTGGCGTCGCGGATGCGCACGGCGACCGTCGAGACCTTGGACACCCACACCGACACGCCCGCCGCGGCCTGCGCTCGGGGGCGCTTCGTCACCCGCAGGCCCACGCGGGTCGGCTCGCGCACGTAGCGGGCGAACCGCTTGGTCGCGGTGCAGTAGCGGCGCCCCGCCTCGCGATCGCAGAGGTCCTTGAGGAAGGAGGTCACCAGCCGGTGATAGGCGAGGCTCGCCTCCTTGCCGCCGTCGGAGTACCGGGACCACGCGCCCGTGTCGGCCTTGCGCAGCTCGACGCGAGCGGCGCGCTCGCCGCGGCGGTAGAGCTCCAGCGCGCGCCCCGACTCGCCGAGGCTGGCGAGATCGCGCAGACCGGTCAGCGCCCGGAGGTGGCCGTTGAGGATCCGCAGGCTGGGGGCGCTCGAGTACATGACGTAGTGACGGCCTCCGGGCGCGCGGACGGCGACGCCGACCGGCGCCGGGCGGGCGAAGGCGCCCAGGGCGGCCCGCGCGTACTTCGCGTCCTTCGGGCTGTGCAGGATGACCGAGGTGCGGACGAGGGCCTGGATCGCGGTGCCCTGCGTCATCGCGCTGATCCACGGCGCGTGGGCTCCGCTCCAGGAGAAGTAGGACTCGAAACGCAGCACGCCGTCACGGCGGACACCGAGCGCCAGCAGCCGGTTCACGGCGGTGCGCAGACGCCGTCGCGGGCAGTGGGCGCGGTCCCGCAGGCACTCCCCGGCCAGCGAGGACACACGACCCCAGCTGCCGAGCTGGTGCAGGATCAGTCCGCGGCCGGGTGCGTAGCGCAGCGTGACGGGATCGGCGCCGCGCACGAGCGATCGCCCGACCCTCGGTGGGTTGCGGCGCGTCCACCAGTCGGTGTTGCGCGACAGGGTCAGGATCACGGGGTACAGCCGGTCGGTCGTGAGGATGCCGCCGGCCGCGAGGTTCTCGACGATGCGCAGGGCGTTGCGCTGCTCGTACCCGCGAACGCCGGTGAGCGTGGCGGCCGCGCGGCGAGCCCGGGACAGCGCGCGGCGTTGTGCCTGGTAGGTGGCGCGATCGGTCACGCGCGTCAGCCAGGCGCGACGGATCACGGCGTCCACGCTCTTGGACCCACGCAGCGCTCGGAGCGCGCGACGACGGAACCGCCGGTCGACCTGGCGGGCACCGCGATCGATCCGCTCGGTGCCGGCGCGCGTGACGTCGGTGAGTCCGACGAGCAGGGGGAGGGACACCGGAACCGTGGGCACCGGCGTCGGTTCGGCCGCGTGGGTCGCGGCGGGCAGCGCTGCGGCCGTCAGGGCCGGGAGGAGGAGCGTTGCCGCGATGGCGGCGAGCCGGGCGCGGGGGTTCGGAAGACGGGACCGGGACACAACGGGTCACTAGGTCATATCGGCAGAACCTGTGCGATGCGTAAGTCCCCGGGCGCGCCGGCGGTGTCCGATGGGGGCGCGACGACGCCCCCCGCCGAGCCGCTCAGCCGGCGGTCGCGGCGTCCTGGTGCAGGTCCAGCGCCCGCTGGAGCCCCTGCAGCATCACCTCGGGGGGCTGGGCGCCGGTGAGTCCGAAGCGCCGGTCGAGCACGAACGCGGGGACGCCCTGCAGGCCGAACTCCTGGGCCTGCTCGATGTCCCGCCGGACCTCGGCCCCGAAGTCCTCGGTGGCGAGGATCTGGGCGACGCGATCCTCGGGCAGACCGGTCTCCGTCGCCAGGCGGGTGAGCGTGGCGTGCTCACCGAGATGCTCGCCCTCCACGAAGTACGCGCGCAGCAGCCGCTCCTTCAGCGCGTCCTGGGCGCCCGTCGTGTGGGCGTACTGCAGCAGGCGGTGCGCGTCGTAGGTGTTGGTGAGCTGCACGCGGTCGAAGTGCATCTCCACGCCGCTCTCCGCGGCCATGCGGGTCATGGCGTCCTGCATCTGAGCGGCCTCCTCGAGCGTCCGGCCGTACTTGCGGGCGAGGTGCTCGAGCTGCGTGCCCTCGATCCGCGTCGGCGCGTCGGGGGCGAGCTGGAAGCTGCGCCAGCGCACCGTCACCTGATCGGCCTGCGGGAACGTCTCGAGCGCGGTCTCGAGGTTGCGCTTGCCGATGTAGCAGAAGGGGCACGCGACGTCCGACCAGATCTCCAGGTGCATGCCCTCCATCCTTGCAGTTGGCCTCGGCCGCGCTCACCGCACCTCGACGATCGACTTGACGATCTGCGCGGTCGCGACGAGGCGGTCGTCCTCGTCGAGGCCGTGCGCGGAGCAGAACACCAGCCCGCGCCCGCGCTTGTCCACGGTCCCGCGGAAACGCACGCGGGTGCCTGACGCCACGGAGCGCAGCAGGGACGCTGTCGTCGTGTGCGTCACCGCGTTCGTCCCGGGCTCCAGGGTGGGCAGGACGGCGAGGTAGGCGGACACGTCGAGGAACAGCGGCGCGAGCCCGCCGTGCAGGACGCCGACGTTGTTGGCGGTCAGGTCGCCGACCGTGATCGCGAGGCCCTGTACGGGGTCGCTCGGGTCGAGGAGCTGGAGGTCCAGGGCGCGGTGCAGCGGCACGTCGAGGACGGTCTGCACCGCGGTCCGCAGCGCGTCGGGGGAGAGGGGCATGGCCGCCATCGTCGCCGATCGGGGCGGACCGCCGGCGAACGCACGAACCTCGGGCCGCGCGGACCGTGGCGGGCCGTGCCGTGCGGGACCGAAGTGCTAGACTTTGCGGTCCGCCGCGGGGTGGAGCAGTCTGGTAGCTCGTCGGGCTCATAACCCGAAGGTCGCAGGTTCGAATCCTGCCCCCGCTACTTGGCTCATTCCTCGGAATGAGCCAGCACGGAAGCCGCCTCTCGCCGGGCGGCTTTCGCAGTTCTGGGGCCAG
>NZ_JBFIGP010000052.1:0-17451 GCF_041602235.1 Paraconexibacter sp.
CCGACAGCGCGACCGCCAGGAGGATCCAGAGCACCCACTCGTCCATGGCGTGAGCCTATCCGCCACGGATGGCGCACGGGAGCTACCGCTGGTCCCAGATCGGTCTCGGGCGGCTGCGGACAGGGTCGGCGGCCGATGCCGCCCGGCACGCCGTACGCGATCCCGCCCACGCCCTCGGACCAGGCGGTCCTCGCCGCCGCCACCGCCCTGGCGCCGATGCGGTGGTGGACCGCGCCCCGGTTCACCGGGGTGGAGAACATCCGGGCCCGCGGTCGTGTCCTGCTGGTGGCGAACCACACCGTGTTCGGCCGCCCGTGCAGCGGACCCGGGCCGACGCCTCAGCGGCCGGGTGCTCGGTCGCGACCGGCCTTGATCAGCCGGGCTCGGCGCCGTCCAGCAGGGCCCGGGCGAAGTCGTCGGCGTCGAACGGGCGCAGGTCCTCCAGCGACTCCCCGATCCCGATGAGCTTCACCGGCAGGTTCAGCTCGCCGGCGATCGCGAGGGCGATCCCGCCCTTGGCGGTGCCGTCGAGCTTCGTGAGCACCACGCCGTTCACCGGCACCGCCTGCGAGAAGAGCTGCGCCTGACGCAGGCCGTTCTGCCCGGTGGTGGCATCCACGGTGAGCAGCGTCTCGTGCGGGGCGTCGGGCATCTGCTTCTGGATCACGCGGCGGATCTTCGCGAGCTCGTCCATCAGGTGCTCCTGGTTGTGGAGCCGTCCGGCGGTGTCGATGATGATCACGTCCGCGCCCTGCTCGCGCCCGCGGGCGACCGCGTCGAAGGCGACCGCCCCCGGATCGCTCCCCTCGGCGCCGACCACGATGTCGCAGCCCGCGCGAGCGGCCCAGCCCTGGAGCTGCTCGGTGGCGGCGGCCCGGAACGTGTCCGCCGCGCCGAGCACGACCCGCTTGCCGAGCTCCTGCTGCAGGTGCCAGGCGAGCTTCCCGATCGTCGTCGTCTTGCCGGTGCCGTTGACGCCGACCGCCATGATCACGGTCGGCGCGTGACGCAGGTCGATCCTGCCCGCGTCCGGCTCCTGCGGCCGGGCGATGCCGGCCAGCAGTTCGACGAGGCGGGCGGTCAGCGCCTCGCCTCCCTCGACCGTCCCGGACTCGGCCTCCGCCTCGAGCTGCGCCACCACCCTTGCGGTCGTGGCAGCGCCCACGTCGGCCATGATCAGCGCCTCCTCGAGGCGCTCCCAGGTCTCCTCGTTCAGCGTGTCGAACAGGGTGGCCTGGATCTCCGCGCCGAGGGCCTGGCGCGTCTTGGACATGTTCTCCCGCAGGCGCTTGAAGAAGCCGCGGCGCTTCTCGGGGGACTCGTCGGCCGCAGACGCGGCGGCAGCGGTCCCGTCGACGAGGAAGAGGTCTGACCAGTCGCGAGGCATCGGATCGGCGACGATACCCGCATGGCACCGAACGTCGAGTTCCGCCCGGAGCACGTCGACCGTGGGGACGGCGCCGCGCTCGCGCAGGCGATGCGGGAGGAGATCGAGCTGCTCTACGACGGCCTGCAGCTCGACGGCCCCGACATGCCGAAGGCCGGACCGGACGAGCTGTCGCCACCGCACGGCACCTTCGTGGTCGGCCGGATCGGTGACGTGGCGGTGTGCTGCGGCGGGGTCAAGCGCCTGGAGGAGGGCGCCTGCGAGATCAAGAAGATGTTCGTCACCCCGCGGTCCCGGGGCCAGGGCGTCGCACGGGTGCTCCTGCACGAGTTGGAGGACCGGGCGCGCCGGCTGGGCTACACGGTCGCGCGGCTCGACACCGGTCCCAGACAGGAGCACGCCCGGCGCCTGTACCTCTCGGAGGGCTACGCGGAGATCCCGAACTTCAACGGCAATCCGATGGCCACGTTCTTCGCGGAGAAGGCGCTGTGAACTCGCGAGAGGTGGAGATCGGATCCCGCTTCAACGGTCCGCCCGGCAGCGCCCACGGCGGGTACAGCGCCGGACTGCTCGGGACCGCGATCTCGGGGCCCGCGGAGGTGACGCTGCTCGCTCCGCCGCCGCTGCGGACGCCGCTGATGCTCGAGGTCGCCCCGGACCGCACGAGCGCGACGCTGGTGCATCGGGACGGGGTCGCGAGGGCGATCGCCACGGCCGGCACGACCGCCGTCGAGATCGGGCCGCCACCCAGCATCGACCCGGCCCGCGTGGCGGCGGCGATGCCGACCCGTGAGGTCCTGCGCCGCTACCACCCCTTCCCCACGTGCTTCGGCTGTGGCCCGGACCGGGCCGCCGGGGACGGCCTGTGCCTCTTCGCCGGGGAGCTCGATCCGCAGGAGCGGCTGTGGGGCGTCACCTGGCGGCCGGACGGATCGGGAGCGGTGGATCCGCTCCTCGTGTGGGCGGCGATGGACTGCCCCAGCAGCGCGCCCGCCCAGGACCCGACGGGCACCCGTCCGATCGTGCTGGGCCGCTTCGCCGTCGACGTCCGCAGGCCGGTCCCGGCGGCGGGCGCCGAGCACCTGATCCTCAGCGCGCCGCTGGAGCACCAGGGCCGCAAGCGGACCAACGCGGTCTGGCTCGTCGACGTCGCCGGGCACGTGCTCGCCGCCGGCCGCGCGACCTGGATCGAGCTGAAGCCCGCGGACGCCTCGGCGCGTCGCGGGGACGGGCGCTGAGCCGCGGATCCGGCCGGCGGCTTGGGCCGATCAGGTCGTGGTGTCCGGCAGGTGCCGGCCCACGTGTCCGACGTAGATGCCGCGTGGCACCGGCCCCGACCCATCCGCGACGTGCAGGTAGATCCGAGCGATGAAGCCCGCCCCTGACCCGGACCCCAGGGCCACGTGCGGTCCGAGGTCCAGTCGCGACCCTTCGTGGGTCACCGTGTACTCGTGGGGGCTGCGCGATCGGGCCAGGTCGGAGACGTCCTGCCGCCACGTCAGCCCGAGCTCGGTGGCCGCCTGGGCGAGCGAGCGTCCGAAGCCGTCCGGATCGGCGTGCAGGGACGCGAGCCGGTCCAGGCGCCGCAGCGTGTCGAGGACGTCCTGCGGCCGGCGGTAGGGGCTGTCCGCCGCCGACTCCCGCGCGGCGCCGGTGAAGACGAGGTGCTCGGCGTCGGCCGCCGCGCGTTCCACGGCCTGCAGCACGGTCGCGGGAGCGCCGGCGTCCTCGTCCGGCGCCGACGCCGGCGCGTCGCCGGCGGTCCCCGCGGCGAGCAGCGTCGAGAGACGGGCGATCGTCCTGGCGTCGGCCCGCGCCTGCTCCTCGAGGCCTTCGAGGCGGGACAGGAGCTCCTCGCGGTGCGCGCGGACGGCGGCCAGCTCGTCGCCCAGCGCTTGGAGCGCGGCGTCGGGAGCGTCGTCGGCGCTCTGCGCCGCGGCCACCGAGCGCTCGTGGAGCGCCTGCTCGGCGGCGGCGGCACGGGCCTCTGCCGCGGTGAGCGCGCCCTGGAGCCGCTCGGCCCGCGCGCGGTGCTCGTCGCGCTCGTTCTGGACGCTGTCGCGGGTGGCTCGCGCGGTCTCGACCTGGCGACGCAGGTCCTCGACCCGGGCCAGCTCCTTGGCCGCCTGCTTCTCGCGCGCCGCAAGGTCCTTCGCCGCCGCGTCGGCCTCGCGCAGGCGGGCGAGCAGCGGCGAGCCCGGGATGCCCGCGTGGGCGAGGAACTTCTCCCACGAGCCGAAGACGTCGATGACGTAGTCCGGGTGCGGCCAGGGCTCCTTCTTCAACCACTCCTGCGCCTTCGGCACCTCGCCCGTGAGGATCAGCCAGCGGTAGAGCTGGTGGACGTAGTCGACCTCCTCGACGAGCAGCGAGACCTCGCGCAGGCGGGCGTCGGGACCGAACGGCTCGGGTGCCTGGTCGTCCGCGGGCGGCTCGTCATCGGCGACCGGCGTCGTCGCTTCGCCTGGGCCCTCGCCGTCCGCGGTGTCCTGAGGACCCGACCGCTTGCGTGCACGTTTGCCCATGCTGCGAGGCTAGAGCAGCGGCTCAGGCAACGCCGGCTCCGGCGCGCTCCGCCTCGGTCTCGGCCACGAGATCCTTCGGCGGCAGCTTGCGCGAGATCACCTTCGAGACGCCGTCGCCCCCCATCGAGACGCCGTAGAGCGTGTCCGCCGCCTCCATCGTGCGCTTCTGGTGGGTCACGACGATGAACTGCGCCCGATCGGCGTACGTCTCCAGCAGGTCGAGGAACCGGCCGATGTTGAGGTCGTCCAGCGCCGCCTCGACCTCGTCGAGGATGTAGAACGGGCACGGCTTGGCGAGGAAGACGCTGAAGAGGAAGGCGATCGCGGTCATCGACTTCTCCCCGCCCGACAGCAGCGACAGGCGCTTCATCGCCTTGCCGGCCGGCGTGATCTCGATCTCCACGCCGAGGGTCTCGTCGGGGTCCAGACCGGTCTCGTCGGCGGCCTCGGCCTCGGCAGCGGCCTCGGCGGCCGCCTCCGCCGCCACCTCCGCGACGCCATCGCCGCTGTCCACGGGTTGCCCCCCGACGACCGGACGCGGACCGCTGTCCTCGCGGACGAGCCGCAGACGGCCCTTGCCGCCCGGGAACAGCCGGGCCGCCAGCTCCTCGAAGTTCGCGGCAGCGGCGTTGAACGTCTGCTCGAAGGTCTCCTGGATCTGCTTGTCGGTGTCCTTGATGAACGTCCTCAGCTCACGAAGGGCGGTCTCGAGGTCGCCGCGCTGCCGCTCCATCTCCTCGACGTGCGCGATCGCCTCCTCGTACTCGGCCTTCGCCAACGGGTTGACCGGACCGAGCTGCTCGCGACGCTTCACCAGCCGCTCGATGCGCTGGCGCAGCGCCGCCACCGACTCGTCGTCGAGTGGCTCGTCCGACGGCTCGGCGGCGAGCCCGAGCCGCTCGGCGAGGTGCTCGAGCTCGTGCGCGGCCTCCTCCTCGTGGTCACGCGCCTGTTGCGCGCGGACCTCGGCGGAGGTCAGTTGGTCGCCGCGCTCGCGCAGGTGCTGCTGGATCCGCGCCTCCTCCGCGGCGCAGGCGCGGAGCTCCGCCGCGACACCCTCCCCCGCCTGACGATCGGCGGAGAGCGCCGCGTCGAAGGACTCGACCTGCGCCTTCACGGCCTCCAGCGCTGCGGCGAGGGCGGTCGCCAGCCGCTCCGCCACCGGTGCCAGGGCGACATCGCGCTCGAGCTTCGCCGTGAGGAACGCGACCCGCTGGGCGCGCTCCTCGCGCTCCCGGGCGGCCCGGTCCGCGACACGGCGCTCGGCGGCGAGCTCGCCCTCCACCTGCGCCCGGCGCACCGCCGTGGCCGCGTCCTCCGGCGCATCCCCGCGCTGCTTGATCAGCAGGGCGGTCTGACGCTCGTCCTCCCGGGCGGCGTTGCGCGCCCGCTCCGCCTCGCGCACGGCGCGGTCGGCCTCCTCGCGCGTGGTGTCCGCGGCGGCCATGGCCCCACCGGCCGCCTCGACCGCCTTCAGCGCGGTCTGCTCCTCCTGGATGGCCGTCTCGCTGGCGGCGATCAGCCGGTCGCGGCGGTTGCGCTCGGCCAGCACCCGCTCGCTGCCGCCCTGCGCGGCGCGAACCATCTCGCGCGTGGCACCGAACCAGGCGCGCCCATCGGTCGTGACGGCGATGCCGGTGAACGTGGCGGGCAGCCCCTCGAGGTCCTCGACCACCCACGCATCGGCCAGGAGGCGACGGGCGATGCCGAGGGCCGGCTCCGGCCCCCGGACGAGGTCGGCGAGCCGACGGGCGTCGGGGCCGGGCGCCGTCGCTGCCTGCGCGGGCGCCGCGGCCACATCACCGGCGACCAGGGCACGCCCTCCGTCACGACCGACCTTCTGCAGCAGGTCGCGGGCGGCGGCCACGTCGGACACGATGCCGGCGGTCATCCGACCGCCCAGCGCGGCCGACAGCGCGAGCTCGCAGCCCTCCTCGACCTCGAGCTCGTCGGCGAGCGCCCGCGCGCCGCCCGGAGCGCTCGTGTGGGAGCGCAGGAACTGGTTGGCGGACGCCAGCTCCGCACCGAGCTTCGCCGCCTCGCGGCGGGCCTTCTCGGCCGTCGCCTCGGCGGCGCGCCGCTGCGTGCGGGCCAGGTCCATGACCGCGTCGGCCTCCCGCAGGGCCTCGCGCGCCCGCTGGACCTCGGCGTCGAGCTCGGTGACGCGATCGGCGGCCGCGACCCGCCTGGCCTCCAGCGCCTCCACCTCGCGGGCCAGGGCGCTCTCGCGCTCCGCATCGAGCTGCGTCAGCTCAGCCTCGAGGTGCTCGATCCGCTGGAGTCCGGCCTCGTCGGGCTGGTCCTCGACGATCTGGGCCTGCAGGACCTGCAGCTGGCGCGCCCTGCCCTCCGCTCGCTCGGCCAGCGTCTGGGCCGTGTCGCGGGTGCGCTCGAGCCGCACCTCCAACCGGTCGACGCCCGAACGCGCGGCGTTCACCCGTCGCATCAGGGCCTCGCGCTGCTCCGTGCGCTTGGCGAGCGCCTCCTCGGCGGCCTCCCGTCGCACGGCGACCGCCGCGAGCTCGGCCTGGGCCGCGTCACGCGCGGACCGCGCCTCGGCGGCGGTGGCCTCGGCAGCCGCCTTCTCCGCACGCTTGGACCGCACGGTGTCCCGCGCGAGCTCCCAGCGGGCCTCCAGCGTCTGGCGCTCCAGCCGCTCGTGCAGCTCGGCCGCCTCGGCCTGGCGCTTCAGCGGGCGCAGCCGCGAGCGGGCCTCGCGCTCGACGTCCAGCGCCCGGTCGAGGTTGTCCTGCGTGCGTTCCAGCTTCAACTGGGCCCGGCGACGGCGCTTGCGGTGCTTGCCCAGCCCCGCGGCCTCCTCGATGAGGAGCCGACGGTCCTTGGGCTTGGAGGTGACGATCGCGGTGACCCGGCCCTGCGAGACGACGGAGTGCATCTCCTTGCCCAGCCCCGTGTCCGACAGCACCTCGAGGACGTCGACCAGGCGGCACTTCGCCCCGTTGAGCCGGTACTCGCCGTCGCCGTTGCGGTCCAGGCGCCGGACGATCGAGATCTCGCTGAGCGGCAGGTCGACCGTGCCGTCGGCGTTGTCGAGCACGATCTCGACCTCGGCGCTCGCGCGCGCCTGCACCCCGCGGCCGCCCCCGAAGATCACGTCCTGCATGGACTGGCCGCGGACCGCGAGCGGGGACTGCTCGCCCATGGCCCACAGCACCGCGTCGGTGACGTTCGACTTGCCGGAGCCGTTGGGGCCGACGATGACGCTCACGCCGGTGCCGAAGTCCAGCTTCGTCCGGTCCGGGAACGACTTGAACCCCTTGAGCACGATCGACTTCAGATGCATCTGCGCCTCACTCTCCCGCGGCCAGCGCCGCGCCACTGCCGTCCAGCTGCTCCAGGGCGACCCGGGCGGCCTCCTGCTCGGCGTGCTTCTTCGTCCGGCCCCGGCCGGTTCCCACGACCGATGCGTCGACCCGCGCGGTGACCTCGAACTCGCGGTCGTGCGGGGGTCCGTGCTCGGCGGTCACGGCGTACACCACGATCGCGCCGCGCCGGGCCAGCCGTTCCTGCAGCGTGGACTTGAAGTCCACGGGGTTCGCCAGCGCGTCGTCGAGCTCGGGGGCGAAGGCCTCGACGACCGCCTCCGCCGTGCGCTCGTACCCCGCGGTCAGGTAGCAGGCGCCGATGACCGCCTCCGTCACCGACGACAGGACGCGCTCGGTCTCCAGCGCCACGGCGCTGTGCCCCTGTCCCTCCGGGGCGACCGCCCGCATGCGATCCGGCACGTCCAGGCGCTCGGCGACCCGACGGCAGGCCGACCCGGACACCGTCTGCGCACGGATCTTCGTCAGCCGACCCGCGCCGTAGCGCTCGGCCTCCAGCCGCGGATAGAGGTGGGCGGTGATCGCCAGGCCCAGGACGCTGTCGCCCAGGAAGGCGAGGCGCTCGTAGGAGTCCGACGAACGGTCGGTCCAGGACGCGTGCGTGAAGACCTGCCGCGACAGGTCGTCCGGCAGATCCTCGAGAAGTGCGCGCAGCAGCTCCACGTCGGCGTCAGGCCGGCGCGTGCTCGAGGACGAAATCGACCGCCTGACCGACGGTCAGGATGCGGACGGCCTGCTCGTCGGACATCTGCACGCCGTAGGAGTCCTCGAGCTCCTGCACGAGCGTGTAGAGGTCGAGGCTGTCGGCCGACAGGTCCTCCTTGAACCGGCTCTCCTCACCGATCACGGACGGGTCGACGTCCAGCTCGTCGGCCAGGTGCGTGCGGATGAGCGTGAACACCTCTTCGCGAGTCATGGCGCGGACACCGTAGACGAGGGATCGGACGGGGACGAACGATCGTCGGAACCGTCCGCACCTTGCGGAGAATTCGCGTCGGCGGCGGAGGGTCGGGCCCGCAACGCGCCGGCGGATTCCAGCGCGCCGTGGGTCCGGCCGACCACGTCGCCGGTCACGCCACGGGCCGCAAGCAGGATCGCCTGGGAGAAGCCGAAGCGGGTGAACCGGCCGTGCGGGACGACGCCCAGCCGGCGCAGCCCGAGCAGGTAGGCGCCGCCGGGACCCTCCGGGTCGATCTCGTCACGGAAGCCACGCAGCGCCGGCCGCAGCAGCAGACCGCCGGCCTTGGCCCGCGGCGTGCTCGTCGCCACGTCGCGGATCGCGCCGATCATCATCTGCGAGACGCCTTCGATCAGCTTCAGCGCGACGTTGCCGGTGAAGCCGTCGGTCACCACGACGTCGGCTGCGCCGGCGACGACATCGGTCCCCTCGACGTTGCCGACGAACTCGAGGATCGGCGAGGCGGCGGCGCGCCGGGCGATCTCCTCGTGGGCCGCGACGACGACCGAGGTCCCCTTCGTCGCCTCCTCGCCGTTGGAGAGCAGGGCGACGCGGGGCCGCTCGATCCCCAGCACGGACTGGGCGAAGGCCGCACCCATGAACGCGAACTGCACGAGGTGATCCGCGCGGACCTCGACGTTGGCCCCGACGTCCAGCAGGGTGACCGGCGCTCCCGGGACCGGGATCGGGACGGCGAGCGCCGGGCGGTGGATGCCGCGCCCACGCTTGATGTCGAACAGCCCCGCGGCGAGCGCGGCGCCCGTCGACCCGCCGCTGACGAACGCGTCGGCCTCGCCCGCCGCGACCGCCCGGACCGCTTGCACGATCGAGGAACCGGGGTTCGCCCGCACGGCTCGGGCCGCGTCGGGCTCCTTGGCGATCGAGAGCGGCGCGTCGATGACCTCGACGCCGGACGGCACCGAGTCGATGCGCGACGCATCCCCGAACAGCTTGACCCGGACGCCGCGCTCCGCGGCGATCGCGGCTCCGGCGGCGACCTCGGACGGACCGAGATCCGCTCCCCCGGCGTCGACGGCGACGGTGACCTGCTCGGTCACGGTCCCGTCAGGGGGCTAGTGGTCGTGGTCGTGGTCGTGATCGTGCGCATCCGGCGCGACGACCTCGACACCCTTGTACGTGCCGCACACCGGGCAGACCCGATGGGGACGACGGGGGCTGTGGCACTGCGGGCACGCGTTGAAGACCGGAGCAGCCATCTTGTGCTGCGCGCGGCGCTTCGAGGTGCGGCTGTGCGACTGCTTCTGCTTCGGGACGGCCATAACGAACTGGGAAGAGTAGACGAAAGCGTTCCGGAGCGGCTGCTTGACTTCCCGACCGTGTCTGCCGAGGCCATCATCCGTCCGATCCGCGACGAGGACGTCCCTGCCTGCGCCGCGCTGGCGTGGGACGCCATCTCCGCGCAGGTGCCGGTCGAGTTCCTGACGCGCGACGACGGAGCGGTGCGCACCCGCCGCAACGAGGCGCGCATGCGGAGGTTCCTCGAGCTCGACCCGGGCGGATGCTGGACGGCCGAGGTCGACGGCCGCCCCGTGGCGACCGCGCTGGCGATGGTGCGCGAAGGGGTGTGGGGGCTGTCGCTGTTCGGCGTCGAGCCGGGGTTCCAGGCGCAGGGGATCGGACGGCGGGTCCTGGACGCCGCACTCGCCTACGGCGACGGCTGCCGGGGCGCGATCATCTGCGCGACGCTCGACGCTCGCGCGCTGCGCCGGTACGCTCGCGCGGGTTTCACGCTGCATCCCACCCTGGCGGGCTGCGGGATCGTCGACCGTCACGCCGCCCCGGACCGCGCCTCGCTGCGCTCCCGCGAGACGACCTGGGACGACCCGGCGCTCGTGGCCGCCGCGCGTGACCTCTCACGCCACGTCCGGGGGGCATCCCACGCGGGGGACCTCGAGGGCTTCGCGCTGTACGAGGGCACGCCGATCGTGCTGGACGGCGAGGGCTGGGCGATCCGTGACGGCGACGGCTCTCCCACCGTCCTCGCCGCGCGTGACAGCGAGGCCGCCCGTGACCTCCTGTGGGCCTGCCTCCTGGGCGGGACCCCGGGCGCGACGCTCCACGTCGACTGGCTCACCGGGCAGCAGCCGTGGGCCGTCGACGTCGTCCTCCAGGCGGGCCTTCCGCTCTCCGCCGACGGCGCGGTCTGCGTTCGCGGCGATCTCGGGCCCATGACGCCGTACCTGCCCAGCGGCGTCTATCTGTGACGGGGCGTCAGGACGGGGGCCGTCGGGCGCCACGGCACGCCGGCCACCGCACCTGCTCGGGCCGTCAGTGCTCGTCCGGTGCCGAGCTGCCGCTGAGATCGAGCTCGCGGAGCTTCGCCCAGCGCGGGTCCGGACCGCGCTCGTGGTGATGGTCGGGGTCCGCGGTGTTGAGGTCGATCCCGCATTCCGGGCACAGACCGCGGCAGTCCGAGCGGCACAGCACCGCGGTCGGCAGGGCGAGGTGGAACGCATCCCGGGTCCAGGCCCGGACGTCGAGCTCCTCACCGTCCATGTACGGGCTGGTGAGGTCCTCGGCGGTCTCGCCCGGCACGTCGACCTCACGGGCGTCGACGGTCGTGACGGGCTGCGCCGGCTGCAGGCAGCGCATGCACGGCCCACGCAGGCCTGCCTCGAAGCGCAGGCGCAGCGCGTAGCCGCCCCCCGTCATCCGCGAGACGTCGAGGACGATCGGGATCTCGGACGGGACGACCGCGTACTCCTGGCCGCCGAAGTCCAGCGGGTCGAGACGGACGACCAGACCGTCGAGCCGGCGCCCCTCGCCGGACACGAGCTTCAGGGGCGCGAGGTCGAAGGTGTCGGTGAGCTGGCCCATGGCCTGAGGGTAGCGAGCACCCGTCGCGCGCCGTCCCACCGCACGACGCGTCTCGCGGCGGCCGATCGTGCGCCTGCCGTCCGCGCGGGCAGCAGGTGGCGCGGGGCTTCCGCGCCCCGCTACTGGTCCTTCAGCTCGCGCTTGAGCACCTTGCCGGTCGCGTTGCGCGGCAGCTCGTCCATGAACACGATCTCGCGCGGCACCTTGTATGAGGCGAGGTTGGACTTGATGTAGGCCTTGAGCTCGTCCTCGGTGACCGACTGCCCGTCGGTGACGACCGCGAAGGCCTTGAGACGCTGCCCGAACTGCTCGTCCGGGACGCCGATGACGGCTGCCTCGTCGATCGCCTCGTGGTCGGACATGAGGTCCTCGACCTCGCGGGGGAAGACGTTCTCGCCGCCCGAGACGATCATCTCGTCGTCGCGACCGTCGACGAACAGCCGGCCGCCGTCGTCGAAGTGGCCGACGTCGCCGGTCGACATGAGCCCATCGATGACGTCCTTGCCGCCGCCGCCGGTGTAGCCCTCGAAGAGCATCTCGTTACCGACGAAGATGCGGCCGGTCGACCCGGCCGCCACGGGCCGCCCCTGGTCGTCGTAGAGCCGGACGATGGTGCCGCGCGGAGGCTTCCCGGCCGTGCCCGGCGCGGCGCGGAGGTCCTGCGGCGTGGCGATCGTCGCCCACGCCACCTCGGTGGAGCCGTAGAGGTTGTAGAGCACGTCCCCGAAGGCATCCATCACCCGGAGGCCCAGCTCGCCCGGGAGGGCGGAGCCCGATGCGCCGATGACCCGCAGCGTCGAGGTGTCGTACTTGGCGATCGTGTCCGTCGGGAGCTCGAGCATCCGCTGGAGCATCACGGGGACGACGATCAGCGCCGTGCACCCGTGCTCGGCGACCGCGTCGAGCGCACCCTCGGGGGTGAAGCGTCGCCGCAGGACGAGCGTGGAGCTCAGGCCCATCCCCAGCGTGAAGTGCGCGAAGCCCCAGGAGTGGAACATCGGCGCCGCGATGTGCGTGCGCTCGCGCGCCTTCAACGGGATCTTCGAGAACAGCGCCGCGGCAGGATCCAGGGACTCGGGCTGCTTGCGGTTGGCGCCCTTGGGGGTCCCGGTGGTGCCGGAGGTGAGGATCACGACGCGGCCCTTCTCCGAAGGCGGCGTGCGGTCGGCGTCGTCGCCCTCGGCGATGAGCTGCTCGAGCGACGGGACCGCGTGGTCGCTGCCGTCCTCCGTCCAGGCCACGAAGTGCTGCCGGTCCTGGACCGCGTCCTGCACGAGGTCCGCGAACTCCTCGTCGTACACCACGGCCGCGGGGGCCTCGCGGTCGCACACGTCGGTGATCTGCGGACGGGCGAACATCGTGTTCAGGAACAGCGCGTTGGCGCCGAGCTTCGAGCAGGCGACCGTGATGTCGATGAAGCCGCGGTGGTTGCGGCACATGATCGCCACGCCGTCGCCCTCGCCCACGCCGCGCTTGGCCAGGCTGTCGGCGAGGGCGTTGGATCGCCGGGCCACCTCCGCGAACGTGAGGGTCCCCAGCTCGTCGATGACCGCCGCGTCGTCCGGGTAGCGGATCGCGCTGGCGGTGTAGCCCGCCGCGGGCGTCGGCCCCCATTTCGCGAGGGCCAGACCGGTCCGCAGCAGTCGGTCGGGCCTCGCCGGACGGACCATGCCGGCATCCACCAGCGTCCGCACCGTGAAGAGCTTCTGGGTCACCTGTCCGAGAACGTTCACCTGACTAGTCAACCATCCCGGAACTCGACACGGCGTCAGACCGTCATCCGGTCGATGGCAGGACCAGCTCCGACGGCAGGGCCCCGAGGTCGATCGCCGCCCGGATGTCCGCCGCCCGACCGGGGTTCAGGCAGACGTGGCGCTGCCCCACGCTGGGCTTCTCCTTCAGGAGGCCGACGGCCAGAAGGGCCTCCCCCACGGACTCGGCCAGCGCGCGGTCGTTGCCCGCGAACCCCCGAGCGAGATGGGAGAACTCGGTGTGGTATCCACCCCACTTCCCCATGCCGTCGAGCCGCTGCAGGATCCGGCGGGCGACGCGCCGGGCGGGGTCGGGATCCTCGTGGGGACGCGGTGCGCGACGGGAGGCGTCCGGGGACCGGGCCTCCAGCCGGGCCAGGACGGCGTCCTCGTGCTCGGCCACGGACGCCGGGTCGGCCGGACGGCCGCCGAGCGCCGCCACCTGACCGGCGACCCGCAGCGGATGGGTCGGGCCGATCGGGTCGCGGAGATCCTCGATCCCGTCGAGGACTCCGGAGGGGAACGCGAGGGCGTGCGCTCGCAGGCGGTCGATCCCCAGCACGTGCACCTCGTCGAACGCGATGACCGCCAGCTCGAGGTCGACGGGGCCCGGCAGGTGGAGGGCGAGGTGACCGTCCCAGGTGCCGACGCGCAGCCGGTGCGCCTCGGCTCCCGCGTCCACGAGCGCACCGACGAGTGCCGCCACCAGCAGCCAGCCGCGTTCGGAGACCGCGTCGGGGTCCGCGCGGAGGGCCGCGTCCACGGGGGCGACGGCGATGGCTCCCGGCGCCGTGGAGGTCGTCCCGGCGGCGATCGGGACCACCAGGGGATCGTCGTGCCCCGAGCGGGACCGGGCGAGCTCTGCGACACCGCGACGCAGCTCGTCGCGCACCAACCGCCGCAGGCGTGCGTGGTGATCGCGGGGCGCCTCGGCCCCTCCCGCATCGGCGAGGGCCTGCGCAAGCGGCTCACGGGGCATCGTCGACCAGACGCTACCGTTGCCGCCATGTCCGACTGGTTCGACACCTACGGCTTCGTGGTGGTGGACGACGGTGGTCTCGTGACCGGCGGCTACCCGCTCGAGGAGGAGGACGTCCGGCGGCTGGTGGAGCGAACGGGCGTCACGCGGGTGCTCAACCTCTGCGAGGACCGGGAGTACGAGCCCGGCGAGCGCGAGGACGTCGAGCGCGCCTACGCCCGCCGCGGCATCGTGGAGGAGCGCCTCGGCCTCGTGGACTTCGGCGACGTCCTGCCGGGGGCACTGGAGCGAGGCGTGCAGACGGTCGTGCCGTGGTTGCAGGAGGGCGAGACCGTCTACGTCCACTGCCGGGCCGGCTGGCAGCGCTCGGCGACGGTCGCCGCGGCGATCCTGGCCGTGCAGCACGGGATCGAGCCCGACGAGGCGCTCGGTCGGATCCAGCGCCGCAAGCCCAGCGCCCAGCCGCTGCACCACCAGCTCGAGGGCCTGTGGCGCTGGTGGCGCGCCCGGCTGGCGCGGGACGAGGCACCCCCGGAGGCCTGATCTCGGGGCGGCGCGGGGCCGTCTGCAAGACGTGGTGCACGACCGTCAGATCGCGTCCGACGCGGGCGACATCCTCGTCGATGATGCGTTTGCTCCACACCGCCGACTGGCACCTGGGTCGCACCTTCCACGGTGAGTCGCTGCTCGACGCCCACGCCGCCGTGATCGATCACCTCGTCGCGCTCGCCCGCGATGCGAAGGTCGACGCCGTCGTCGTGGCGGGAGACGTCTACGACCGCGCGCTCCCGCCCGTGGACGCGATCCGTCTCGCGAGTCAGGCCCTGGAGCGCCTGAGCGAGATCTGCCCGGTGATCGTCATCAGCGGCAACCACGACTCGATCGACCGCCTCGGGTTCGGGGCGCGGATGTTCGACCGCGCCGGGCTGCACGTCCGCACGCGCGTCGCGGACGTGGGCTGCGCGATCCCCGTCGCCGACGGCGTCGTCTACCCCGTCCCCTACCTCGAACCCGACGTGGTCCGCGCGGAGCTCGGCGTCCAGGATCGCAGCCACGGCGCCGTGCTGGAAGCCGCGATGGACCGGGTCCGCGCCGACCTGCATCACCGGTCGCCGCAGACGCCGAGCGCGGTCGTGGCCCACGCCTTCGTGACGGGCGCCGCCGTGTCCGACAGCGAGCGCGACCTCACGGTCGGCGGGTCGGCGTCGGTGGCCGCCTCCGTGTTCGACGGCGTCGACTACCTCGCGCTCGGGCACCTGCACGGGCCGCAGAGCGTGGGCGACCTCGGCCGCTACGCGGGCTCCCCGGTGGCCCTGTCGTTCTCCGAGGCCCGCCACGCCAAGAGCACCGCGATCGTCGAGGTGCTCGGCCTCGGCAGCACCGTCGAGCTGGTGCCGTGTCCCGTGCCCCGGGCGCTCGCGACGCTCCGCGGGACGCTGGACGAGCTCCTGCGGGCCCCGGAGCTCGAGATCCACGAGGACGCGTGGGTGCAGGCCACGATCACCGACGCCGTGCAACCGCCCGAGACGATGGCCCGTCTGCGGTCGCGGTTCCCCCACGCGGTCTCGTTGCAGTTCGACCCCCAGGGGGCCCGCCCGCTCGAGGAGGGCTCCTACGCGGAGCGCCTCGAGGGCCTCAGCGATCGTGAGCTGGTCGAGCGGTTCGTCCAGGACGTCCGCGGCACCGTCGCCAGCGAGGCCGAGTCGGACCTCCTGGACCGGGCCTTCGCCGAGCGCCGGGCCGCCGAGGTGCGCGCCTGATGCGCCTGCATCGCCTCGAGCTCCAGGCGTTCCTGGCGTTCCCCGGGCGGGAGCGGATCGACTTCGACGCGCTCAACGACGCCGGGCTGTTCCTCCTGACCGGTCGCACCGGCGCCGGGAAGTCCACGATCCTGGACGCGATCGCCTTCGCGCTCTACGGACAGGTGCCCGGGACCCGCCCGGTGAAGGGCCTGCGTTCGACCCACGCCGACGCGGCCACGCCCACCGAGGTCGTGCTCGAGCTCACGCTCCGCGGTCGCCGCCTCAAGGTCCGTCGGCGTCCCGAGCAGGAGCGCGCGCGCCTGCGTGGCGAGGGCACGACCACCGCGAAGGCGGAGGTGACGCTGTGGCAGATCGAGGCGGACGGCACCGAGGCCGTGATCTCCAACCGGCTCGACGAGGCCGGGCACGAGCTCCGCGAGCTCCTGGGCATGACCCCGCAGCAGTTCTGCCAGGTCGTGCTGCTCCCGCAGGGCCAGTTCCAGCAGTTCCTGCACGCCAGGAGCGACGACCGCCAGAAGCTGCTCGCGGATCTCTTCGACGTCAGCCGCTTCGAGGGTGTCGAGCGGTGGCTCAAGACCGAGCGCGACGCCGCGCGCAGCGCCGCGGAGTCCGCGATGCGCACCGTCTCCGACCTCGTCTCGCGTGCGGCCCAGGTCGTCAACCCCGCCGGGCTCGAGGACGCGCCTGCGCCGCCGGAGGACTGGCCCGCCGCGCCGTCGTGCGCCGTCGAGTGGATCGACGCGCAGGCCGTCGTCGCCGAGGCCGAGTCCGACACCGCCACGGAGGCCGAGCAGCAGGCGATCGCCGCGCGCGAGGCCGCCGAAGCTGCGCTGAGCACCGCGCAGGCGCTGGCGGAGGCGCAGGAACAGGCGCGGACCGCCGCGACGCGGCTCGCAGCGCACACGGAGGGCCGGCCGGACCGTGACCGGGCCGCCGAGGAGCTGCAGCTGGCACGGCAGGCGGCCCCGTCCCTGCCGCTGCTCGCCGCGTGGCACACCCGACGCGACGCGGCGCAGGCCGCCGAGGCAGCCGCCGCAGGAGCCCTGGTCGCCGCCCGCGCGGCCGGCGTCCCCCTGCCGTCCCCATCGCCGTCCCCCGAGGATCTCGGGGCGCTCGCCGACGAGCGGCGTCGCAGTGCGGGCGCCGCGGAGTCGCTCCTGCCGCTCGAAGAGACGGTCGAGGAGGCCACCGAGAAGCTCGACGCGCTCGGGGACCGTCGCCGAGCGCTCGCGGGGCAGGTCGAGGAGCTGCGCGAGGCGGTTCGCGGCGCCACCGAGATCCGCCCCGGGCTGCTGGACGCCACCAGGCGGGCGCAGGAGGCCACGTCCGTGCTGCCCGGGCTGCAGGCCGCCGCCACGGCCGCCGAGCAGCGCGCCGAGGCGGCCGGGCGCCGCGACGAGCTCGTCGCCGCCGAGCAGGCGGCCCAGCAGCAGCAGCTCGCGCTGCGCGAGGCCGCGGTCACCGCGACCGAAGCGCTGCTCGCGCTGCAGCGCCGCCGGCTGGACGGGTTCGCCGCCGAGCTCGCGCAGCAGCTGCGGCCGGGCGAGGCCTGCGCGGTGTGCGGTGCGCTCGAGCACCCGGATCCCGCGCCCGCGCCCGAGGACGGGCTCGTCGACGAGCAGCAGCTCGAGGAGGCCGAGGCGGCTGCCACCGCGGCCACCGCGGCCCGCGACGAGGACGCCGACGCGCTCACGGCGCTCCGCGAGCGCCTCGCCGCCGCCCGCGAGCTCGCCGGCACCGAGGACGCGGATGCGCTGCGGCGGACCGCGGCACGGGCCGCGAGCGAGGTCCGCGAAGCCGCCACGCAGGCCGAGACGCTGGCGGACGCCACGGCTGCGCTGCAGCAGCACGACGACCGCGTCGAGGCCACGGCCGCGCAGCTGCGCGAGCTCGAGCTCGAGCTCGA
>NZ_JBFIGP010000053.1:0-17385 GCF_041602235.1 Paraconexibacter sp.
ATGCGCGTCCCGCTCGGGGCGATGACCGACCGCTACGGCGGCCGGCGCGTGTTCACCGTGCTGCTCGCCTACCTGCCGCTGCCGCTGATCGCGTTGGCGCTCGGCCACGAGTCCTTCGGCGCGGTGCTGGCGTTCGGCTTCATGCTCGGATTCGCGGGGGCGTCGTTCGCGGTCGGCGTGCCGTTCGTGTCCGCATGGTTCCCGCCCGAGCGTCAGGGCTTCGCGCTCGGCGTCTACGGCGTGGGCATGGGGGGCACGGTGGTCGGCGGGCTGACGGCGCCCACCATCGCCGACGAGTGGGGCCTGGAGGCCCCGTTCTGGATCGCCGCCGGCCTCGTCGCCGCGATGACGGTCGTCTTCGTGGTGGTGGCGCGGGACGCACCCCGCACCGCTCCGCCCGCGTCGGGCGGGCTCCGGCACGCCTTCTTCGTGCCGCTGCTGCTGCTGCGGGAGAGCGGGCGTGCCCGCGCGCTGACCCTCTTCTACTTCCTGTCCTTCGGCGGGTTCGTCGCGATGTTCCTGTACCTGCCGAAGCTCCTGACCTCCGTGCACGAGCTGACGAAGGCCGACGCCGGGGCGCGGGCGGCGGGGTTCGCCCTGCTGGCGGTCATCGGCCGGCCTCTCGGCGGATGGCTCGCCGACCGCTTCGGCGCCGAACGCGTCCTGCGGGCCTCGTTCGCGGGGACCGGGGCGATGGCGCTGCTGCTCGCCGCCACGTACGAGTACATGGTGCCGCTGACCATCGCGTGCCTCAGCCTCGCGCTCCTGCTCGGGGTCGGCACCGGGGCCGTGTTCAAGCTCGTCCCGCACTGGTTCCCCGACCGGGTCGGGTCCGTGACGGGCGTCGTGGGTGCCGCCGGTGGCCTGGGCGGCTTCTTCCCGCCGCTGGTCATGGCCGTCGTCTTCGAGACGACCGGCGGATACGCGCTGGGATTCATCCTGATGGCGATCGTCGCGGCGGCGTGCCTGGTCGTCCTGACCGCCGTCCACCGCGTCTCGACACCGACCCCCGATCGCGAGGCGATACCGGCATGAGACGCAGCCCGCAGCTCGTCCCGCTCTCCCACGAGCACCACGTCGCGCTCGAGGCTGCGCTGCGGCTTCGGCGCGCGGAGGCGACGGATGTCGAGGATGCCGTCGCCCGGTTCGCCGCGTTCTGGGATGACGTCGGGGAAGCGCACTTCGCCCGGGAGGACGACGTCCTCGGGGCGGTGGGGTCCGACGACCCCCCGCTGGCGGAGCGCGTGCGGCAGATGACCGCCGAGCACCACGAGATCCGGGGGCTCGCCGCCGCGGTCCTGGCCGGCACGCCCGACGTGACCGCCGCGAGGTCGCTCGGAGAGCGCCTGAACGACCACGTCCGCTTCGAGGAGCGCGAGCTGTTCCCGCTCATCGAGGAACGGCTGGCGCCCGAGGCGCTCGAACGGGTGGGGCAGGCTCTACGCGCGTAGGCTCCGAGGATGAGCGGAGCCGTGCGGCGCCCACGCACGAGTGCGGGACTGCTGCCCTACCGGGTCGCGCCGGACGGTCAGGTCGAGGTGCTCATCGCGCACATGGGCGGGCCGTTCTGGGCACGCAAGGACGAGCGGGCATGGTCGATCGTCAAGGGCGAGTACGACCCCACGGTCGAGGACCCCCTGGACGCGGCTCGCCGGGAGTTCTGCGAGGAGACGGGCTTCGCCGTCCCGGCGGGAGCGCCGCGACCGCTCGGTGAGGTGCGGCAGTCCGGCGGCAAGACGGTCGTCGCGTGGGCGGTCGAGGCCGACCTGGATCCCGGCGCGCTGACCCCGGGCACGTTCACGATGGAGTGGCCGCCGCGGTCGGGCCGTCAGCAGGAGTTCCCCGAGATCGACCGGGTGGCCTGGGTGGACCCGGACGGCGCCCGCGCGAAGCTCGTGTCGGGGCAGGTCCCGTTGGTGGATCGGCTGCTGGACGTGCTGCGCGACGGGTGAGTCCCGTCCACCGCCGGCGCGCCTGTGACGGGCGTCACGTTGCAGGGCGTAACGCTCGCCGCGCGGCGGCCTAGCTGCTTGTACAGACACACCGACCAGCCGAATCCCCTGCGCTCCTCGTGCCGGGGAACGGGGGACCCATCCGGACCACCGAGCGCCCTTGACCGCGCCGGAGGACCACGGGGCGAATCGCCGTCACAGCGCGGCGTAGCGCACCTTCAGCGCGAGCCCGTCAGCTCACCCCGTAGGCACCGAAGGAGAACTCGCCGTGCCGACCAACCGCATTGCCGTGCGCACGCTCACGACCGTGGGCGCGACCGCCGCGCTGACCATCTCGAGCCCTGGCCTCGCCGGGGCCCAGGCCCCGCTGCCAACCGGACCGCAGCCGCTCCTGGGCGCCGTGCCGCACGGGCTCACCCCGCTCCCGCAGGATTCGCCCCCGGCGTCCGCGCTGTCCGCCGGCACGGTCGACGCCCTCGTGGACGAGCTGCGCGAGGACGCGCGGCGCGCCCGCGCCCGTCGCGAGCAGGCCGGCCCGACCCGCCGGCTGCGGCTCACCGAGGCCGGACGGGTCGTGGTCCCCGATGGGGCGCCGCGACGCGTGCGGCGTCTGCTGCAGGCGACCAACCGCATCGCGCATCGTCCCTACGTCTGGGGTGGGGGCCACGGGTCGTGGAAGGCCTCCGGGTACGACTGCTCCGGCTCGGTGGGGTACGCGCTGCACGCCGCGGGCGTCCTGGACCGCTTCGTGACCTCGGGCGACCTCGCCTCGTACGGCAAGCCGGGCCGCGGCCGCTGGGTCACGATCTACGCCAACGCCGGGCACACGTACATGGTCGTCGCGGGCGTGCGGTTCGACACCACCGCCTACAAGCAGACCGGGTCGCGCTGGACGCGCGACACCCGCGATCACGGTGGCTACACCGTCCGCCACCCGGCCGGGCTCTGACCCGCGCCGATCCGCGGTCGCGGCGGCCGCGTAGGAGAGGATGCATGCGGCGTGGCCTGGGCGGGCACGCTGACAGCAGACATCCAACGCAGAGGAGACGAGATGCCGTCGGTCGGAACAGCGCAGTGGCAGGGTGACCTCAAGGGAGGCAGCGGGACGTTCAAGGCCGGTGACTCGATCGGGGGCAGCTACTCGTTCACGTCGCGCTTCGAGGACGGTGACGGCGCCAACCCCGAGCAGCTCATCGGCGCCGCCCACGCCGCGTGCTTCTCCATGGCGCTCTCGAACCTGCTCGCCGAGGCCGGGCACACCCCGGAGAGCGTCGAGACGACCGCGAAGGTCACGCTCAAGATCCTCGACGACGGCCCGGCCATCACGCGGATCGCGCTGAGCACCGTCGGGCGGGTGCCCGGGCTCGACGAGGCGACGTTCGTCGAGCACGCCGAGGCGGCGAAGGTCGGCTGCCCGGTGAGCAAGGCGCTGGCCGCCGTGCCCGAGATCACGCTGGAGGCGTCGCTGGCCTCCTAGCCCTCGCGGCGCGGCCGAACTTGGCGGGCACTCCCGCACCAGGCCGAGTGTTCCCGCCAAGGTCGCGCGGGCGGTGGGTCCTCGCGTGCTCAGGCCGTGCGGCTGCGCCGGCCCTCGCGCGCCCGGTCGTTCGCGAGGACGACCCGGTCGCGGCCCTCATCCTTGGCGACGTAGAGCGCCGCGTCGGCGGCGTTGACGAGATCCCCGGCGTTCGTCGCATGCGCGGGATACGAGGCGACCCCGATGGAGATCGTCTGACCTCCTATCGCGACGCGCTCGTGCCGGACGACCAGCGCGCCGACGCGGCGCCGCAGCGCCTCGGCCTGGATGAGGGCCGATTCCGTGTCGCAGTCGGGCAGGATGACCGTGAACTCCTCGCCGCCGAACCGGCAGATCACGTCGGAGGCCCGGAAGGTGCTCTGCAGCTCGACGGCGACCGCGTGGAGGACCGCGTCGCCGGCCGCGTGGCCGTGCGCGTCGTTGCACTCCTTGAAGTGGTCGAGGTCGGCCTGGAGCACGGCCAGGTGGCCGTGGGTGCGTCCGGCCCGGGCGATCTCGCGGTGCAGCGTCTCCTCCATGTACCGCCGGTTGAACAGACCGGTCAGCGGGTCGCGGATCGACAGGTCCCGCAGCCGGTCGCGGAGCTGCAGGTTGCGCGCGGCGAGCGCGACCTGGCGGGCGATCGTCGTGGCCAGCGGGGCGACCCGGTCCGCGTAGGCCTGGGCCGGCTCGGCGTCCGGCACCTGCTCGTCGGACAGCACGTGCAGGACGCCGATCGTCTCGCCCTGGCCGATCATGGGTACGCAGAGGCAGCGGCTGACCGGTGAGTCGAGCAGGTGGGGGCAGCGCGGCGCTTGCGATCCGGAGACGTGGGGCTGTCCGCGGCGCAGGGCCCAGCAGTCGGTCGCGGCGAACGGCGGGGGGACGGGGGTGGCCGAGCCCCAGATCGCCGCCACCTCCAGCGACCCTCCCTCGTGGGGGAGCGTGGAGATCAGTCCGTGGGTGCGGGGCAGGAGGTGTCCGGCGGCCCGCGCCGTGACCGCGTAGGCCTCGTCCACCGCGACGCAGCTCGCGAGCAGGTCGCCGAGCTCGTTCAGCTCGAGGATCTCGGCGTTCGTGCGCTCGAGCTCGGTTCGCTGACGCTCGAGCCGCTGCTCGTGCTCGCGCTCCGCCGTGACCTCGCGCGTGACGACGACGATCCCGTCGTGCACCTTGGTGACCCGCACGTCGAACGCGCGTCGCGCGTGGGTCCCGTCGGCCCAGTCCGCCTCGTACCAGAGCGTGGGCTGCACCCAGGGCTCGCCCGTCTCGACGACCCGGCGGTACGCGTCGATCAGGCCGCTGGGTCCGTGCTCGGGGAGGACGTCGAGCAGCGTGCGGCCTTCGATGTCGGCCTGGGTGCGGCCCGCCATCGATGCGGCGGTGAGGTTCGCGTACTCCCAGCGGAAGTCCGTGATGCCGCCGTGCTCGTCGCGGATGCTGCTGAACACCGCGAGCGCGTCGTGCAGGTGGTCCACCGACGCGCGGAAGCGCTCCTCGCTGACCCTGAGCTCCTGCTCGGCGCGGGCGCGGTCGGTGACGTTGCGCCAGGTCGCCGCGAACCCGTCGCCCAGCCTCCACACGCGGATGTCGTAGGCCCCGCTCAACCCGTCGTCGTCGTAGGCCATCTCCGTGGCGGACCACGGGACCCCCGTCTCGACGACGTCCCGGCACTCGGGGAACCCCCTGGACCGGGTCATGGGGATGACCTCGAGCATGCGGGTGCCGAGCATGGCGTCCCGGTCGATGCCGAACGCCTCGACGCCCACGTCGTTGACGTAGGCCCACTCGAAGTCCACGATCGCGGTGCCGTCACGGACGGCGCGGGCGATCACGAACCCGTCCAGCATGCTGTCGAGGCTCGTGCGCAGTTGCTGCTCGCTCTCGACGATGCGCGCCTCGGCGGCGGTGCGTGCCGTGGCGTCGCGGACGGCCGCCGCGACCATCACGTGGCCGTCCGTCTCGATCGGGGTGAGGCTCACGTCGACCGGGAACTCGCTCCCGTCCGCGCGGACGGCGTGCAGGTGGGCCCCGGACTCCATGGCCCGACCGGTCGGGTGCCGCTCGTACTCGGCTCGCAGGTCGGCGTGCCGGCGCTTGAGGCCCGCCGGGACGAGGATCTCGACCGGGCGGCCGACGAGATCCCCGGGCTGCCAGCCGAAGAGCGCGCTGACCTGGTGGTTCTGCAGCCGGATGACGCCGTGGTCGTCGACCACGACCACGGCGTCCGCGGAGGCGTCGAACAGCTGCTGGTAGAAGCGGAGATCGTCGAAGTGAGCCATGGTCGACACGCCAACTCGGCTCGGGGAGCGGGGGAACGGGCCGGCGCGGCGTTCCCCCCTGTTGTCGGCCGTTCCCGCCGACGACTTGAGGTCCGTCGGCGGGCTGGTACTGGCACTCTGCCAACAACGCGCTACGATCCCGTCGCCGCCGATTCCGATGTCGTCGGCGGTTCTACGGACGTCGGGTCCCTACCTGTCCGTGTCAGAGAGCTACCTCGAGGAGTTCACACCCCCATGAGCAGCACCGAAGCGTTCGTCTACGACGCCATCCGCACGCCGCGTGGCAAGGGCAAGTTCAACGGGTCCCTGCACAACGTGAAGCCCGTCGACCTCGTGGTCGGCCTGATCCACGAGACCCTGTCCCGCAACGACCAGCTCGATCCGAACGAGGTCGAGGACGTGGTCCTGGGCTGCGTCTCCCCGATCGGCGACCAGGGTGGCGACATCGCCAAGACCGCCGCCATCAAGGCCGGCCTGCCGGACACCGTCGCCGGCGTGCAGCTCAACCGCTTCTGCGCCTCCGGCCTCGAGGCCGTGAACGCCGCGGCGCAGAAGGTCGCCTCCGGCTGGGAGGACCTCGTCTTCGCCGGCGGCGTCGAGTCGATGTCCCGCGTCCCGATGGGTTCCGACGGCGGCGCCTGGGCCATGGATCCCGAGACGAACTTCGACACCGGCTTCGTCCCGCAGGGCATCGGCGCCGACCTGATCGCCACGGTCGAGGGCTGGACCCGCGAGGACGTCGACGCGTTCGCCGCCCGCTCCCAGGAGCGCGCCGCCAACGCCCAGGCCAACGGCTACTTCGACAACTCCGTCATCCCGGTGCGGGACCTCAACGACCAGGTCGTCCTGGACAAGGACGAGTTCATCCGCCCCGGCACCACGGTCGAGTCGCTCTCGGGCCTGAAGCCGTCGTTCGCGATGATGGGGGAGATGGGCGGCTTCGACGCCGTCGCGCTCCAGAAGTACCACTGGATCGAGAAGATCAACCACGTCCACCACGCCGGCAACTCGTCGGGCATCGTGGACGGCGCCGCGCTCGTCACGATCGGCTCGGAGAAGGCCGGTGAGCGCAACGGGATGACGCCGAAGGCCCGCATCGTGTCGACCGCCCTCTCCGGCGCGGACCCGACGATCATGCTGACGGGCCCCGGCCCGGCCAGCAAGAAGGCCCTCGCCAAGGCGGGCCTGAAGGCCGAGGACATGGACCTCATCGAGATCAACGAGGCGTTCGCGGCCGTGGCCCTGCGCCTGGTGAAGGACCTCGACGTCGACATGGACAAGGTCAACGTCAACGGCGGCGCGATCGCCATGGGGCACCCGCTCGGCGCGACCGGCGCGATGATCCTCAACACGATCATCGACGAGCTGCACCGCACCGGCGGCAAGTACGGCCTCTGCACCCTCTGCGTGGGTGGCGGCATGGGCATCGCGACGGTCGTGGAGGCCCTCTAGTCATGAGCACGATTCGCTACGAGCAGGACGCCGACGGCATCGTCAACCTCGTCCTCGACGACCCCAACCAGTCCGCGAACACGATGAACGCCGACTTCATGGCCTCCTTCAAGGAGGTCGTGAACCGGCTCGAGTCCGAGAAGGACGGCGTCAAGGGCGTCATCATCACCTCGGCGAAGAAGACCTTCTTCGCCGGCGGCGACCTCAACGACCTCAAGCGGGTCGGACCCGGCGACGCCGCGGAGTTCTCCGCGGGTGTCGAGGATCTCAAGGCCGACATGCGCCGCCTCGAGACGCTCGGCAAGCCCGTGGTCGCGGCCGTCAACGGTGCGGCCCTGGGCGGCGGTCTGGAGATCTGCCTGATCGCCCACCACCGTGTCGTCGTGAACGACCCGAAGATCCAGCTCGGCTTCCCCGAGGTCCAGCTCGGGCTGCTGCCCGGCGCCGGTGGCGTCGTGCGGTCGGTCCGCATGCTCGGGATCGTGAACGCGCTGATGGGCCTGCTGCTGCAGGGCCAGCGCGTGCGCCCGGACAAGGCGCTCGAGATGGGCCTGATCAGCGAGCTCGTCGACTCGCCGGAGGCCCTGATCCCGGCCGCGAAGGCGTTCATCGAGGCCAACCCCGAGTCCCAGCAGCCGTTCGACGTCAAGGGCTACAAGATCCCGGGTGGCAAGCCGAGCACCCCGGCCCTGGCGCAGAACCTGCCGGCGTTCCCGGCCAACCTGCGCAAGCAGCTCAAGGGCGCGAACTACCCGGCCCCGAAGGCGATCATGGCCGCGGCGGTCGAGGGCGCGCAGGTCGACGTCGACAACGCGCTGGCGATCGAGGGTCGCTACTTCACGTCGCTGGCCACCGGTCAGGTCGCGAAGAACATGATCCAGGCGTTCTTCTTCGACATGAACGCGGTCAACGGCAAGCGCGGCCGCCCGGACGACATCGAGACGTTCGCGTCCAAGAAGGTCGTCGTCCTCGGCGCCGGCATGATGGGCGCCGCGATCGCCTACGTGTGCGCCAAGAGCGGCATCGAGGTCGTGCTCAAGGACGTCTCGCAGGAGGCGGCCGACAAGGGCAAGGGCTACAGCGAGAAGCTCGTCGCCAAGGGCATCGAGAAGGGCAAGACCACGCAGGAGAAGGGCGACGCCCTGCTCGCGCGGATCACCCCGACCGACGATCCGTCGCTGGCGCAGGACGCCGACCTCGTCATCGAGGCGGTCTTCGAGGACCCGTCCGTCAAGGAGAAGGTCTTCGCGGAGATCGAGCCGTTCCTGAAGCCCGACGCGCTGCTGGGCTCCAACACGTCCACGCTGCCGATCACCTCGCTGGCCGAGTACGTCTCGCGCCCCGAGGACTTCATCGGCCTGCACTTCTTCAGCCCGGTGGACAAGATGCCGCTGCTGGAGATCATCAAGGGCGAGCGGACCAGCGACGAGACGCTGTACCGGGCGCTGGACGTGTCCAAGCAGATCAAGAAGACCCCGATCGTCGTCAACGACTCACGTGGGTTCTTCACCTCGCGCGTCATCGGCACGTTCATCAACGAGGGCATCGCGATGGTCGCCGAGGGCATTCCCGCCCAGTCGATCGAGCAGGCGTCCTCGCAGGCGGGCTACCCCGCGCCGGTCCTGCAGCTCACCGACGAGCTCAACATGGAGCTCATGGTGCGCATCCGCAAGGCGGGCAACGACGCGCTGGTCGCCGAGGGCAAGGAGCCCGTGAGCCACCCGGCGTTCGACGTCATCGACAAGATGATCGAGGCGGGCCGTCCGGCTCGCGTCCGGGGCGCCGGGTTCTACGAGTACGGCGAGGACGGCAAGCGCACCGGCCTGTGGAAGGGCCTGACCGAGCTGTTCCCGGTCACCGTCGACCCGATGACGATCTCGCTGAAGGACCTCGAGGAGCGGATGCTCTTCGCGGAGGCCCTGGAGACCGTCAAGTGCCTCGACGAGGGTGTGCTCGAGACCGTGTCCGACGCCAACATCGGCTCGATCATGGGTATCGGCTTCCCCGCCTGGACGGGCGGCGTGCTCCAGTACATCAACGGCTACGACGGCGGGGTCGCCGGCTTCGTCGCGCGCTCGCGTGAGCTCGCCGCGCAGTACGGCGACCGCTTCCAGCCGCCGGCCTCGCTGGTGGCGAAGGCCGAGAGCGGCGAGATCTACGCCGACGAGCAGGTGGCCGCCACCGCCTGAGGCGGTCGCGCGTTCCGGTCGTACCCGAGGGCCCCGCGATCGCGGGGCCCTCGCCGTTTCGCCGTCGGTTCCGGCTACGCGGCGACGACGCCGAGGCCGTCGTGCGCGGCGTCGAGCCGGAGGCGGTAGCTGCGCTGCAGCCCGTCGGAGCCCGTGGGACGGAAGCCGAAGCGATGCAGCAGCGCGAGCGACGCGTGGTTCTCGGTGAGGACGTGGGCGTCGAGGGCGTGCACGCCGGCCTCGCGCGCGTGGTCGAGCAGCAGGGTGGTCAGGGTTCCGCCGACACCGCGGCCCTGCCAAGCGTCGACCACCGCGACGGCGACCTCGGCCGCACCGTCGTCCGTGCGCACGTAGCGCGCGACGGCGATGCCTTGGCAGCCGGGCGCGCCCATCGCGACCAGCGCGACGTGGTTCACGCCGTCGACGTCGGTCAGGTAGTCGATCTCCCGACGGGTGAAGCGCGGCTTCGGCGCCGCGAACCGCAGGTAGCGGCTGTGGGCCGAGAGGCCGTCCAGGGCGGCGACGTACGCGTCGCGGTCCGCCGCGCCGAGGGGCCGGACCATGATGCGCTCGCCGCTGGGGAGGGGAACGAGAACGGGCATGCCCGCAGCGTACGCCTGTGAGTTGCCTGAAGCAACGGACTATGTGATGTGTGTCACGTAGTCGCCACTTCTGGGGCTCCGCACAGGACGAATGATCGGTGGTCGGCCCCCGCTCCGGGTGACATCGTTCGGCGGATGGCAACCCTCGGGGAGATCCTGCGTTGGGTGGTCTACACCGTCAGTCACGCCTACTACCGGGCTGCGATGTACATCATGCGTCGCGACCGGCTGCTGTCCGGCTCCGAGCGGAAGTTCCGGGCGCTCCTGGAGAGCGCCCCCGACGCGATGGTCCTCGTGGACTCCCGCGGGCACATCGCCCTGGTCAACGCGCAGACCGAGAAGCTGTTCGGCTACCGCCGCGAGGAGCTCATCGGCCAGAGCGTCCACGACCTCGTGCCCGAGGACTCCCGAGCGCGCCACCGCCAGCACCACAAGGGCTACATGAAGAACGCCACGCGGCGGGCGATGGGGCACGACCTCGAGCTGCGCGGCCGTCGCAAGGACGGCACCGAGTTCCCCGTCGAGGTCAGCCTCAGCCCCATGGAGACCGACGAGGGCACGCTGGTCATGAGCGCGATCCGTGACGTCACCGAGCGCAAGGACGCGGAGGCCCAGCTCCGCCACCTCGCCGAGCACGACGTGCTGACCGGCCTGCTGAACCGCCGTTGCTTCGAGCAGAACTTCGAGCGCGAGGTCGCGATCGGGTCGCGCTACGGGACCGAGGGCGCGCTGCTGCTGCTCGACATCGACAGCCTCAAGGACATCAACGACACCCTGGGCCACCCGTGCGGGGACGAGCTGCTGCGCCGGGTCGCGACGCTGCTGCGGGCCCGCCTGCGCAACACCGACATCATCGCCCGGCTCGGTGGCGACGAGTTCGCCGTGATCCTCCCGCACACCGACATCGTCCAGGCGACCGCGCTCACGGAGGAGCTGCTGCAGACGATCCGCGAGGGAGTCATGGTGGTCGGGAGCAAGCGCGTCGGCGTGAGCTGCAGCGCGGGGATCGCCGGGTTCGGCGAAGGCGCGCTCCCGGAGGACGTCATGCTCGCCGCGGACGTGTCCCTGTACGCGGCCAAGGATCAGGGACGCGACCGGGTGATCGTCCATCGCCCGGGGCACGGGGAGGTCGTCAAGCGGCAGGTGCGTGCCTCCTGGACCCAACGCCTGCGCGAGATCCTCGACGCCGACGCGCTCGTGCCCTACCGCCAGCCCATCCTCGACACGATGCTGGGCTACGTGACGCAGTACGAGCTGCTCGTGCGCGTGCTGAACGAGGCCGGCCAGCCGATCGCGCCGAGCAACTTCCTCCCGACCGCCGAGCGGACGGGCATGATCGTGCAGATCGACCGCTTCATGGTCGAGCGCGCCCTGGAGCTGATCGTCGAGCAGTCACGCGTCGGCGCTCCGGGCGTGCCGATGTCCTACGCGGTCAACCTCTCGGCACGGACCCTCGCCGATCCCGGGCTCCCCAGGATCCTCGCCCGGCGCGTCGAGACGTCGGGGATCGACCCGCGGCTCCTCGTCTTCGAGGTCACGGAGACCGCGGCCATCGCCAACATGGAGGCCGCGCGCGAGTTCGCGGCCCCGCTGCGCGAGCTCGGCTGCACCTTCGCCCTCGACGACTTCGGGTCGGGCTTCGCCTCCTTCTTCCACCTCAAGCATCTGCCACTGGACTGGCTGAAGATCGACGGCGACTACATCAAGGACCTGCCGCACAGCACCACCGACCAGGTGATCGTGCGCAACGTCGCGGAGATCGGGCGCAACCTCGGGCTCCGGACCACCGCCGAGTTCGTCGGCGACCAGCAGACCCTGGACATGGTCACGCGCTACGGCGTCAGCCACGCGCAGGGCTTCTTCATCGGACACCCGGAACCGGCGTACGATCGTGCGGGCGTGGCGGTCGACGACCTCGGGAGGACTGGGCATGAGCACGGCTGAGACGACAGCGCACCACGGTCGCGACGAGGAGATGACGGTCCACGTCCTCTGGGTGACGGGTGGCCTGGGCTGCGACGGGGAGTCCGTCGCGATGACCGGCGCCACGAACCCCAGCATCGAGGACATCCTGCTGGGCTCGATCCCCGGACTCCCGACGGTCGCGTTCCACAACCACATGCTCGCGGTCGAGAGCGGCGAGGACTTCATCCAGCACTTCCTCGACGCCGAGAACGGCCTGGCATTCCCGTACATCCTGGTCGTGGAGGGCGCCGTCGGCAACGAGGAGATCAACGGCGACGGCTACTGGAGCGGGTTCGGCGTCAACCCGTTCGACGGCCAGCCGATCACGGTCAACGAGTGGATCGATCGCCTCGCCCCCAAGGCGTCCGCGATCCTGGCGGTCGGGACGTGCGCGACCTACGGCGGCATCCCGGCGATGCGCGGCAACCCCACCGGCGCGATGGGGGTGCCCGACTACCTCGGATGGAAGCGCCGAACGCGCGGCGGCCTGCCGATCGTCTGCCTGCCGGGATGTCCCTCCCAGCCGGACAACATCACGCAGATCCTGCTGCAGCTCGTCTGGTACGTGGCCGGTCGCGGCCCCGCTCCCGAGCTCGACGAGCAGCTGCGCCCGGTCGAGATGTTCGGTCGGACGACCCGCGAGGGCTGCAACCGGGCGGGCTTCACCGAGCAGGGCAAGTTCGCTACTACGCACGGGGACGATCAGCGGTGTCTCGTGCAGCTCGGGTGCAAGGGACCGGTGGTGAAGTGCAACGTCCCGTTGCGGGGGTGGATGGGCGGCGTCGGCGGGTGCCCGAACGTCGGCGGCATCTGCATCGGGTGCACGATGCCGGGCTTCCCGGATCGCTACGTCCCGTTCCACGACCCCGACGTCTGGGGGGCGACGGCGGCCAACTTCCAGCGCTTCACCTACGGGCCGGTCTTCCGCTTCTTCCGCAAGCTCAACCTCGAGAAGAAGTTCGACCGCGAGCCGGACTGGCGCAGGACCGGCAAGGAGCTGCGGACCGGCTACACGCCCGACTGGTAGCCACTCGCGGTGCCCAGCAGCCGGGCCGGGCGGTGAGATCGCGAATCAGTCGTCCTGCGCGGGCCGTGGCCTGCGGCCCGCCCGCACTCGAGGCGCGGCCTCGCGGATCTCGGCGACGAGGCGAGCGGCGAACTCCGCTGGGCTCTCATCCGACCGCAGCCCCCCTCCGGCGGGCCTGAAGAACTCCACGCTGACGCGCGGCCTCGACCTGGGGAACCGGGGGATGTCCACGGTGCCCATGACCCGCGCGCACACGATCTCGGCCTCGGGGACCTCGGCGGCGAGCCGGCCGATGCCGCTGCGCGCACGAAGCTCACGTCCCAGGCTGCGGGTGCCCTCGGGGAACACGCCGATGCACGCGCCGTCGCGCAGGCGTTCGATCGCCGTCGCCATCGCCGCGAGGTCGCCCTTGCCGCGCTCGATCGGGATCTGGCCCATGCCGTCGAGGATCAGGCCGAGGCCGGGCTTCCACAGCGATCGCTTGGCGAGCGCGCAGATCTGCCGACGGGGCATGCCGGCGATGCCGATCGCGACCGGGTCCCAGTAGCTGTCGTGGTTCCCGGCGATGAGCAGCGGGCCCTCGGAGGGAAGGAGGTCCTGGCCGACGACCTCCAGGCGCCCCCAGCTCCTGACGGCGGGGGAGCATGCGGCCATCGCGAAGCGATAGGTGCGGGTGATCGGCGCCACGAGGCCAACCCTAGTTCGCCCGGCCGTCGGCACGCCGTGTGGTCTGCGGCACCGGTCGAGCATCCGCCGCCGGCGGTCCCGCGCGGATCCCGGGCGCCGTCCCCGCGAACGCGCTCAACCCGCCGGCTGATCTCCTCCCGTGCCGGCCGTGCCGACCAGCGGCGCTCCGCCGCTTCGCGGTACCAGCGCCATCACGACGAACGCGACGGCCACGAGCAGCGACGCGGCCACGACCAGCGCGACGTGCAGGCCTCGCATCCAGTCCTCGGCGGCGGCCCCCGCCAGCCGTCGTCCGCCGTCGGCCGCGTCACCGGAGTGGGCCGCGATGATCGTCCCCAGGACGGCGACGCCGAGCGTCTGCCCGACCTGCCGGCTGGCGTTGTGCACGGCGGACGCCATGCCGGTGCGAGCCGCAGCGATCGAGCCGAGCGCGGTCACGGTCATCGGCGGGAGCGCGGTGCCGATACCGACGCCGATGAGCGCGACGTTCCACCAGACCGCGTCGTACGGGATCTCGGGGTCCAGGCGCACCATCGCCAACGTCGCGACCGCCGCGATCACGAGGCCCACCAGCATCGGAGGGCGCGGGCCCGTCCGTCCCGTCAGCCGTCCCGCGACGGGCGCGCAGAGCATGACCGCGGCGCCCAGCGGCAGCATGCAGAACCCGGTCTCGAGCGCGCTGCGGCCCTGCACCTGCTGGAAGAAGATCGAGAAGTACACCGTGGAGCCGATCAGGGCGAAGAACACGACCGCTCCCGCGATGTTCGCGGCCGCGAACGTCGGGAGCCGGAGGAGCCCCGGGTCGACGAGCGGGTCCGGCCGGGACCGCTCCCAGCGGACGAAGCCGGTGAAGAGGATGCTCGTGAGTGCCGCGGACCCCACGATCGCGGGGGACGTCCAGCCCAGGCCGCGCCCCTCGATGATCGTGAAGCACAGTGCCGCGACCCCGCCCGTGAGCAGCAGCGCCCCCTCGAGGTCGAAGCGGTGCGGCGAGGGCAACGGGCGCAAATGCGGGATCGAGCGGATGCCGGCGAGGATCAGCAGGGCGGCGAGCGGCACGTTCACGGCGAAGACCGCGCGCCAGCCGAGGACCTCGACCAGCACCCCGCCCACCGTGGGGCCCGTGGCGAGGCCCAGCCCGGACCCGGTGGCCCACACCCCGATGGCCTTCGCGCGCTCACCCGGGTCGGGGAACACGGTCGTCACGATCGCCAGCGACGCGGGCAGGAGCAGCGCGGGACCGATGCCCTGCACGACGCGCCCGGCCAGCAGCGTGGCGATGTCCGGGGCCACGGCGCACCACAGCGACCCCGCCCCGAACAGGGCCAGCCCGCCGAGGAACGTGGTGCGGCGACCGCGTCGGTCGCCGAGCACGCCACCGGCCACGAGCAGTGACGCGAACACGATGACGAACGCGTCGACGACCCACTGCTGCTCCGCGGCCGTCGCCTGCAGGTCGCGGCCGAGGTCGGGGAGGGCGACGGCGACGACGCTCGCCGACGCCACCGAGACGGCCTGCGCCGCCGTGACCGTGAGGAGGACGACGCGCCGCGACACCACCGCAGCCTAGAGGTCCGCGGCGCCGATCGGCGATGCTCCAGCGATGGACGTCGACCTGACCTTGCGCGCCCTGCCGATCACCGAGGTGGCAACGGCGGCCCGAAGGGCCGAGGACCTCGGGTTCGACGCGGTCGGCGTCACCGAGTCCACCGGCAATCCGTTCCTCGCCGCCGCGCTCGCCGCCACCGCCACCAGTCGTGCGCGCATCGCCACGGGTATCGCGCTGGCGCTGCCCCGCACGCCGATGGACGTCGCGTACACGGCGTGGGATCTCCAGACGCTGAGCGAGGGCCGGTTCGCGCTCGGGCTCGGCTCCCAGGTGCGTGCGCACGTCGAACGGCGGTACGGGGCGTCGTTCGAGCGGCCCGCCGCGCGGATGCGGGAGCACACCCTCGCGCTGAAGGCGATCTTCGCCGCATGGGAGACCGGCGAGGAGTTGCGGTTCGAGGGCGAGTTCTGGACGCACACGCTGATGCCGCCCAACTTCCGCCCGCAGGCCCAGCCGCACGGTGCGCCCCCGATCCTGCTCGCGGCGGTGCGTGAACGGATGCTGGAGGTCGTGGGCGAGGTGGCGGACGGGCTCCTCGGCCATGCCTTCCAGACGGTCGACGTCCTGCGCGAGGTGACGCTGCCGGCGGTCCAGCGCGGACTGGAGACCGCGGGGCGGACCCGGTCCGACATCGAGATCACCGCCGGGATCTTCGTCGCCACCAACGACGAGGAATGGGAAGCGGTGCGGCGACGTGTCGCGTTCTACGGCTCGACGCCGGGGTACCGGCACGTCCTGGACCATCACGGTCTCGAGACCCTCTTCGAGGCTCTGCACGCACGGAGTCGCGACGGGCGCTGGGCGGAGATGCCGGCCCTGATCGACGACGACGTCCTGGGGCTGTTCGCGGTGCGCGGGGAGGACCCTGCTGCGCTCGCCGCCGACATCGCCGGTCGGCTGGGCGGGCTCGCCGACCGCGTCTCCCTGGCCGGCGAGCACCCCGACCTGCTGCTGTGGTCGCGGATCGCCGCCGCGCTGCGCGATGGCGCCGGGACTACTGCTCCTTGACCACTGCCGTGTAGACCGGGGGGCGGCCGGTGTACCAGAGGGTCGCCTGCAGGACGACGTACCCGCCCGCCAGTCCGGCAGTGATCCGGGCCACACGGGCCGCGAGCGATGAGGGGTCGGGGTCCGCGAGTCGCGCGATGTCCATGCTCGGATGGTCGGTGTACGTCGGGGCCCCGGGAAGGGACCGGACGGCAGGAGTGGGTGGCCTGCGGTTGGACCGACCGTAGGGGCGGACGGAACCGCGTCCCGGCACCGCCGCCGCGGTCCCGCTGCCATCCGCTGGAGTGGCGGCCGGTCTCCTGCGCGTGTCGTCGCATCTCGTCTAAGGTCGGTGCATGCCGACCGTTCGCCTGCGCGGAGCGCTGAGGAGCCGGGCCGGTGACCTCGCGCACCACGAGGTCGCTGGGCGAACCGTGGCCGACCTGCTGCGACGGCTCGAGGACGACCGGGATGCCCTGAGCGGCTGGATCCTCGACGAACGCGGACACATCCGGCGACACATCACCGTGTTCGTCAACGGCGAGCGGGGTACGGAGGACACCGCGCTGGCCGAGGACGACACGGTCGACGTGCTCCCCGCGATCTCCGGAGGGACCCGATGACGGAAGTGCTCGTGGGAACCAAGAAGGGCCTGTTCGTGCTCGACGGGACGCCGAGGTCCGGGTTCGCGGTGACGGCCCGGGCGTTCGCGGGCGAGCCGGTGGAGTACGCGGTCCGCGATCGCCGCAGCGGTCGGGTGTTCGCCGCGGTCACGTCGCCGTTCTACGGCCCGAAGATCTTCTTCACGGACGACCCGGGGGGTGACTGGCAGCAGGCGGCGGGTCTGGCGCTCCCGGAGGGCGGAGACCTCGCGCTCGAGCGGATCTGGGTGATCGTGCCGGGGGAGGCTCCCGGGACGCTGTACGCCGGCGGCGACCCGGGTGTCCTGTTCGAGAGCCACGACGACGGAGCGTCCTGGAGCCTGAACCGGGCCCTGTGGGAGCACCCGACGCGACCACAGTGGCATCCCGGTGGCGGCGGCCTGGCCCTGCACACCATCGCGACCTGGCCGGACGATCCCGACCGCCTCGCCCTGGCGATGTCCGCCACCGGGGTG
>NZ_JBFIGP010000054.1:0-17380 GCF_041602235.1 Paraconexibacter sp.
CGCACGGTACGGGCCGAGTCCTCCGGCGCGCTGCTCCCCCGGCCGCGCCGCTCGGACTTGCGCCGGTCGACGATGACCTTCACGTTGTCGTCGTCCGCGTAGTAGGCGGTCAGCTTGTCGAGGAGCTCATCGGCCAGTGCCTCGGGCACCACGCAGTAGATCATCGGGTTCCCATCGGGACGGTCATCGCCTTCTCAACCTACGCGACGCCGGCGACGCGGTGCAACTCACCGGCATCGTCGGCGGCGGCGTTGGGGGTACGTTCCTCAGCGGTCAAGTCGTCGAGTTCCGCGCCCTGCCCGATCACCCGGACGCCGGCGGCCTCGTCGCCGAGATCGATCTCGTAGCGGTACCAGCTCAGTTCCCATCCGACGACCACGGACACGATGCTGCCCTCGGTCGCCGAGGGGCGCGCGCTGACGATCGGCGCACCCAGCGACCGGGCCACGCCGGCGACCGTGCGTGGGTGCTGGCTGGCGTTGAAGACCTCGAGAGCGCGGGCGATCTTGAGCTCGGCGTTCGTCGGGACGGCGTGGACCCCACGCGGCTCGTGGAAGGACTCGGCGAAGGACCCAGAGGACGAGGAGGCGGACTCCGGCTCGGGCTCCGGCTCCGGCTCGGGTTCGGGCACCGGAGTGACGGGTGCCGCGACGAAGGCGTCGTCGTCCGTCCAGCGGTTCGCGCGCCCCGCACCGCCGGGCGCGGGCTCGAACTCGTCCTCGAACTCCTCGTCCTGCAGCCGGGACCGGCGCCCGTTGCCTCCGGGAGCCTCCCGACGCGTCCGCAGACGGGTGAACAGGCCCTTCGCGGCGCCCTCCCGCGGGGCGCGTCCCAGAGCGGAGTCCAGGCCTTCACGGATCCAGCCCTCGTGGACGGCCCGGCTGGTGCACAACTCGCACACCATGCGCCGGGTCCCCCCGTGCAGGAACACGTCGGAGTGCTCGCCACGCAGCAACGTGCGGCCGCACACGTCGCACGCTACGGAGGCCTGGGATGTCGAGATCGTCTTACGGGTCACGCGGCGACCGAGGGTAGCAGCGCCCCTCGGCCGTCCATGTGACGAGGCCCACGTCAGGCGTGGGCCGACTCCGGCGCCTCGAGGGCCTGCTCGGCCACCTTGGCCGCGAGATGCGCGGGGACCTCCTCGTAGCGCAGGAACTCCATCGTGAAGTCGCCCTGGCCGCCGGTCAACGACCGCAGATCGGGCGCGTAGGTGAGGACCTCGGCCATGGGCACCTCGGCGCGGATCTCGGTGAGGTCACCCTGGGGCTCCATTCCCTGGGGACGCCCGCGGCGGCTGTTGAGGTCGCCGATGACGTCGCCGACCGACGACTCCGGGACCGACAGGGTGACCAGCATGATCGGCTCCAGCAGCACCGCCCCGGCTGCCGCGAGCGCCTCGCGCATCGCCAGCATGCCGGCGGCCCGGAACGCGTGCTCGGAGGAATCCACGGTGTGGTAGCTGCCGTCCTGCAGTCGGACGCGTACGCCCTTGACCGGGAACCCGGCCACCGGGCCGTGCGCGAGGGCGTCGAGACACCCCCGCTCCACCGCCGGGATGAAGCCGCTCGGGATCACGCCGCCGCGGATCTCGTCCACGAACTCGAAGGAGCCTTCGTGCAGCGGCTCGATCGTGATGTGGCAGTCACCGAACTGGCCGCGGCCGCCGGTCTGCTTCTTGTGGCGACCGTGCCCCTTGGCGGTTCCGCGCACGGTCTCCTGGTAGGGCACCCGCGGCGGCTTCAACGCCACCTCGATGCCGAAGCGCGAGCGCATGCGGTCCATGACGACCTCGACGTGCATCTGCGACAGACCGGCGACGATCTGCTCGCCGGTCTGGGCGTCGCGGTGCAGGTCGATCGTCGGGTCCTCCTCCTGCAGGCGGCGCAGCGCCTCGAACATCTTGTCCTCGTCGCCCTTGGCCACCGCCTCGATCGCGAACGCCATCACGGGCGCCGGCAGCGGGATGCTGGGCATGGCCAGTGGCTCGTCGCGGCTCGCGAGCCAGTCCCCCGCCCTCGTGTCCTTCAGCTTGGCGACCGCACCGATGTCGCCAGGCCCGAAGGCGTCCGTGTGGCCGCTCTCCTTCCCGGCGAACACCAGCAGCTGCCCGATCCGCTCCCGCGTGTGGGAGCGCGTGTTCAGCACGTGGCTGTCGTGCTCGAGCACCCCCTGGTACACGCGGAAGTAGCTGATCCGACCGGCGAACGGATCCGCCTTGGTCTTGAACACGTAGGCGAACAGCTCCTCGTCGGGCCGGGCCTGCAGGACCACGGTCTCCTCGCCGGCCGCGACGCTCAGGCCGCCGTGCTTCACCGGGGAGGGCAGGTCCTCGACGATCGCGTCGAGGAGGCGGTTGGTGCCGAGGTTGCGGGTCGCCACGGCGCAGACCACGGGGAAGATCCCGCCGTGGTTGGTCCCCTCCTTGAGGGCGCCCACGATCTCCTCGTGCGTGATCTCCTCGCCGTCGAGGTACCGCTCCATGAGCGTGTCGGACACCTCGGCGACCTCGTCCATGAGCTTCTCGCGGTACTCCTGGGCGAGATCCTGGAGGTCGTCGGGGATCGGGATCTCGGCGGCGGATCCGCGGGCCGGGTCCTCGTACACGAAGGCGCGCATGTCGACGAGGTCGATCACGCCGCGGACGTCGTGCTCCCGTCCGATCGGGATCTCGGTGGCGACGACGTGCGGGCCGAAGGTCGCCTTGAGCTGCTCGAGGGTCCGGAAGAAGTCGGCGCGCTCGCGGTCGAGCATGGTGACGCACACCATGCGCGCCAGATCCAGCTCGGCAGCCCTGGCCCAGAGGCGGGTGGTGCCGACCTCCACGCCGAGGACCGCGTTGACGCAGAAGATCGCCGACTCGCAGACCCGGAGCGCGCCGAGGGCGTCGGCGACGAAGCTCGGCTCGCCGGGGGTGTCGAGCAGGTTGATCTTGCGCTCGTCCCAGGTGAACGACCGCAGCGAGGCGCTGATCGACATGCGCCGTGCCTGCTCGTCGGCGTCCGTGTCCGCGGCGGTGGTCCCGTCCGCGATGGTGCCCAGCCGGGAGATCGCCCCGGCCTCGTACAGGAGGGCCTCGTTCAGTGAGGTCTTTCCGCTACCGCGGTGGCCGACAAGGGCGACGTTGCGGATGCGGTCCGCGACGTGGTGCATGGCCTGCTCCTCTCCTCGGGGGGATGTGGAGCGACCCTAACCCCGTCGTAGGCGCGTGGCAAACGGCACAATGCACCGCCTGTCGGTGCCGTGGCGACGGCGGTCAGTCCAGCGGATCCGAGGTGAGCCGCGAGCGCAGTCGCAGCACCGCCTTGGTGTGCAGCTGCGAGATGCGGGACTCCGTCACGCCGAGGACCTCGCCGATCTCGCGGAGCGTCAGGTTCTCGTAGTAGTACAGCGCCACCACGAGCTTCTCGCGCTCGGGGAGGCGGGCGATGGCGTCGGCGACCCGGTCCTTGAGGTCCGTCTGGTCCATGACCGCGGCCGGATCCGGCGCGTCGGGGTCCTGCAGGGTGTCGAGCAGCGACACCTGGTCACCGCTGGAGTCCGAGACCGACCAGAGCTCGTCGAGCGCCGCGATCGTCGAGTTCGAGATCTGGAGGAGGGCGGACTGGAACTCCTCGACGGTCATCTCGAGCTCGAGCGCCATCTCCTCGTCCGTGGGCGCGCGCTGCAGGCGATGCTCGAGCTTGGAGTTGGCCCGCTCGATCTCGCGCGCCTTGGCTCGCACCGAGCGCGGCACCCAGTCAAGCGACCGCAGCTCGTCGATGATCGCACCCTTGATGCGCGTGATCGCGTACGTCTCGAACTTGATCTCGCGCGACAGGTCGAAGCGCTCGATCGCGCTGATGAGCCCGACCAGGCCGTAGGAGATGAGGTCGGCCTCCTCGACGTGCGCGGGGAGCCCGGACGCCATGCGCCCGCTGACGTACTTGACCAGCGGCGAGTACGCGACCACGAGACGTTCGCGCGCGCGCTCGTCCCCGTCGGCCTTGTACCGGCGCCAGAGGTCTTTGAGCTCGATCGCTTTGACGTTCGTTTCCACGTTTGCTCTTTCGTCCCGTCAGGCTCGCGGGTGAGCCCGCGCGTACGCCGTCTTGAGACGCGCTGACTCTACCCGAGTGTAGATCTGGGTCGTGGAGACACTTGCGTGCCCGAGCATCTCCTGGATCGCACGGAGGTCCGCGCCGCCGTCCAGCAGGTGCGTCGCGAACGAGTGGCGCAGGGCGTGCGGGTGCACGCCTCCCTGCACCTCCGCGAGCCGCACCCAGACCCGCAGTCGACGTCGGACGTCCGAGGTGCCCAGGCGCCGCCCGGTCTTGGAGAGGAAGAGCGCCGGCTCCTGCTCCTCGCGTACGAGCGCCGGACGCCCGCGCTCCAGGTAGCGCGCCATCGCGGCGAGCGCGGCCTCGCCCGCGGGCACCACGCGCGTCTTCGACCCCTTGCCCTCCACGCGGACCTGCTCGGCGTCGTGGTCGAGGCTGATCACGTCGAGCGTCACGATCTCCTCCGCGCGCAGACCGCTGGCGTACGCGAGCTCGAACATGGCGCGATCGCGCATCTCCAGCGGCGTCGACGTCGGGATGCGGTCCAGGAGCGCAGCGATCTCCTGCGGCTTCAGCACCGTCGGCAGGTTGCGGGGCCGCTTGGGAGAGGCGACCAGGTCCGCCGGGTTCTGGGTCACGTGCCCGTGCTCACGAAGGCAGCGGTACAGGGCGCGGATGGCGGCGAGCTTGCGGGCGACCGTGGTCGCCGCCGCCCCGGACTCGCCGAGCGCCGCCGCGTACCGGCGCAGCGACCGGTGGTCGACCTCCGCGGGCTCGAGTCCCCCCTGCGACGCCCAGCGCGCGAACTGCTCGACGTCGATGCCGTAGGCGCGTCGCGTCTTCTCCGCGGCGGCACGCCCGCGCAGGTCCCCGTCCAGCAACAGCAGCGCGGCGTGCCAGCCCGCGGGGAGCTCGTCCGTATCCTGCGTGGTCATGGGTCGGTTCTTCATCGATACGGCGTCCGGTCAGATCGCGACGCGAAAGCAGCTCGTGGAGGGCGGCCTCGCGACCGAGGAGGACGATCCGCCGCGGCCGTGGCACCCGATCAACGCACCGGTCGACGCCACCACCATGTGGTACGCGGCCATGCGGAAGCGGGAGCGCGGGATCTTCATCGGCACGCTGGTCTTTCGCCACCAACCACACCACACCCTGCTCCTGGAGCGCGGCTGGGAGGAGGTTCCCGTCGAGGAGATCGGACTGCCGGGGACCACGAGCGAGATCAGCCCCGCCCCGGATCTGGGCTGAGGCGGTCTACGCGATGTAGATCGGCGCGCCGACCGGGACGCGCGGGTACAGGTCCTCGACGTCCTCGACCAGCATGCGCAGGCACCCGTGGCTCGCGTTGGACCCGATCGATCCACGGTCCGAGGTCCCGTGGATGCCGACGCCGTCGTAGATCCCCAACCACCGGGACTTCAGCGGGTTCTCGGGCACCCCGCCGGGGATGACCTTGCCGGCGAGATCGCCCGCCCACGGCTTCCTCGGCACGGTCCAGGCCGGGTTCACCGCCTTGTTGGCGATCTCGTACAGGCCGGCCGGCGTCTCGTGACCGGCCGCACCCACGGCGATGCCGTAGGTCTTCTGGAGCTTCAGGTTCCTGTAGAGCCGGAGCTTGAACCCGCTGCGATCCGCGATCAGCACGACCGGGTTCTTGCGCGCCAGCTTGGATCGGGTGACCTTCGGCTTGACCTTCTCCGTTCGCGCCACCAGCTTGCGTGACGCGGTCGGGGAGACGATCGCCGCGCGGATCTGCTTGTGCAGCTCGCTCGCCCGCACGGCCAGGCCGACCTGGCCCTCGGTCTCGGAGAGCCCCCCGCCCGTGAACGTGAGCTTCGCGTTCTTCGCCGGGCGGTCGATGCTGCGCCGGACCCGGTCCAGCAGCCGTACGACCGCGGCCTTCGAATAGCCGACCTCGGGCTCCAACTCGGCGCGGACCTCGCCCCCGGTCAGCTCGCGGGCGACGCGCGTGAAGATGCTGCCCTTGCGGCTGCGGGCCAGCGCCTCGTCCACCACCGGCGCGAAGTCCACGGCGATCTCGGCCTCCCGCGGCCCGAGCTTCCACGTCTTGCGTCCGTGATCCACGCGGATCGCCGACTCCAGACGCGGCTGCAGATCGGCTTCCAGCCGCGATCGCGCCTGCGCCGCGGTCATGCCGCCGACGTCGATCCCCGACACCGTGATGCCCTTGGCGATCCGGTTGCGTTTGCCGTTGTCGTACGCGTACACGCCCGCCGTGAGGCCCAGCGTGACGACGAGGACGGCGGCGACGATGATGAACGGACGGGAGCGCAAGGTGGGAACCTGCCGAGCGAAAGGTGGGAAACCGCCCGCACAGCCTAAAGACCGAGGGTGTCGGACACCACCGGTTCGAGAGCGAATCGATACGGCGATCCGCCGCGCCCGCTGTCGCGCTCAAGTCACAGCAGCGCGAGACCGGGCGATCTCAAGTACGTCATTCTACGCAGCTCGGCGCCGCAGGGGATCCAGGGTGCGCTCGAGACGATCCGCGAGGGTCGGCCAGTCCTGCGCGTGGAGCACGCGCTCCTCCTCCACGACGTCGGCGTTCCAGGGATGGAGCAGCGTGGCGGGGGTGATCCCGTGCTCCAGGGCCCGCAGGATGTTCGTCGGGCTGTCGTCGATCAGGATGTCGATCCCGATCTCGGCGCAGCGCGAGATCTTGTCGTAGGAGCAGTACAGCTCGTCGAAGGACAGGCCGATCTGCCGCAGCCACCGCTCCGTCGCGTCGTGGGACGCGGTGCTTCGGTGGCTGGTGATGTGCACGAAGTGGCCCGCCCCGTGCCATGCGTTCACCACCTCGACCGCGCCGTCGTAGGGCACGGCGGCGAGGATGACCTCCTCGGTGTGCGTCTCGTCGATGCAGCACTGCAGCTGCTCGGGCCGCAGGCGGGTCACCCCCCAGTCGAGCTGCTCGTCGTACGGGAGCTCGATCCCGAACCGCCGCCGGGCGGCCGCAGAAAGCACGTCCCAGTAGTGATGCAGGGTCGAGTCGATGTCGATCGCGATGCGCATGCCCCAGCGGCGTAGAGTAGACAGGAATGGTGGCGAACGGCGCTGCGATGGACAAGGTGACGATCGACCACTACGGACCCCGCGGTCGCTCTCCCTGGCTCGATGTCGACTGGCGTGAGCACCAGCGATGGGTGACGGTCGCCGGCGCCCCGGTGAACCTCGTCGATCTCGGGTCCGGCCCCGCCGTGGTGTTCGTCCACGGCCTCGCGGGCTCGTGGCAGAACTGGCTCGAGAACCTGCCGGAGTTCGCCCGGGACCACCGCGTGATCGCGCTCGATCTGCCTGGGTTCGGGCACAGTCCCATGCCCGCCGACCGGATCACCATCACCCGCTACGCCGCGATCGTCGACGAGCTCCTCGCCTCCCTGGGCGTCGACGACGCGACGATCGTCGGGAACAGCATGGGCGGCTTCGTCGCGCTGGACATGGCGCTGCGCCACGCGCGTCGTGTGCGACGCCTCGTGCTGGTGGCGGCAGCCGGGGTGAGCCGGTTGCGCCCCGGCACCGACCAGGCGCTGTCCGCGCTGCGACGCGCCGAGCGCCTGGTCATCGGGTACAACGCGTTCCTCGCCGCGCGCTCGGACCTTGCGAGCCGCCGCGCCAAACTGCGACGGCATCTCCTGCGCCTCGTCGCCGCCCATCCGGAGCAGCTGCCGGCACCCCTGGTCAGCGAGCAACTGCGCGCCAACGGCACCGCGGGGTTCATCGATGCCATCGAGGCGCTGACCACCTACCCGATCGAGGACCGTCTGCCCGCGATCGCCGCGCCCACGTTGATCGTCTGGGGTGAACGCGACCGCCTGGTGCCGGTCGGTGACGCCACCCGGCTGCACCGGGCGATCCCGAACGCGCGCGGCGTGATCTACGCGGACACCGGCCACGTGCCGATGCTCGAGCGACCGCAGCGATTCAACGCCGACCTGCGGGCGTTCCTCACCGAGGCGTAGGGCCCGCGACGGCCGCTTGCCCCGGGTGCGGGGGCTACGGCGCGGTGGCGCCCGTCGCGCGGCGCTGACGCGCGAGCCGGGTGCGCTCCCACTCGCTGAGCCGCCACAGGTCACGGCGGACCTGACGGGGATCGACCTGCCGACCGGGGAGGTGCATGTTGGCGCTGTCGATGAGCCGCCGTTCGTCACCCGTCAACGCCATCCACTTCGCCAGGACGTCGTCGGAGTCCGGGAGGCGCGCGGATCCGTACGGGCGGGTCTCGTCCGGGAACGCGACGCAGTACTCCGCGAGCAGTCGCCGGGTCTGCGGGAGGTACGACACGATCGGCTTGTGGGGATAGACGAGGTAGGCGTACGGGGCACCCGCCTCGGTCGCCTGCGTACCGCCCTGCTCCGGTCCGCCGGTGAGCCTGCCCCAGACGCGAAGGAACCCGAGGTCGCGGTACATCGACCACTCCTCGTCCCCGACGCAGGACTTCAGCAGTTGGCGGGCCCGCCGCTCGGCGCGCCGTTCACGACCAGGGTCGTAGCCCTCGATCGCACTGCGCTCGCGACGGGAGCGGCGCTGCTCGCTCCAGCGCTCCAGCCGCGGAAAGCTGATCTCCCACAGGAGCGCGAGGATCACTGCGGAGGTGGCGAAGAGCGCGAGCAGCATCCCCGCCGGGTCCCCTAGAGCGCTCCGCCCGCTGCCCGGGGGAAGAAGATCACGCGCTCCGCGTCCCGCGGGATCTCGTCGAACGCCCGCACCATCCGGGCCTCGCGGCGTCCCGCGGCGGCGCGGACCGGCACCGCGGCCCACATGCCCGCGTCGAGTTGCGCGCGGAACTCGTCGATGAGCCGCTGCTCGTCCTGCGGCACGTCGACGTCGCCCTCCGTCAGCAGGACCTCGCCGTGACCGGGTTTCATGCGCAGGAACTGCATCCGCGGGCGATTATGGCAAAGGGCACGAGGCCGTCCGAAGGCTCGGCGCACTCACGTCCGGGTCGGCGTCCGGGCCACGACGTCGAGGATGTCGACCGGTCCGGCGCCGTCGCCCAGCCCGCGCAGGCCGTTCCGGACGGCCTCCCCGGCGAGCACCCGGGCGGCGCGGGCGGACTCCAGCGGCGTGAAGCCGTGGGCGAGGTGCGCGGCCAGCGCCGAGGCATGCGTGCACCCCGACCCGTGTGCCGCGCCGTCCGGATGGCGCGGGCCGGGGATGAGCGTGGTCCCGCTGCCGTCGTGGAAGACATCGACGGCCTCGTCCCGGTGGCCGCCGGTGACCACGACGCACGCGGCGCCGAGCTCGCGGATCGCGATGGCGAGGGATGCGCCGTCGAGCGCGGGGTCCTCGACCAGCGCACGGCCCTCCGGGAGGTTCGGGGTGATCACGGTGGCCCGGGGCACGATCAGCTCGATGAGCGCCGCGTGCGCCTCGGGGTCCAGCAGACGCGCGCCCGACTCCGCCACCATGACCGGATCGACGACCACGGGCGTTCCCGCGGGAACGTGCTGCAGCGCTGCGGCGACGGCCTCGGTGGTCGCCACGCTCCCGAGCATCCCGATCTTGACGGCCTGCACACCGAGGTCCTCGACCACGGCACGGACCTGCTCGACGATGAACGGTCCGGGGACGGGGTGCACGCCGGTCACGGCGACCGTGTTCTGGGCGGTCAGCGCGGTGATCGCCGCCGCGCCGTGGGCGCCGCACGCGGCGAAGGCCTTCAGGTCGGCCTGGATGCCGGCACCCCCGCCCGAGTCCGATCCGGCGATGGTGAGGCAGACCGGAGGGCGGCGAGCGGCGGGGTCGGCGGGCATCGGGCGGAAGGCTAGTGCAGGCCGCTGCGGCGCCGGACCCCGCGTGCTTCGGCCGGCGCGGCTCATCGGACGGTCGCGACGTACGCCCCTCCGGGAACGCGGCGCACCTCCCCGAGCAGCTCCAGCTCACTCAGCGCGGCGAGGACGCTCACGAGATCCTCGGGACCGTCGGCGAGCGCAGCGGGGGTCGCGCGACCGGCGGCGACCGCATCGCGGACCCGACGCAGGTCGGCCGTGAGCTCCGCCGGGGCCGGTGTCAGCGGTGTCGGCGGTCGGAGTCCCGCCCCACCGGCGATGCCCAGCAGCCCGTCGAGCACGTCGGCCGGCTCGAGCACGAGGTGGGCGCCGTCGCGCAGGAGCAGGTTCGTCCCCCGGCAGTGCGGGCCGGCCGCGGGTCCGGGTACCGCGGCCACCTCCCGGCCCATCTGGACGGCGAAGTCGGCGGTGATCAGCGATCCGGACCGCTGCGCGGCTTCGACGACCACGGTGAGCTGCGCCAGCGCGGCGATGATCCGGTTGCGAGACGGGAACGCCCAGCGGTAGGCAGGGGTGCCGGGCGGGAGCTCCGAGACGATGGCCCCGGACACCGCGATGCGCTCGCCGAGCGGGACCTTCGTGCGTGGATAGGTCCGGTCGGCTCCTGTGGCGAGCACCGCGACCGTGCGTCCACCCCCGGCCAGCGCGCCCTCGTGCGCGGCGGAGTCGACGCCCAGCGCGAGCCCGCTGACGACCGTGACCCCCGCGGCGGAGAGCGACCGGCCGAGCGCCCTCGCGGTCTCGAGCGCCTGCGGGCCCGCCCGCCGCGCGCCCACGATCGCCACCGCGGGCGGGCAGGTGTCCAGGTCCCCGCCGCCGAGCAGACGGGCGAGCGCCTCGTCGCGGTCGCGAACGAACAGGACCGCAGGCGAGGCGGTGTCGTCGTGCAGGCGGGCCGGATAGCGGCGGTCGTGCCGGCAGACCGCGCGCAGCCCCGCCCGAGCCGTCCGTTCCCGCGCGACCTGCGGGTCGAACGCCGCGCGCTCGGCGTGGATCACGGGCACCTCCCCGCCCCCCAGCGCGGCGATCAGGCGCAGGTCGTCGAGCGCGAGCACGTCGCGGAGGGCCCGGCGTGCGCGCGGTGCGTGTTCGAGGTGGCCGGCCAGCCGACCGAGCAGCCACGCCCGGCGCAGGCACGTGTCGCAGGCGCTCCGAACGGCGCTCATGCCGCGAGCCCCACGCCGTCGAGTCGCAACCCGAGCGCCGCCAGCAGGTGCTGCGCCGTGACGTCGTCCGCGCCGTCGAGGTCCGCCAGCGTCCGGGCCAGGCGCAGCGTGCGGTGGCGTCCTCGCGGGCTCAGCGCGCCCGCCGCGTAGGCACGGTCCAGATGGGAGGTCGCGGCGTCGTCGAGGCGCACCGCCGCGCGCACGCCACGGACGTCCAGCTCGGCATTGCACGCCGCGCCCGTCGCCTTGCGGCGGAACTCCTGCCGCTCGCGTGCGGCCGCGACGCGCTCGGCGACCGCGGCGGACGTGGTCGACGCCGGCGCGGAGAGCTCCGCCTGCGAGGGTCGGAGCACCTGGACGAGGACGTCGAAGCGATCGAGCAGCGGACCGCTCAGGCGCCGCCGGTAGCGCTCGTGGTCGGTCTCGGCGCAGCGGCACCGCTCGCCGTCGCCGGCGTGGCCGCACGGGCAGGGGTTCATGGCGGCCACCAGCTGGAACCGGGCCGGGAAGACCGCCGATCGCTGGCCGCGGACGACCACGACCCTGCCGTCCTCCAGGGGTTGCCGCAGCGCGTCAAGCACGTTGCGGGGGAACTCGGGCAGCTCGTCGAGGAACAGCACGCCTCGATGGGCCAGGGTGATCTCACCCGGCCGCGGCAGCGCCCCGCCTCCGACGAGCGCCGCCGCCGAGGTGGTGTGGTGCGGGGCCCGGAACGGGCGCTCCCGCACGAGTCCCTCCGCCTGCCGCCCGGCGATCCCCTGGATGCGCGTGACCTCGATGGCCTCGGCGGGCGACATCGGCGGGAGGACGGAGGCGAGGCGCCGCGCCAGCATCGTCTTCCCGGTCCCGGGCGGTCCCGAGAGCAGCAGGTTGTGCCCACCGGCCGCGGCGACCGTGAGCGCCTCGATGACCGCGGCGTGACCTCGGACGTCGGCGAGGTCGGGGCCACGCACCGCGCGCGGCGCGGGGCCGGTCGCGAGCTGAGCCGGGACCGTCGCCGCCGGACGTCGTCCTTCGAGGACAGCCACCACGTCGTCGAGGGTCCGGACCGCGTGGACGTCGATCCCGGGGACCAGCAGTGCTTCCCGAGCGCTCTCGTCCGCGACGATCAGGCCGGCGAGCCGTGCGGCCCGGGCGCCCTCCGCCACCGCCAGCGCGCCGCGCACCGGTCGCACCTCGCCGCCGAGCGCCAGCTCGCCGTACAGGCCGATCCGGTCGAGCGCGGGCGCCACGACCTGACCACTGGCCACGAGAACCGCGCAGGCGATCGCGAGGTCGAAGCCGGGACCGTGCTTGAGGAGCGCCGCCGGCGCGAGGTTCACGGTGACCCGGCGGTTCGGGAACTCATAGCCCGAGTTGGCGATCGCCGCGGCCACGCGTTCTCGCGATTCACGGACCGCCCGATCCCCCATCCCGACCACCGTGAACGCGGGCAGCCCCGCGCGGAGGTCGGCCTCGACCGTGACCCGGCGGGGTTCGAGGCCGTCGATGTGGAAGGTGGCGACGCGGCAGAGCACGACGGCGACGGTAGGAGCGTTCGCGTCACGGCGCACCGGGGGCTCCGCGCCTTTTCTGTGCCCGCTGTGTGCCGATCGTGCTGGCGCGTCGTGGAGGCCGCTCCACTCGGGGGCCCCGCCCCCCAGATCGCCGCCTCGTGCCGATCCTGCGCCGTCTTCCTGCCGAATGCGCGACATCGCGCGGGGTCGGGCCGGCGCGGATCTACGGTCGCGCCCCATGCCACCCGCCGACCACCGCCAGCGCCTGGGCCGGCTGGGCGAAGATCTCGCCGCGGCCCATCTCGAGCGCCTCGGCTTCGCGATCGTCGCCCGCAACCACCGCACCCGCCACGGCGAGATCGACCTCATCGCGTGTGACGAGCGCACCCTCGTCATCTGCGAGGTGAAGACGCGGCGCGGTGCGGGACGCCCATGGGACTCGCTGCACGAGCGCAAGCGCGCGCAGGTGCGGCGGATGGCGGCCGCCTATCTCGCCGCGGTGCACGACCGCCCCCGGGCCGCGGAGATCCGTCTCGACGCGATCGGGGTGGTGGTCGACGCCGCCGACCGCCTCGTCGCGCTCGAGCACCTCGAAGGCGCGCTGTGAGCCGCGCTACAGCGTCAGCTGCTGGTAGGCCGTCGACTGGAACGACAGGCGGTGCAGCGGCGAGACCCCCTGACGGGCGATCGCCTCACGGTGGGTGGGCGTGGAGTACCCGACGTGCGCGGCGAAGTCCCACCCCGGGTGACGGGCGTCGGCGCGATGCATGAAGCGGTCGCGGGAGACCTTCGCGAGGATCGACGCCGCGGCGATGGCCGCGCTCGTCGCATCCCCCTCGACGATCGCCCGCTGCTCGTACTCCATCTCCGGGACCCGGAACCCGTCCACCAGGCACAGGGTGCCCGGGCGGGCCACCCGCCGCAGCGCATCGCGCAGCGCCTGGAGGTTGGTCACGTGCAACCCGCGCTGGTCGAGCGCCGGAACGCACCGCGACACCACGGCGCAGTGCGCCGCGATCCGCAGCACGACCGGGTACAGCGCTTCCCGCGCCTCCGGCGTGTGCTGCTTGGAGTCGTTGAGCACGCCCAGCGCCCGTACCTCGCGGGGGCCCAGACGGTCGAGGTCGAGCAGCACCGCGGCGGCTACGAGCGGGCCGGCGAGGCATCCCCGGCCGGCCTCGTCGGCACCTGCCACGAACCGGACGCCTAGCCCGCGGTCGTGCTGGACGAGCTTGCGACCGGTCCGCCGCGGACGCGGGCGTCTAGAGGAGGCCGACGCGCTTGGGCGGCCAGTAGGTGGCGAAGGCGCCACCGATGATCCACTCCTTGGGGACAGGTCCCCAGAACCGGCTGTCGTCGGACTCTCCACGGTTGTCGCCCATCATGAAGAAGTGCCCGGCGGGAACCGTGAACTCGCGAGGCAGATCGCACCCCTCGCCACCACCGCACGCGCGGATGTAGTCGTCCTTCTCCCGCTTGCCGTTGCGGAACACGTGGCCGCCGCGGATGGAGAGGCGGTCGCCCGGAGCGCCGACCACGCGCTTGATGAAGTTCACGTTGGAGCGCGCCTTCGTCGGCTTGTCGCAGGCCTGGTCCTCGGGCTTGTCGGCGTTGCCGCACGTGTTCGACTCCGACCCGCTCGGCGGGTGGAACACGACGACGTCCCCCACGCTCGGATCGGAGAAGTTGTTGCCCAGGCGGTTGACCAGCACGCGCTGGCCCACCGTCAGGGTCGGAAGCATCGATTCGGAGGGAATCCGGTACGGCTTGACGAGGAACGCCTGGATGCCGAGCGCAAGCCCGATGGCGACCGCGACGATGACGACGGTCTCGAGGATCGAGCCGCCGGCGGACTTCTCCGACTTGGCCACCTCGCGTGCCTAGGCCTGATCGTCGGCCGGGGCGTCGCCCTCGGCCTCGGCGGCGGGCTCGGCCTCGGCGGCCGGCTCGTCCGCGGTCGTCTCGGCGGCGGGCTCCGCCTCGGCGACCGGAGTCTCCTCGACGGCCTCGGACTCGGTCGCCTGCAGCTCGGCCTGCGCCTCGGCCGCGGCAGCGGCCTCCGCCTCGGCGTCGTGCAGGAGCCCGGATTCCACGACCTCCTCGGGACCGACGTAGCGACGCTCGCGGACGCGGGCGCGCTTGCCGACCCGGTCGCGCAGGTAGTAGAGCTTGGCGCGACGCACGTCACCGCGGGCCGCGACCTCGATGCGCTCGATCTTCGGCGAGTGCAGCGGGAAGGTCCGCTCGACGCCGACGCCGAACGACTGCTTGCGGACCGTGAAGGTCTCGCGGGCGCCGTGGCCCTGACGCTTGATGACGACGCCCTCGAAGATCTGGGTGCGGCGACGGGTGCCTTCGATGACCTGGAAGTGCACCTTCACCCGGTCGCCGGGCTGGAACTTCGGGACGCGGCGCAGCTGGGCGCGCTCGATGGAGTCGATGACTGTGCTCATAGCGAAGGTGGTGGGGCGCAGGACGGAAGGCGCAGGGACGTGATCGGGTCCGCAGCGCGACGCGTCATGGTAGCGGAGTACCGCCCGAGGAGGCCCCACGCTCGTCACTGCGGGCCCGGCGCCAGTTGCGGATCTCCTCGTGATGCCCGGACAGCAGCACCTCCGGGACTCCCCAGCCGCGGTACTCGGCCGGACGCGTGTAGTGCGGGTACTCGGGGTTGCCCCCCAGGGCCGCGCTGAAGGACTCCTCCACCGCCGAGTCGGCGTGACCGAGGGATCCGGGCAGCTTTCGCAGCACCGCGTCCGCGACGACCATCGCCGCGAGCTCGCCGCCGGCCAGCACGTACCGCCCGATCGACAGCGTGTCCGAGCAGAAGTGCTGGACGATGCGCTCGTCGAAGCCCTCGTAGCGCCCGCACAGGAGCGTCACGGCCGGCTCCGCGGCGAGCTCGTCCACGAACGCGTCGTCGAGGACGCGGCCGCCCGGCGTGAGCGCGATCACGCGCCGCTCCCTGCGGAGATCGACCGGATCGGCGTTGTAGAACGCCCGCAGCGCCGCGTCCATGACGTCGACCCGCAGCACCATGCCGGCGCCGCCGCCGAACGGCGTGTCGTCGACCTGCCCGCCGCTGAGCGTCGTGTGATCGCGGGGGTTCAGCGTGCGGAGCTCGTGCCCCCCGCGGAGGGCGTTGGCGATGTGCCGCTGGCCGCGGAACCACTCGAACCAGTCCGGGAACAGGGTGACGACGTCGAGCTGCATCAGCCCTCACCCTGCACGAAGCTCAGGTCGATGTCGATGCGCCGGGCGGCCACGTCGATCGTCCGGATCGCGTCGCGCACCATCGGGACCAGCAGGTCCTCGCCCTCGGGACGTTGGACCTCGAGCACCTCGCACGACGGCAGCGGCATCATGCGCCGGACGGTACCGACCGCCCTGGTGCCGTCGACCACCGCACACCCCGCCAGGTCCTCGGCCCAGTACTCGCCCTCCGGGAGGCTCGGCAGATCGTCGCGGGCGACGAGGAGGTCGCTGCCGCGCAGCGCGAGGGCCTGCTCGCGCGAGGACGTGCCCCGCAGACGCAGGATCGGGCGCTCGTCCGTGCCCGACCGGCGGTCGATGACCGTCGCGGTTCCACCGACGTGCACGGTCGCGCCGGCGCTCAGCAGGAGCGGCCGGGGCCGGGTCACGTGGAAGCTGCCGTCGAGCCCGTGCGGCCGGCCGACCCGCCCGGCGCTCAGGAACGCCTGGGTGATGCTCTCGGAGGTGTCGGACACGGTGGCTAGTCGACGATGTCGACGAGCACGCGCTTCTTCTCGCGTACCGCGGCGGCCTTGACGACGGTGCGCAGGGCGCTGGCCGTCCGGCCACCACGCCCGATGACCCGACCGTAGTCGTCGTCACCGACCGCGAGCTCGAGGACGACCGTGCCGTCCCCTTCCTCGAACTGCTCGACCGACACCTCGTCCGGATGCTCGACGATGCGCTTGGTGAGCGCCTCGAGCAGGTCGCGGAGCGGAGCGTCCGCCGGAGCCATGATCGCCTAGGCCTCGATGCCCTGGATCTTCAGGAGCTTGCGGACCGTGTCGGTCGGCTGGGCGCCCTTGTCGAGCCACTCGCGGATCCGGTCCTCCTTGAGGAGGATGGTCGAGGGCTCGGTCTGGGCGTTGTACTGCCCGACCGTCTCGATCACACGACCGTCGCGCGGGGAGCGCCCATCGGCGACGACGACGCGCCAGATCGGGTCCTTCTTGCCGCCCACACGGGTGAGCCGGAGTCGTACAGCCACGGTGATCCTCTCGAAAACTTGGGAAAAGCGACGACGGAGGGTAGACGATCGCGAGGTCTCGGCGCGGTCCGACCGCGCCTCAGCGCTGCCGCATGAGCTGGGTCATGTCGGGCATCTTGCCCTTGCCCAGCTGCTTCATGACCTTGCGCATCTGCCCGAACTGCTTCACGAGGTTGTTGACCGCCTGCACGTTGGTCCCGGATCCCTTGGCGATCCGCAGGCGACGTGAGCCCTTGATCAGCTCCGGTCGCCGGCGCTCCTCCGGCGTCATCGACAGGATGATCGCCTGGATGCGGTCGAGCTCGCGCTCGTCGACCTTCAGGTTCTTCATCTGCTGCCCGGCGAACCCCGGGATCATCCCCATGAGGGAGCTGAGCGGCCCCATCTTGCGGATCTGCTTGAGCTGGTTCAGGAAGTCCTCGAGCGTGAACTCGTTGCGGCGCAGCTTGCGCTCGAGCGCCTTGGCCTCGTCCTCGTCGAACTGCTGCTCGGCCTTCTCGATGAGCGACATGACGTCGCCCATGCCGAGGATCCGCTGCGACATGCGGTCGGGGTGGAAGCGCTCGAACTGGTCGAGCTTCTCCCCGGTGGACGCGAACAGGATCGGCTTGCCGGTGACCGCCTTGAC
>NZ_JBFIGP010000055.1:0-17073 GCF_041602235.1 Paraconexibacter sp.
CGCTGCTCCAGCGGGATGGTGACGTTGACCCGCTCCTGCGCCGTGGGGCTGGTGAGTCCGGGGGCCCAGCCGCGGATCATCACGCCGGGGCTGGAGTCCTCGGCCTCCACGAAGGACCACACCGTGGTCACGCGCCCTGCGGCGTCGATCGCCACCGCAGGGTCGACGTCGTCGGAGGTCGGGGCGGAGGACAGCGGGGTGTCGGTGACGCCCTGTGGGACGCCCGACGCGCTCAGGCGCCGGCCCCACACGGTGTCCACGTCTCCCGGGCCCGAGCCGTTCCACACGACGACGGTGTCACCGTCAGGGGCACGGGCGACGTCCGGATCGCCCTGGTCGAGGCTGGTGTGCGCGTTGACGAGCGTCTCGCCGGTGATCGGCGTGCCGTCGGCACCGAACGTGCGCGCGTAGACGCCCAGGCCGCTCCCGTCCTGCGCGGAGTCGTCCCACACCACCACGAACCCGCCGCTGTCGTCCATGGAGACCGACGGGTGATCCTGGTTGCCGGACGTCGTGGTGTTGACCGCGATCTCGGGACCGACCTTCGCTCCGGCGGCGTCGAAGCGCTGCGCACGGACCTCCTCGCCGTCGCCGACCCCGCTTCTGCCGGTCCGCCAGGCGACGACGAAGGCGCCGGAGGCGTTCATCGCCGCGGACACGGACTCCTCGGTCGCCGTGGGTGTCGGCTCGTTGACCGGGAACTCCGGCCCCAATGCCCCGGCGGCGTCGAAGCGGCGCGCCCGGACCTCACCGAGACCTGCCCCGTCGGGGTCGTCCGTGTGCTCGTAGACGACGACACCGGCGCCGGCGGCGTTGCCGGCGATCTGGGGATCGTCCTGGTCGGGCGCGCCGCTCGCGACGTCGAGCTGGCCGCTGGCCGGTGTGCCGTCCGCGTTGAAGAAGCGCAGGGCCACGTCATCGTGCGCTCCGGCCGCGAGCTCCGTCTGCCAGGTCGCCGCGAACCGACCGCTGGAGGCGATGGTGACGGCCGTGTCCTCCTGCGTGAAGTCCGTCGCGACCGGCACGACGAGCTCGGGCCCCTGCGGCGTCGCAGCGGATGCGACGGCCGCCACGGTGGCCGTCATGACCGTGAGCGCCGCTACGCGGCTGCGTCGACCTCTCATGGACGGAGCCTAGCCACGGGTCCGCGGCGGGCGTCTCGGATCGGTCTCAGGCACGCGTGTCGACCGGACGATATGGGCGGACCCGGCTGTCGCGCCCGTGTGCCCAACTCGACAACACGTTGGTTATGCCATAACCAATCGGTTGTGTATGCTCGGTGCATGACGACCGAGGCCCCGACCGTCGCATCGCGGGAACGCCAGGCACAGGACTGCTGCGTCCCGTCGGTTCAGCCGGATCTGGGGCCCGATCGCGCAGCGGACCTCGCGGTCGTCGCGAAGGCGTTGTCCGATCCGACACGGTTGCGGATCGTCGACGCCGTGCGCACGGCGAGCCCCGAGATGCTGTGCCAGTGCGAGCTGGTGCCGCTCTTCGACATGTCGCAGGCGGCGGTCGCCAAGCACCTGAAGGTGCTCGTCGGCGCCGGCGTGCTCGGTTCGGAGCGACGCGGGGTCTGGACCTACTACCACCTGCGCCCCGAGGCGCTGAAGGAGCTGTCGACATGGCTGAGCTGACCGACCCCGAGACCCTGCGCGAGACCGTTCGCGAGAAGTACGCCGCGGCGGCGCGCGCCCCCGCGTCCGGTGCCGCGGCGCCGTCCTCGTGCTGCGGCCCGACCGAGGTCGCCTTGACGGACGCGAGCGGCGCCCAGGTGTTCGGCGACGTCCACTACGACGAGCACGAGCGTGCGGCTGCCGCCGGCGCGCTCGATGCCTCGCTCGGCTGCGGCGTCCCGACCGCGGTCGCCGATCTGCACGAGGGGGAGACCGTCCTGGACCTCGGGTCGGGAGCCGGGGGAGACGTGTTCATCAGCGCCGCCCGGGTGGGGCCGACCGGTCGGGCGATCGGGCTGGACATGACCGACGAGATGCTCGAGCTCGCGCGCACCAACGCGAGCGAGGCCGGGCTGGACAACGTCGAGTTCGTCAAGGGTCACATCGAGGAGATCCCGCTCCCGGACGCGAGCGTGGACGTCGTCATCTCCAACTGCGTCATCAACCTCTCGCACGACAAGCCGCAGGTCTTCCGGGAGGTCGCCCGCGTGCTGAAGCCGGGCGGGCGTTTCGCGGTCTCCGACGTGGTCGCCGACCCGGGCATGGACGAGGCGACGCGCGCGGACATGGCCGCGTGGACGGGCTGCATCGCGGGGGCGCTGACCCACGCCGAGTTCCAGGAGTCGCTGCGGGCGGCGGGCCTCGGTGAGATCGAGATCCGTGAGACCCACCGCGTGCACGAGCACGCCGCCGCGGCGATCGTGCGCGCCACGAAGCCCGCGTAGTGACGAGGATCGGCATCAACGGCGTCGGCCGCATGGGCCGCCTGGCGCTGCGGGCGGCCTGGGACCGTGACGATCTGCAGTTCGTCCACATCAACGAGACGAAGGGCGGCGCGCACACCGCTGCGCACCTGCTGACGTTCGACTCCGTCCACGGACGCTGGGAACGTGGCATCGTCGGTGACGGTTCGACGTTGACGGTCGACGGCCGCGACCTGGCCTTCACCAGTGCGGCCACCCCCGGTGAGGTCGACTGGGCCGACGTCGACATCGTGCTGGAGTGCACGGGCCGGTTCCGCACGATGGAAGAGCTGTCCGCGTACTTCGGTCGCGGGGTCGAGAAGGTCATCGTCGCCGCGCCCGTCAAGGATCCGGCGGCGCTCAACGTCGTCGTCGGCGTCAACGACGACCGCTACGACCCGGCCGTCCACGACGTGCTGACCGCTGCCTCGTGCACGACCAACTGCCTGGCACCGGTGGTCAAGGTCATCCATGAGGGCGTGGGCATCGATCGCGGCTCGATCACGACGCTGCACGACCTGACCAACACGCAGACGATCGTGGACGCGCCGCACAAGGACCTGCGCCGCGCCCGTGCCGCGGGCATGTCGCTGATCCCGACGACGACCGGATCGGCAACGGCGATCGGCCTGATCTTCCCCGAGCTCGAGGGCAAGCTCGACGGCCTGGCGATCCGCGTACCGCTCCTGAACGCGTCGATCACCGACGCGGTCTTCGAGGTCGCCCGGCCGACCACCGTCGATGAGATCAACGGTCTCCTGCGTACGGCTGCCGACGGGCCGCTGACCGGGATCCTCGGCTACGAGGAGCGGCCGCTGGTGTCCGCCGACTACACGGACGACCCGCGGTCGGGCGTCGTGGACGCGTTGTCGACGAGGGTCATCGACGGTACGCAGGTGAAGATCCTCGCCTGGTACGACAACGAGTGGGGGTACGTCAACCGCATGGTCGAGCTCGCCGCGCTCGTCGGCGCCTCCCTGGAGCCCTGACCACCGTGGAGCGCAGGGGGGACATGCGCAACTACGCCCTGGTGACCGGGGCCTACTGGGCGCAGACGATCACCGACGGCGCCCTGCGGATGCTGGTGCTGTTCTACTTCACCCAGCTCGGCTACAGCCCGTTCGAGGTCGCCGCGCTGTTCCTTTTCTACGAGGCGTTCGGGATCGTCACGAACCTCGTCGGAGGCTGGCTCGCCGCCCGGTTCGGCCTGCGGAGCACCCTGACCGCCGGCCTCACGGTGCAGCTCGTGGCGCTGGGGATGCTCGCCCTGGTCCCCGCCACCGTCCTGAGCGTCGCCTACGTCATGGTCGCGCAGGCGCTGTCGGGGATCGCCAAGGACCTGACGAAGATGAGCTCCAAGAGCGCGGTGAAGCTCGTGGTCAGCGCTGAGGAACCCGGTGCGCTCTACCGGTGGGTGACGATCCTGACCGGCTCCAAGAACGCCCTCAAGGGCGTCGGGTTCTTCCTCGGGGCCGCCGGCCTGACCGTGCTCGGCTTCCGGACCTCGCTGGGGATCCTCGCCGTCCTGATCGTCACCGCCCTGATCGTGGTGCTGACCATGATGCGCGGCGAGCTCGGCCGTCCCGACGCCACGGCGAAGTTCCGGCACATGTTCTCCAACAACCGCGCCGTCAACGTCCTCGCCGCCGCCCGGATCTCCCTGTTCGCGTCGCGCGACGTGTGGTTCGTCGTCGGACTGCCGGTGTTCTTCCACGACGAGCTCGGGTGGGGGTTCTACCTCGCCGGGGGCTTCCTCGCGGTCTGGACCATCGGCTACGGCCTCGTCCAGGCCTCGGCGCCCAGGCTCCTGCGCCGACGGGCCCGCCCCGGGACCGATCCGGACGGGACGACCGCGGCGCGCCTGGCGTTCGTCCTGGCGGGGCTACCCGCCCTGATCGCGCTCGGGCTGTCCACCGACACGGACCCGACCGTCGCGGTCGTCGGCGGCCTCCTGGTCTTCGGCGTGGTGTTCGCGATGAACTCCGCCGTGCACTCGTTCCTGATCCTCGACTACGCCGACGGCGACAAGGTCGCGATGAACGTCGGCTTCTACTACATGGCCAACGCGTTCGGGCGGCTGACGGGCACGGTGCTCTCGGGTGCGCTCTACCAGTGGCAGGGTCTCGAGGCCTGCCTCTGGGTCTCCGCCGGGCTGGTGCTCACGGCCGCCCTGCTGTCGCTGATGCTGCCGAGCCGGACGGGGCGCGGCGCCGCGCGGACGCCGCTCCCGGCCGGCGTGTGACGGTCACGTCACCCGAGCAGGGGCGCGGCGTGACGTCGCCGGCCCGCTCCGCTTCTCACGCGGGCGCCGGGAAGAACCGGGCGCGCAGCAGCGCGAGCACCTCGTCCCGGATCGCCTCGAGTGGCTCGTCCTGCGCCCACAGCCAGTCCATGAGCAGCTCGCTCACCGCGCCGGAGAACGCGAGCGCCGAGCGACGTCGCGCCGGCCCGTCGTCCCCCGCGGCGGGACCCAGCCACTCGCCCAGCCGTGCCGCGATGGTGCGGAACATCCGCCGGCGGTGCTCCTCCATCGCGCGGCTGACGCCCACGACGGCGACGTACTGGACGTGCGCGCGGCGGCTGTCCTGGGCGTAGTAGTCGACGAACGCCCGGGTCGCCCGGTCCGCCGCCCGCAGCGATGCGGGCGGATCGCCTGCCGCCTCGACGATCGCCCGGACCTGACCGGCGACGACCTCGTCGTGAACGGCCAGCAGGAGACCCTCCCGGTCGTCGAACAGCTCGTAGAACGACCTCCGGGTCTGCCCCGACTCCGCGACGAGATCGGCGACCGACACCTCGTCGTAGGCACGCGTCCCGAACAGCTCGAGGCCCGCGTCGAGGAAGGCCCGCCGTCGATCGGTCGCGCGCTCGGTCGCCGTGCGGCCCGCGTAGCGTCGCCCCGGGGCGTCCCTCACGTGGCGCAGCCCCGCACGGTCCGGGAGACCCTGACGACGCGCCCTGCCCCGGTGCGGCCACTGACCCGCACGACGTAGCGTGGCCGCACGTTCGCCGGAAGCGCGACGCGGACCTGACGCGGGCTCACGCGTCGCACGCGGGCCGCACGGCCGTTGACGACCGCGCGGATGCGCCGCAGGTCGCGTCGCGGCAGCCGCACGAGCGCCGAGCGCGGCGCGGTGCAGGCACGGGCCTGCTCCGGCGGGAGCGGGTCCGGGGCGCCCTTCGGCACCGGGACCTGTCCGCGCCGCGCGTCGGCCAGGCGCCGGCAGACGGGATCGTCCGGTCCCGAGCAGCGCAGCAGGCGGACGTCGCGGTACCAGAACGCGCCGAGCTCGCTGAGCTTCGAGACGTCCGGGTAGCCCTCGTTGCCGAACGTCGTCTCGGCGCCGAAGCGGTAGGACCACATCGGCTGACTGACGACCTGCAGCCGGTAGGGCTCGGGGGGCCCGCCGGCCCGCATGACGTCGGTCACGGTGCGTCCGTTGACGCTGATCACGTGCCGCGCGCCGAGCTGGATCACCTCGATCTCGTCGTAGGCGGGGAAGGAGTTCAGCTTCTGCCAGCGGGCCGAGTACTGCCCGAAGTAGCCGCCGGGGAGGTACTCGCCGACCGAGCGCAGCTGGATCTCCTGATCGGGACCGAGGTAGATGCCGGAGTTGTCGAGGATGTGCTCGCGCCGCATCCGGAACCGCAGCACGACGTCCTTCAGCGGCTCCCGGTAGATCATCGAGCAGCCGGTCATCGTGGTGTCGTCGCCGCCGCGGGCGTTCACGGCGGCCCCGTCGCGCAGCGCGCAGTCGGTCGCGTCCCAGCCGTCGAAGCCGGTCCCGTCGAAGATGGTCCGCATGCCGGGCGGGGACGGTGGCGCGACCGGCTCGAGCTTGGCGCCGGTCCCGGTGACGTCGACGGAGTTCAGCAGCAGGGGCGGCGTCCCCTGCGGCGATTCGGAGCGCACGAACAGCTCCGGGGCATCCTCCTGCACCCGGCCGGTGATCGGGAGGACGACCAGGCGGTAGCAGCCGTCGAAACCGAGGGTGCTCAGCCGCGAGATCTCCTGGGGGAGGGACCCCGACACGTCGATCGGGCCGATGAGCGCGGGACCCTTCGGGCCGTCCTGGCGGATCGACAGGAACGAAGGAGCCTCGAGGCGGTCGGGGGAGAGCAGCGGCCGTGCGTCGGGGATGGACGTCGAGTCGCTCCCGGGAACGCACAGGCGCAGCGCGAGCCCGTCCGCACGCCGGAGATCCACCCGGCCGAGCGAGATCGCGTCGCCGGGGCCCAGGGAGACGGCCAGGTCGTTGGACTCCGTGTCCTGGTCCTCGGCGGGCACGACGTCGGGACTGCCCGCCGCGGGCTCGCCGAAGTCGGCCTCCATCCGGGTGTAGCGCAACGGCACCGTGCCGACCGCGGAGACGAGCGCGACGTCCAGGCGGTCGCCCGCGCGCCAGCCGGTCGCTCGCAGGGCGGCGAAATCGGGGACCTGTGCGACGCCCTCGCAGCCCCCGTCGGCCCGCTCGCGCGGCGTCGAGCGCGCGCCTCTCACGACCGTGGCGGGAACGCCCGCCAGGAGCTGCACCGCGACGCCGGTGCGCTCGCAGCGCTCACCCGACACGCGGTATGCGACGCGGTCCCCGAGGTCGACGGGGCCGTGCGGCGTGCTCGACAGCGACGCGGCATCGGCGGGAGCGGCGAGCGCGCCGCCCGCGCCGACGGCCACGACGAGGGTCCTCAGCAGGCGCTTCATGCGGCACTTCCCTTCACCGTGGTCTTCTTCGGCGCCGTGGCCGGCGCGCCCGCGATGCCGCGCGAGATGCGCAGCGCGTTGGCCATGATCGTGTTCGTGGGGTTGAACCCCGGGAACGTCGGGAACGTCGAGGCGTCCGCGACGTAGACGCCCTCGACCTCGTGCAGGCGGCCGGACGCGTCGCAGACGGAGGTCCGCGCGTCGTCGCCCATCCTCGCGGTACCCGCGAGGTGCGCGGTCGCCGGCGGGGCCGTCGAGATCAAGGGGTAGGGGATGATCGCCGCGCCGAGCGTCCCCCGGACGCGCAGATGCATCGCCTCGAGCCGGGCGCCGAGCAGGATCGCCGCGGCCTTCTCGTGCTGATGCGGGCTGTAGGTGATCCTCGCGGCGGGAAAGCCGTGCATGTCGCGGATCCGCGGGTCGAGATCGATCCGGTTGCGGGCCTGCGGCAGGTCCTCGCCGACGAGCTGGGAACCCGCGACGCGACGGTGCAGCGGTCCGATCCGCATCAGCTCCTTGTGCACGTTGCCGTAGCCGACCGCCCCGAGGATGGCGGCCTCGGCGAACAGCGGCAGCCCGCCCGCGACCTGGACGAGGCCGCCCTTGACGTACGGCACGCCGAGCGCGCTGACCTCGGGGCCGGTGAAGGGGCCGATCAGGTCGTCCATCTGCAGCGGGTTGCTCTGCGCGCGGTTGGGGTGGACGTCCTGCGGCATCAGCGCTCCCGCGAGCGTGAAGTTGTGGAACATCATGTTCCGTCCCACCTGGCCCGACCGGTTGCCCAGACCGTCCTCGTGCATCGCGCTGCGGGACATCAGGAGCAGGCGGGCCGTGTTGATCGGGCTGCCCGCGAGGATCACGGTCGACGCGCTCAGGCGCCGCTTGCGGCCCCGCTCGTCGACGTAGCGCACGCCGGTCGCGCGACGCCCGTCGCGGGTGGTGTCGACGCGGTAGACGAACGCGCGAGGGATCACCCGCACCCGGCCCGCGCGCACCGCGGGGTTCAGGAACGTCACGATCGCATCGCCCCGTGCGTTGATCGGACACCCGAACCCGGAGCACATCCCGCACTGGTTGCAGGCGGGGCGGCCCGCGTACGGCTCGGAGTTCACGGCGGCCGGCTGCGGGTAGGTCTCCATCCCGACCGCCCGTGCGGCCTCCTCGAGCAGCCGCCCGACGTGCGAGATGGGGCTCGGTGGCATGTCGAAGGGACGCGACCGGGGAGCCTGCTCCCGCGTGCGGGCGGGCATCGCGTCGGCGTCCCCCTGCACGCCGACGCGACGCTCGATCTCGTCGTAGAAGGGCGCGAGGTCCTCGTAGGCGATCGGCCAGTCGGCGACCTGGGCTCCCGGCACCGGGCCGAGGTCGCTGCGCTGCGTGAAGTCCTGCTTCCAGAATCGCGGGAACTTCGCGTTGTAGTGCAGCGTCGTCCCGCCGACGGCCGAGCCGAGCTGGCCGAGCGCCCCGGACGCGGATCGCGCGATGCCGTCGTCGGCCTCCTCCTGGGTACGGGTGGTGTAGGGCTCCAGCAGGCCGTCCGGGAAGCCCAGCTGGCGCGCGGACTTGATCTCGTCGCTCGAGTAGCGCGTGCCGAGCTGCCCGCTGGGACGGCGCCCGAAGCCGGGGCGCAGGTTGCGGCCGCGCTCCAGGACGGTCACGGACCACCCGCGCCGCGCGAGCTCCCAGGCCGCGACGCTTCCCGCCGCGCCGGAGCCGACGACGATCGCCTCACGCGTCATCCCGCACCTCCTTGGCCCGCTCGAGGACCGGGGCGACCGCGTCCCGCAGGGGTGCGGCGCGCCCGTCGGCCCGGACCATGAGGTTGTGGACGAGCTCCGACGAGCCGGCGAACGCGCTGAGCGCGACGAGCTCGCCGAGCGGCAGGGGGAGGGATTCCACCAGCACGGTGGTGCCCGGGATCGGGCCCGACTCGACCTCCTCGCGCGTCCACCCGCGCGGGTGGACGTCCCCGTCCCACGACGCGACCTTCCAGCCGACGAGGTCGCGGTTGCCGCCGTACTCCGGGGCGCCGTAGAAGAACTGCCAGGTGTGAGGCCAGGCGATCTCGACGAGCGCGCCGACGGCGGCGTTGCCACCCCCGCGCAGCACGCGCTCGCGCTCGAGCCGGGACCTCCCCGCGAAGCCCTCGTCGGCGAGCGCCGCGAGGCCCTCGCGGTAGATGCGCTGCCAGCCCTTCACGGGTCCGTTGCGCTCGAGCATCGCGCGGCCCCCGGAGCCCTCGATCCGCAGTCGCCACGCGCGCTCCTCGTAGCGGTCGAGCTTGAGGAACCGCGCGAAGTCGTTGCGGGTGGCGCCTGCGCGGTCCGAGAACGGGCCACCGGCGTAGATGCGCGGCGGGGTGACCGAGAACGCTCCCAGCAGGGCGTCGATCGCCTCGGCGCATCCCGCCGCGACCGCGCCACCGTCCTGGTCGGCGGGAATGAACACGTCGACCGCGGCGCGCAGCGTCGCGAGCTCGGTCTCGTCGAGGTAGGCAGCGCGGCCGGGTTCGACCGCGACCGCGACGCCGCCCTCCCCGAGCATCGAGCCCGCGAGCACCGCGAGCGTCATCCCACCCGTCGTGCGCAGCGCCTCTCGTCGTGTCGTCCCGCCGCGCGCCGCGCCGCTCGTCTCCCGCATCTCCCACGTCTCCCGTCCGGTTCCCGGTCCACTGCCGGGCGGCGAAGCTACCAGAATGCGAGACAGCGCAGTCTCAGACGCGGCCCGGCGCGGGCGAGGGGCCGGGGGTGGGCCGCTACCGAGCCGCGGGCAGACGGCCGACGCCGGGCAGGAACCGACCGACGCGCGAGGCGTAGGACGCGTACGCGTCGCCGTGGGTCCGACGGAGGTACGGCTCCTCGACGACACGCACCTGGAGCTCGATCGCCGTGAGCAGGGCGAGGAGCGCGACGATCGCAACGGCGTTGGGGACCATCAGCGCGAGGCCGATCGCGGCCGCGAGGAGCGTGGTGAAGAACGGGTTGCGGGCGATTGCGAACGGACCGGCGGCGACGAGATCCGTGATCTCCTGGGCGTCGACGCCGACCCGCCACGCGGACCCCATGGCCGCCTGCGTGGCGAGGGAGCCGGCCGCCCCGACGAGGAACAGCAGCAGGCCGGCGCCGCGTAGCGGTGCGGCGTCGGTGAGCAGGTCGAGGCCGGCCAGGCTCGCGACGGGCGCCGCGGCCCCGAGGACGAGCGCGACGGCGAAGAGGACGCCGCCCCACCAGGACGCGGAGCCGGGGCGTCCGCTGATCCCGCGCCAGCCGGCGGTCCCGGTGCGCCGCCGCAGCAGCCAGGCGCGGCCCGCGAAGGCCACCACGATGTAGAGCAGGAACAGGATCAGCGCAACGGTGGTCATGGAAGTCGGGTCCCTTGGCAGTCGTCGGCGCAGCTCGTCGGCGCGCGGTCGAAATCGGGCAGAGGCGAGGCACACGCGCAGCCCTCGCCGCGCCAGGACTCGACGCCCTCGCGGACCGCCACGGCGGCGATGATCAGGCCGACCACGGCGTCGAGCCACCAGGCGCCGACCGCCGCGTTGGCGACGAGGCCGACGAGGAGGGCGCCGGCGAGGTACGCGCACAGCAGGTTCTGGTGCCCTTCACCGCGCGTGGCCGCGGATCCCATCTCATCGGCCAGCCGCGCCTTCGCGAGCCCGAGCATCGGCATGATCACGACGGATCCGGCCGCCAGGGCGATCCCCACGGGCGACACCTCGGGGTGCTCGCTGCCCACCAGCGCGCGGATCGACTCGAACCCGACGTACGGGGCGAGCAGGAAGAACTGCGCCGCGACGAGCTTCTGCGCACGTTCCTCAGCGGCGTGGGAGAAGACCCGGTGGCCGGTGAAGCGCCAGATGATGACGACGCTGGCCAGGCCTTCCACCACCGAGTCCAGCCCGAACCCGACCAGGGCGATGGAGCCGGCGAGGATGCCTGCGGTGATGGCGACGGCGCCCTCGACCGTCATCCAGCCGAGGGACAGCCAGGACAGGAGTCGTGCCCTGGCGGCGAGGTGCTGGTAGCGCTCGCGGGTGATCGTCGCGGCGCCCTCCTGCACGGTGAGCGGGGTCGCGGCGCTCACTGCGCGCTCCACGCCGGAGCCACGGCGTCGACGAGCGCACGGCCCGGTTCGGTCAGCGCGTAGAGCACCATCTTGCCCTCGCGGCGGGACGTCGCGAGGCCCGCCGCCCGCAGTCGCCGGAGGTGGTGCGACACGAGCTTCTCGTCGCGGCCCACGACCCAGGCCAGGTCGCAGACGCAGGCGGGCGCGCCGTCGCGAAGGGTGAGGGCGATCCCCAGGCGCGTCGGGTCGCCCAGCGCCTGCGCGGCGCGAGCAGGCGCCTGCAGGGCATCCACGGGCGGAAGTGCCGCGCGCAGCGCTTCGGCCTTGGGGAGGTCGAGGCACAGGAGGTCGCAGGTGTCGTCGCTCACGGGTGCGACCATACCAACATACGTACGAACATGCGAATGACTATCCCCCCGCACGTCCGTGGCATCGGCGACCATGCGCCCCATGCGTGCTCACGCCGCGGCGCCGCCACCGGACCGCCTCTCCTACGCGGACTTCGGCGCCGCGTTCTTCGCGCAGGCGGTGACGCGGGAGCGGATCCTCTCCGCGGTCTCCACGATGGCCGGGGACCCGATCGCCTTCGGGCCGATCGGCGCCGGCCCCGGCCGTCTCGCGAAGGTCAGCGCGCAGGGGGCCGTCGGTCAGCCGTCGACCCGCCCGCTCGAGGGCGCCGAGATCGCGTTCCGCCTCTGGATCCCCGTCGACCTCGATCTGCGGATCGACCTCGGCGTCGACGTCCACCAGTTCCGCACGCAGGTGACCGTGGGTCTCACGCTCACGGCGCGCGCGGCGCCGCCGCTGCGCGTCGTCATCGACATCGAACCTCCGACGTCGCGCGACGTCACCGTCACCGTCGAAGCCGCAGGTGTCCGGGCCGCCGTGCTCCAGCGGGCCGCCGGGATAGATGCGGAGATCCGCCGGTTCGTCGCGCGGTTCGTCGCCAAGGAGCTCGACAAGCCGCACATCCGCGAGGCACGTGACATCGACGTCGCCGCGCGGATCGATCACGCGATGCGCGGCTGACCGCTCGGGCGGAGCCCGACGGCGTACTCCACACGGACCGGGCACCGGCATAGCTGCGGATGACGCGGCGGGCCGTCACGGGCATCGTCAGCGGTGACCATGACCGTCGACCGCCTCAGCCCCCTCGATGCCACGTTCCTGCACGTCGAGGACGACGTGAGCCACATGCACATCGGATCGGTCGGCATCTTCGAGGGACCCGTCCCGGACCGCCAGGCGCTGCACGACGCGATCACGGCCAAGCTCGCCCTCCTGCCGCGCCTTCGCCAGACCGTGCGGTTCCTGCCGCTCGCGGCCGGGCGGCCGGTGTGGGTCGACGACCCGCACTTCGCGCTCGACTACCACCTGCGGCGCACCGCGCTGCCGGCCCCGGGAGGGCAACCGGAGCTGCTGCGTCTCGTGGGCCGCCTGATGTCCACGCAGCTCGACCGCGCCCGTCCTCTGTGGGAGATGTGGGTGGTCGAGGGCCTCGAGCACACGCGGTGGGCGCTCATCACGAAGCTCCACCACTGCATGGTCGACGGCGTCTCCGGATCGGCGCTGATCACCGAGCTGATGGACACCACCGAGGAGCCTCCGAGGAGCCCGGTCGCCGCATGGGCGCCGCGCCCGCAGCCCGGGGATCTCGCGGCCGTGGCCGGTGCGCTGGCCGAGCGGGCCCGCTGGCCGGTGCGCGTCCTGCGCTCCGGCGTTGCGGCGGCGCGCGACCCGCGGTGGTTCCTCGAGCACACCGTCGCCACCGTCCAGGGTCTGGCCGCGTACACCGGTCTCGCCAGTCCACCCCCCGACACGGGCCTCAACGGGCCGGTGGGACCGCACCGGCGCTGGGCCGTCGCACGCACCACGCTCGCTGACGTGGGGCGCATCCGGCGGGAGTTCGGGGGGACCGTGAACGACGTCGTCCTGACGGCGATCTCGGGCGGGTTCCGCGCACTGCTGGCCGGGCGGGGCGAGCCGGTCGACCGCACGCTGCGGACCCTCGTGCCGGTGTCGGTGCGGGCGCGCGGGGAGCACGGGACCTACGACAACCGGGTGTCCGCGATCTTCGCCGACCTACCCGTGGGCATCGAGGACCCGGTCCAGCGGCTGCGGCAGGTCGCCGGCCAGATGCGCCACCTCAAGGACTCGCACGAGGCGGTCGCCGGAGAGGTGCTCACGTCCGTCGGCGGGTTCGTTCCCGAGGTGCTGCTGTCGCTCGGCGGCCGGCTCGCAACCCGCGCGCCCCAGCGGGCCGTCAACACGGTCACCACCAACGTGCCCGGCCCGCAGCAGCCGCTGTACCTGGGCGGACGCCGCATGGTCGAGGCCTTCCCGTTCGTCCCGCTGGGCGGACACGTCCGGGTGGGCGTCGCGATCTACTCCTACGACGGCGCGCTCGGCTTCGGTGTGACCGGGGACTACGACACCGCCCCCGACATCGGCACGCTCTGCACGGGGATCGAGCGAGAGATGCAGCGGCTGCTGGTCGCATGCGGGCCGCCGGCCGAGGTGGCAAGTCCGGCGCACTGACGGGTCCGCCGTACCGGGCCCGGGTCAGCTGCGCTGCCGCCGGACGGCTCAGCCCGGCGCCGTGATGCCCACCGGCCTGACCCGCAGCGTGCCGACGTTGGTGAACCCGTCGCCCCCGTCCGTGAACCCGCCGGTGAACGGGAGCGTCCCCCCCGTGTAGGGCAGGGTGAAGGTCTCGTTGCCGGTGTTCAGCAGCGACGGTCCCGGCTGGCCCGGGATCGGGGGCGGATCGTGGTCCGGACCGTCGGGCGGGCAGTCGATGGACGCCGTGGCGGCGTCGTTCCCGGAACGGTCCCACCGCAGCGTCAGACCCTCGCCGCTGTCGGTGATCGTGACCGACCAGGTGATCACCGGGGTCACGACGTCGATGTACGGGCACTCGGTCTTCGAGGTGAAGGTGACGTCCTGCCACTGCAGCGGGCCGCTCGCGGTCCACTGATCGCCCGTGCGTCGCGCGCGCAGGACGGCACGCATCCCGCCCGCGGCGCGGTGGGTGGCGAAGTTGCCGTCGCCCTTGAGATCGAGGGTCACCTCGAAGGTCTCCGAGAGCTTGCAGAGCTTGTCGGTGAGCTTCCCGGCGAGCTGCTCCGTGCCGGCGAAGACGTCGCTGGGGTCGAGCGTCTGCTCCACGGTGTCGAGCGTCGCGCCGGAACGCTCGTCGGTCAGGGTGACCGAGACGCGGGCCCCTCCGTCGGGCAGCTCGGTGAGCCGGCCGCGAACGCCGACGTCGACGATGATCAGGTTGCGCTTGGGGAACGTCGACTTGTCGGCGTACGGTGAGTTGCCCAGCTCGAACTCCCGCAGGACGTCCGCGATGCGGGCGATCTCTCGGATCGCGACGCGGTTCTTGCAGCGAGACGCCGCCAGGTTGAGCACGTCCGTGATCAGGAGGTCGTCCAGGCCCCCGGAGAGCGGCCCGAACTCGCCGTCCGACGGGCCCGAGAAGGGATGGATCCCGACCGCGACCGTGCCGAGCCGGACGTTCCCGCGCTCCGTGGTGTAGGCGGCCCCCGCCCGGCGCCCGGCCTTGGCGCGCCTGCGCTTCCTCGCTGTCAGCTTCGTCCTCGTCCGCCGCTGCCCCGGCTTCAGGCTGACGGCGATCGACCTCGTCACGACCCGTCCGCTGCGGGGCACGACGACGCCCCTGACCACGTACGGCCCGGGCGGGAGGGTGAGGCGGAACGTCCCCGTGCGCCGAACGTCGCGCGCCGTGACCACCGTTCCGCTGCCGGCCTGGATGGCGCGGATCGTCGCGTGTCCGCCCTTGGGGACCTTGACGCCGAGCGAGCCGGCGAACACCCCCGACTTCGATGCGGCCGACGCCGGGGCCGGGAGCACGAGCCCGATGAGCAGCAGGGTCAGCACTCCGGGCGCGCGACGCATGCGCCCGATGCTACGCCAGCACGGGGGCGGTGGGACCCTCGCCGCCCCCGCGTCGGTCTACTTCGTGTGCAGGTACTCGACCGGGATGTAGTGGACGACCAGGGTCGCGTCCGGCCCGAGGCGCTCCCGGACGGCGACCGCGAGCGGGGCGGGGGAGGGCGGTCGGTCCGGCCCGCCGACCTCGATCGCGACATCCGATCCCTCGATGGTCGTGCGCTCGATCTCGAGCTTGCGGTCGCCGATCCACTCCTCCGTGGCCGAGCTGATCGCGGACTCGTCGAGCGCGGCCTTCACCGCATCCCGTCCCAGGCGGCCCAGCGGGTAGCTGATGGCGAGCACCGTGACCGCGGCGATCATGAGCCCGTGCCGCGCGCTGGGAAGGAAGCGCCCGTCGTGCAGGCGCGCGACGAACCCGGTCGCGATGAACGTCACGGACGCGGCGAGGAGGATCCCCGCGAGGTTGGTGAAGAACAGGAGCAGCGCGCCGCTGGCGAGGTCGGTGCGCTCGATGCTCCATGCGATCCCCACCGCGGACAGCGGTGGCAGCAGCGCGACCGCGATGGCGGCGCCCGGCATCGCGCCGACCGCCTTGCGGTGGACGGTCACGTACGCGCCCGCCGCACCGGCCGCCAGAGCGATCGAGAGGTCGAGCGTTCCCGGCGCGGTGCGCGACAGCAGCTCGCTCGAGCGCTCGGTGACGAACGTCGGCTCGGGGAAGGTCTTCGCCGCCACCCAGGCCAGGCCGATCGCGCCGATCGAGCCGCCGAGGATGAGCAGCGCGGACTCGACGAGCCGTCGCGGCCACCCGTTGACGAGTGCGCCCGAGAGACCCAGCAGCGGCGTCATGAGGGGGGCGACGAGCATCGCCCCGATGACGACCGGGCCGGAGTCGGTCGCGATCCCGAACGTGGCGATAAACGTCGACAGCGCCATGAGGACCGCGAAGCGCACGATGTAGGCGCCGCGCTCGGCCGGATCGACGTAGATGTCGTGCTCGATCTCGGAGAAGGTGATCGGCGAGAGGCCGTGATGATGGTGGCTGCGGCCCTCGTGCCTCATCGTCGCGATCGTACGGTGGGGGGTGGTCGGAGAAGTCGCTCCGGTATCGGCCCGACCGCTCCGGAGGACCGCAGGACGGGAGGCCCGCGGAACGCGCCTCGCCGGTGGCGCTACGCCACGACGAGGTCGTGGGTGCGCAGCAGTTCCACGAATGCCTGCACGTCGTTCTCGGCGGTCCGCGGGTCGATGCCGTAGCGCTCCACCAGCACGGCGTTCAGCGCGTCCGGTTCGGCGGAGCCCTGCGCGAGGCGCTCCCACAGCAGCGCGCCGCTCGCGTTGAGCGCGAGGTACTCCGAGGAGCGCAGATCGAGGATCACGACCTCCTCACCGCTCCGGCGCCACGTCACGTCCTGGGTTCGTAGTTCCACGGCACCGAGCATAGCCACGGCTAGGCTGGCGGCATGCCGATCGACACCGCGGTCCTGCGGATGCTCGCGCTCGACGCCGCGGCCGCCGAGGCCATCACGGCGCTGCGGGCCGCGGCCGTCGAGCCGCTGCTGCTCAAGGGGCCGGCGATCGCGCGGTGGCTCTACGACGACCCGTCGCAGCGCCCCTACAACGACGTCGATCTCCTCGTCCCCCTCGCGGACCGGACCACCGCCGCCCGGGTGCTCGCGGACCTCGGGTACGAGGAGGTGTTCGCCGGGATGCGCGCGTCCGAGCGCTCGGTGCACGCGGTGACCCTGCGACGCGCGCACCCGCTCCCGGTCAGCATCGACCTGCACCACCGGTTCCACATGATCGGCGGCGATCCCTACGCGGTGCTCGGCGAAGGCCACCGCACCATCGAGGTGAGCGGGGTCGACGCCCACGTCCCGGGCGACGCCGTCCTGGCGGTGATCGTCGCCCTGCACGCCGCGCAGCACGGGCCGGCCGTGCCCAAGCCGGTGGAGGACCTGTCGCGGGC
>NZ_JBFIGP010000056.1:0-16823 GCF_041602235.1 Paraconexibacter sp.
CGCATGCTGCGCGACCCGCTCGGGTACCCGTCCGGGTTGCGCGCCGACCACGGACCGGTGTTCACCCTGCGGCTCCTGCCGTACCGCGCCGGGATCGTGTGCGCGACCGACCCGGCGACGGTGCGCGAGGTGCTCACCGACAATGAGCGGTTCGCCGCCGGGGATGCCGCCGCGCTGCTCGGCCCGATCGTCGGCGAGCACTCGCTGATCCTCACGCCCCCACCCCAGCACCTCCGCAACCGGCGGCTGCTGCTCCCCGCCTTCCACGGGGACAGCATCGCCCGTTGGGAGGACCGCGTGCGCACGCTCGCCGAGGCGAGCGTCCCGGCGCTCGCGAACGCCGGTCCCGCCGCCGCGCGTCCGTGGGCTCAGCGGCTGACGCTCGACGTGATCCTCCGGGTGGTGTTCGGCCTCGACCGGCCCGAGCGCGTGGACGCCTTCCGCCGAGCGCTCGACGCGCTGATGGCGCCGGCGATGCTCGCCCTGCTCTTCGCGCCCGCCGTGACGCGCCGCGACCTCGGCCGGCGGTCACCCGGGGGCGTCCTCGCGGGACGACGTGCGGCGGTGGACGCGCTCCTGCACGAGGAGATCGCCGCGCGGCGGGCCGAGGACGGCACCGACGGCCGCGACGACGTGCTGTCCGTCCTGCTCGGCGCCCGCGACGAGCAGGACCGCGGCTTCACCGACGCCGAGCTCCGTGACGAGCTCATGGGGCTGGTCGTCGCCGGCCACGAGACGACCGCGACCGCCCTGGCCTGGACGCTGCACCTGCTCGCCCACCACCCCGACGTCCGCGACGAGCTGCGCGACGAGATCCGGGCCGGCTCCGGCGAGCTGCTCAAGGCCACGATCAAGGAGTCCATGCGCCTGCGTCCGCCCGTCTTCGACGCGATCCGCATCGCCCGCGCCGACACCGAGCTCGGCGGGCGTCCCGTGCCGGCCGGGGCCTACGTGTCGGCGTTGTTCAGCACCATGCACCTCGACCCGGACCTGTGGCCCGACCCGACCCGGTTCCGGCCCCACCGCCACCTCGAGGGCAAGCCGGCCCCCTACGCGCTGACCCCGTTCGGCGGCGGCGTGCGGCGCTGCCTCGGCGCCGCGCTCGCGAACCTCGAGCTGGAGGTCGTGCTGCGCGAGGTCCTGCGCCGTGCCGTGCCCGAGCCGGCAGGGCCCCCGGAGGCGCCACGCCTGCAGAGCGTGACGATCGTGCCGGCGCGGGGCGGGCGCGTCACCCTGCGCACCGGCTGAGTCCGACGGCGGCCGGCCCGCGTATCCTCGGCCGGTGCCCACCGATCCCCGCAACCATCCCGGCCGTTCGCCGCTCGTCGCCTCGGGAGCGACCGAGCTCGCGGCGGCGGCCCTGACGGGCTGGGTCTACACCCTCTGCCGGCAGCAGCCCGATGTCGCCCGGTCCCTCGGGATCAAGAGCGTCCCTCGCATCCGGCAGTGGCACCTCGACCTCGCCGCGCTGGGGACCGCATCGATCGCGGCCGGGCTCGCCGCACCCGACGCATCCCGCACCGCGACGAACGCCCTGCGGGTCGGAGCGTGGACGAACGCGATGGCCTTCCTGCCGCTCGCGTTCAAGCCCGACATCGACGAGCACCCCGCCTACATCGCCGCGGTCACGGCGAGCTTCACCGCGACGACCGTCGGGTTCTGCGGCATCGCGGCCGCCGCGCGGCGGGCCCGACGGACCGCGCGCTGACCCGCCGGCGGGCCGCGCCACCGCTACTTCGGCGGCAGCGACGTCGCGTAGTCCGCCCCGACGTCGATCCAGCCCGCCAGCTGCACCCCGTCGGCGATCCCCTCTGCCGCGACGCGGACGAACCCCTTCAGCGGCTTGCCGGTGAAGTCCATGGGGCCGACATGCGGCTCGGTGAGCGCCCGCTGGGTGTCCTGGGCGCCCACCCGGACCATCAGGTCCTCGCCGAGGGTCCCGACGGCCATGTTGCCGTCGATCATCCAGACGACACCGCCGAACATCCTGCGCTCGGTCACGCCGCTGCGGGCGCCGATGACGTCCCGGATCCGATCGGCCAGTTCCTCCGAGTAGGCCATGCGGCGAGCCTAGCGCCGTGTCCGACCGCGCACGACGCCCCGCCGTCACTGCCGGAGCGGCTCAGGCGGCCACCCCTACCGGGGCGACCTCCCGCACCCAGCCCACGAGCAGCTCGGTGAACGCCGTCCCGGCGTCCTCGTGCGCGTAGTGGCCGCACCCGGCGAGGGGGGACCAGGTCGCGTTCGGAAGCGCGGCGCTCAGGGCGCGACCCTCGGCGGGCAGCACGAACGGGTCCTGCTCGCCCCAGGTGACGAGCACCGGGACGTCCACCTCGGTGAGCCGCGCCGCGATGGCGGGGAGCTCCGTGGGGTACGAGCCGACGAACGCGAGCTGCGCAGCGAAGCGTCGCGGTGACGCGACCGACCGCAGGTGATCGAACACGACCGCGCGGGGCGGGTGGCGCCGGCGGTAGCCGCGGCGCACGAGCTCCAGCGCGAACGGCACGCCGGCGATCGACGCGACCCGGCGTGCCAGCGCCGACCGGACGAGCACCCGTCCCTCCCATGACACACGCGGGGGGAAGGACGCAGGCCCGTCGAAGAGGACGAGTCCGCTGACGAGGTCGGGCCGGTCCTGCGCGAGGCGCAGTGCGATCGGCACGCCGACGTCCGGTCCGACGACGATCGCCTGGGTGACACCGAGACGATCGAGCACCTCCGCGACCGCCGCCGCCTGGGCGCTCGGGCGCATGACCTCGCGCGTCGGCAGCGGCGCCCGGCCGAAGCCGGGGGGTTCGATCGCCAGCAGGGGGTGCCGGGCTGCCAGCGCATCCCAGTGGCCGTCCCAGCAGCGCAGCGTCTGTGGCCATGCGGTGAGCAGCACGAGCGGCGGCGCATCGCCGACCGGTCCCGGCGCCCGTCGCGTTCGGACCGCCCGACCGGCGTCCAACGTCAGCGTCTCGATCATCCCGACTTCCTCCTAATACGGTCGTACTACTTGCCAGTGGATGCACTGTGACTAGTACATGCGTATTAGTCAAGCGGTAGAGTCGGGCGATGCCCCCAGGTGACACCCGGCAACGGATGATCGAGACCGCATCGCGGCTGTTCCAGCGCGACGGCTACCACGCCACCTCGTGGCGCGGACTCGTCGAGGAGGCGCAGGCGCCGTGGGGGTCGATCCACCACCACTTCCCGGGCGGGAAGGAGGAGCTGGGGGTCGCCGCCATCGAGGCCGGGTCCGACGCCGTCGCCGCCGCGATCACCTACGCGTTCGCCAGTACCCGGACGCCCGCCGGAGCCATCGAGCGGCTCTTCTCGACGAGCGCCGCGCTCATGGAGGCCAGCGGCTACGAGACCGCGTGTCCGGTCGCCAGCGTGGCCGTCGCCTCGGCGCACGAGTCGCCGGCGCTCACCACGGCGTCGCGAACGGCGTTCCGACGCTGGGAGGACGAGCTCGCCGACCGCCTGGCCGCCGGCGGCGTTCCCCGGCGCCGCGCGCCGGCCCTGGCCGGGCACGTGATGACGCTGCTCGAGGGAGCCCTCGTGCGCGCGCGTGTCCACGGATCGGCGCAGCCGCTGCGCGACGCCGGCAGCCTGGCCGCCGATCTGGTCCGGCAGGCCGCGGCGCCCTGACCCCTGCGCCGCGACACGGAAGGCACCTCAGCGGACGATCTCGACCTCGCCGGTGAGGAACGCGGCGAACGCGAACCAGAACTGCTCATCGTGCTGCACGGCCGGGAGGCGGCCCCCGGCACCCGGACCGGACACGGCCCGCCCAGCGATGTCCCAGACCGTGCCGTCCCGGTCGACGAACTGCCCCGGCTGCTCGGCCGGGCGCAGGGACAGCGGCCGACCGTCGACCCGCGGCTCGTACAGCGCCGCGGTCCCCACGTCGCGAGCCTTCCGGATCTCCTCCGCGTCCAGGGCAGACGCCACGCCGGGGGCGTACAGGGCCACCACCTGCCGCCCGAACGCCTCGAAGCGCACCACGCCGCGGCGACGGGCCAGCGCGATCGGAAGGACGACCGCGTCGCGTCCCCGCCGGACCGCCAGCACCCGTTCCTTCGGCTGCAGTCGCCGATCCGCGCGCCCCTCGAGCAGGAACGGCTCGCTGGCCGCCTCGTCGTACCCGACGTAGGGGTTGCGTCCGTAGTCGCGCTCGTGACCGGTGTCCTGGGTCATGACCTCCGCGTCGGGGTGCGTGCGCCGGAGCTCACCCGCGGACAGCGTCAGGGAGCGCAGCTGTCGCAGGCGCCTGCCGACCAGGGTCCCGACGACGGCCTCGCCCGTGATCTGCTGCCACCACGACTCCGTGCGGTCGTCCCACATCACGAGATCGGACCTCCGCAACGACCCCGTCGTGCCGAAGCGCAGCGTGCGCCCGTCCACCCGGCGGTCGAACACCACCGAGGAGTTGCACAGCGGGCAGTAGGTCACCGCGATCGGCACGCCGTCGAGCTCGTCGTTGACGATCTCGTGCCAGACGAGGATGCGAAGCGGGTAGGCCCTCACCGTCTTCCGGCCCTCCACGACGAGCACCGGCTCGCGCGCCGGAAGCTCCTTCGACGCCCGGGCCACGGTCGTGAATCTCGGATCGTCGACGGGCGGGATGCCGTCCCTGCCCGGGCCGCCGGAGCGGAACTCCGACAGCGGCACCGACGCTCGCGTGAAGTCGGTGCGCCACGCCGCGGCGTCGATGCCCCGGGAGGCGAGCGCCGAGGCCACCTCGGCGGACGGGCGAGCCACCTCGGTCGGCGGGCTCGACGCCCCGCCGCACCCGGCGAGCACCGCCGCCACGGCCACGGCGGGCACCAGTGCGTGGCGGATCGATCGCATGGCTGTTGGACCCGGGCGCCGGGTGCACGGTTCACCGAATGCGTCAGGCTTGACCGCCGATGAGCGCACCGTACCCGCACCTGCTCGCCCCGCTGGACCTCGGTTTCACCACGCTGGCCAACCGCGTCCTGATGGGCTCGATGCACACCGGACTCGAGGATCGGGCGTGGGACACCGGCCGGCTCGCCGAGTACTTCGCCGAGCGGGCCCGTGGAGGCGTCGGCCTGATGGTCACCGGCGGCTACGCGCCCAACCGCACCGGGTGGCTGCTCCCGCTGGCCTCGGAGCTGTCCACCACGCGTGCCGCCCATCGCCACCGGACGATCACCGACGCCGTGCACGAGGAGGGCGGCAAGATCGCCCTGCAGCTCCTGCACGCCGGCCGCTACGCCTACCACCCGTTCTCGCAGTCGGCGTCGGCGGTCAAGTCGCCCATCACGCCGTTCGGCCCCCGAGCTATGAGCGGCGCGACCGTGCGCCGCACGATCGCCGACTTCGCGCGCAGCGCCGCGCTCGCCCGGGAGGCCGGGTACGACGGCGTCGAGATCATGGGCAGCGAGGGCTACCTGATCAACCAGTTCCTCGCCCCGCGCACGAACCGCCGCACCGACGAGTGGGGCGGCACCTCCGAGCGGCGTCGCCGGTTCGCGGTCGAGGTCGTGGCGAGCGTGCGGGAAGCGGTCGGCCCCGACTTCATCGTCGTCTACCGGATCTCGTTGCTGGACCTCGTGCCCGAGGGCCAGACCTGGGAGGAGGTCGTCGCGCTCGCCCATGAGGTGGAGGGGGCGGGCGCCACGATCCTCAACACCGGGATCGGCTGGCACGAGGCACGCGTGCCCACCATCGTCACCTCGGTTCCGCGCGGCGCGTTCACCTGGATCACGGCGAGGCTGCGGCCCGAGGTCGGCATCCCCATCGTCGCGAGCAACCGCATCAACATGCCCGGCCAAGCCGAGGCGATCCTCGCCGCCGAGGAGGCGGACATGGTCTCGATGGCCCGCCCGTTCCTCGCCGACCCGTCGTGGGTCGCGAAGGCCGCCGCCGGCCGTGCCGACGAGATCAACACGTGCATCGCCTGCAACCAGGCCTGCCTGGACCACACGTTCCGCAAGAAGACCGCCACGTGCCTCGTCAATCCGCGCGCCGCCCACGAGACCAAGCTCGTGATCGAGCCCACGGCTGACCCGAAGCGCATCGCGGTCGTCGGAGCCGGACCGGCCGGCCTGGCCTGCGCGACGACGCTCGCGAGCCGCGGGCACACCGTCGAGCTGTTCGAGGCGCAGTCCGAGATCGGTGGCCAGTTCCTCCTCGCGGCCCGCGTGCCGGGCAAGGAGGAGTTCCACGAGACCCTGCGGTACTTCGACCGCCTGATCGCGCGCAGCGGCGTGCTCCTGCACCTCGGGACCGAGGCGGACGCCGCCCGTCTGCGTGACTTCGACGCGGTCGTGTTGGCGACCGGCGTCGTGCCGCGGAGGCCCGCCATCCCCGGTATCGACCATCCGAGCGTCTGCTCCTACGCGGACGCCCTGACGGGCGCGCCGGTCGGTGACCGCGTCGCCGTCATCGGCGCCGGCGGGATCGGGTACGACGTCAGCCACTTCCTGGTGACCCGCGCCTCACCGTCCCTGGACCTCCCGGCCTGGAACGCGGAGTGGGGGGTGGCCGACCCCGAGCAGCACCGCGGGGGCGTGACGGCGCCCGCCCCGACCGCACCGGCACGCCAGGTCCACCTGCTGCAGCGCAAGACCGGCCGGTTCGGGGCGGGGCTCGGCAAGACCTCGGGCTGGGTCCACCGAGCCGCGCTGGCCCACAAGGACGTCGAGCTCATCGCGGGCGCCCGGTACGACCGCATCGACGACGACGGCCTCCACGTGACCGTCGGACCGAAGGACGACCGCCACGAGCGGGTGCTCGAGGTCGACGCGATCGTCGTCTGCGCCGGGCAGGAGTCGCGGCGCGAGCTGATCGACCCCCTGCGCTCCGCCGCGGTCGACGTGCACGTCATCGGCGGAGCGGACGTCGCCGCGGAGCTCGACGCCAAGCGTGCCATCGCGCAGGCGACGGCGCTGGCAGCGCGCCTGTGAGGGACACCTGAACCGATCCGGGCAGGAGCGGGTCCAACCGGGTGATGCTCGATCAGCTGCGCTCGCTCGTCGAGGCGACGGGAGTGCTCGGTCCCGTGACCTTCGTACTCGCCTACGTCGTCCTCACGGTGGCGTTCGTCCCCGGGTCGATCCCGTCGCTCGCCGCGGGCGCCCTGTTCGGTCCGGTGCTCGGCGTCGCGCTCACCCTGGCCGGGGCGACCGCCGGCGCGGTCACGGCCTTCGAGATCGCGCGCCGCCTGGGCCGGGAGCGCACCAAGCGCCTGCTCGGCAGGCGGGGTGGCGCGGCCGATGCCTGGATCGGCGCCCGCGGGATCGGCGGCGTGGTCACGCTGCGCCTCGCGCCCGTCGTGCCCTTCAACGCCCTGAACTACGCCTTCGGGCTGTCCGCGGTCGGCCGCCGCGATCACGCGATCGGAACCGCGCTGGGCATCATCCCCGGGACGGTCGCGTTCGTCGCGCTCGGCGACTCGATCACCGCTCCGGGTTCGACCGGATTCGTGATCTCGCTCGGCGCCGTGATCGCGCTGATCGCGGTGTCGACGATCCGTGGACGGCGCACCTCGGCGCGCTCCACGGCTGCTCAGTGACCGGGCTCGGCGTCGTCCTCGGCGCGCAGACGCGCCAGCACCGCCTCGGTCACGGCGTCCGCGTCCGCGCCCGCGGGGGTGTGACGAAGGCCGCCGATCGCCCTGACCGTGCGACGGAGACTCGCGAGGAAGCGCGCGCACATCGGGCACGCATGGGCGTGGCCCTCGACACGAGCGAGCTCGTCGGGCGGGAGATCGCCGTCCAGGAACTCGGAGGCGTGCTCCATCGTGAAGCGATGGTCGCGCCGGAAGGCGAACGGGTGTCGCAGCATCGCCGTGATCATGCGCGGGGCTCCTGCGGGAGATGGTCCCTCACGGCGTCGCGGACCGCCAGGCGCGCCCGGTGCAGGCGGCTCTTGAACGCGGCCTCGCCGAGCCCCATGATCGCCGCCGCCTGCGCCGTGCTGAGCCCCTCGACGTCCCGGAGCACGAGCGGCGCGCGGTAGTCGTGGTCGAGCGCGCGGATGGCCGACTCCAGCGCCGCGCGGAGATCGTCGTGCTGCGCACGGGCATCGGGCCCGAGCGCCGGGTCGGCCGGCGGCACGTCCTGCTCGTCGAGCGAGACGGCCGGCCTGGCCGCACGCCGACCGGTGAGCCGGTGCGCCTCGTTGACGCCGATCCGGTACAGCCACGTGAAGAACTGGCTGTCGCCCTTGAACCGGTCGATCGAGCGCCACGCCCGCAGGAACGCCTCCTGGGTCGCTTCCTCCGCGTCGTGGCGGTCGTCGACCAGGCGCAGGACGACGGCGTGCAGGCGATCGGCGTACCGCCGCACGAGGTCCTCGAACGCGAGCCTGTCGCCCTGCTTGGCGCGGGCGACGAGATCTGCGTCCTCAGACGCGGGTACCGGCGTCACCGTGGGTGCCTCGTCGGCATCCCCCATAGCTTGTCACGCGACGCGTGCGAGCCCTCGGTCACGGACTCCCGCGGGCAGGCGCGGACCCCGGCCCGGGCTCGTCGCGAAGCCGCTGCAGCACACCCGGGACGACGGAGTGCTCGGGCGGCACGGACGGGGTGGCGATGCTCCGCAGGACGCCGCGCAGGCGGATGAGCGAGCGCAGCAGCGGCCCGCATTCGGGACAGTCCGCCACGTGCCGGGCGAACCGGGCCTGCTGCCGCGGCGTCAGCGCCTCGTCGAGGGCGTCCGACATCCGCCGCTGCGCGAAGCGATGATCGCGGTACATGCGGCTCAACACGGACACGAACCGTCTGACCCGCCGCGGTCCGCAACGGTTCGCGGCATCCGGACGGAATCGTTTGCCGGTCCGGCGGGTCACACACGGTGTGATCGCGAACCACGGCGCATGACCGACCCGTCCGCCGGAGTCGGCGTCCTGGCCGCCATGGCGGCCGGCATGATCTCGTTCCTGTCCCCCTGCGTGCTGCCGCTCGTGCCCGGCTACCTGTCCGCCATCAGCGGCGTGGCCCCGGGGGAGCGCGAGCGTGCCTCGCTGCGACGGGTCCTGGTGCCCAGCCTGCTGTTCGTCGCGACGTTCTCCCTGGTCTTCGTGGCCCTGGGCGTGACCGCGACGGGGATCGGGAAGTCCCTGCAGACCGAGCGCGCCACGCTGGAGAAGATCTCGGCGGCCATCATCATCACCCTGGGCGTCGTGTTCGTCGCCGCGCGCTTCGTCCCGATGCTGAACCGCGAGTGGCACGTCGGCGGCCTGCTGGAACGGGCCGGGCGCGGCGGCCCGGTCCTCGCGGGCGCGGCGTTCGCGATCGCCTGGACGCCCTGCGTCGGTCCGACATTGGGCGCGATCCTGACCGCCGCGGCACTGACCGAGTCCGCGGGCCGCGGCGCCTACCTGATGGCGTGGTACTCGGCAGGGCTCGCCGTCCCCTTCCTGGCCACCGCGATCTTCTTCGACCGAGCGACCGCGACCTTCGCGGTCGTGAAGCGCCACTACGGCGCCGTCCTGACCACCGGGGGCCTCGTGCTCATCGCCATGGGCGTCCTCATCTGGACGGGCAATCTCGTCCAGCTCAACAGTGAGGCCCAGCAGCTGCTCGACAGCCTGGGCATCACCTTCCTCAACGAGGTGTGACCACCACATGGCCCGACGCTCCATCCTGCCCCTGATCGCCCTGATGTGCGTCGCCGTCCTGACGGCGTGCGGGAGCTCCGCTACAGAGGACGCGACACCACCGCGCGCCGATGCGGCCGCGGCGAGCACGCCCGACACCCCGTCGACGACACCCGCCGAACCCGATGCCCAGGAGGCCCCGGAGACGACGACGGCTCCGGAGACCGAGAAGGCCCCGCCCAAGGGACCGTCCCTGCCCGACGTCACCGTGCAGGACCTCGCCGGCGGCACGGTCAACGTCGCGGACCTGGCCAGCGGCGACACGCCGGTCCTCGTCTGGTTCTGGGCGCCGCACTGCCCGTCCTGCAATGCCGAGGCCGCCGACGTCGAGAGGTTCGCCAAGGCCAACGAGCGGACCGTCGAGGTCGTGGGGCTCGGGACGCAGGACTCGGTGCGGGAGGCCCGGGACTTCGTCCGCGAGCACGACCTGCGAACCCCCCGCATGCTGTACGACCCCAGCTTCAAGTCCTGGCAGCAGCTCGGCATCCGCGGGCAGCCCGCCGCGATGCTGTTCGACCGCGACGGGGTGGCGCGTGGTCAGTGGTTCGGCCCGATCGACGAGGCCCAGGTGCTCGACATCGCAGCGCGGATCTAGCTCCCGGGGCGGGCGTCGTGCCCACCCCGGCTCATCAGCGAGCCAGGGCGTAGGTCCGCACGTCGGCGTCGAGGAGCCGGGTACCGGTGTAGCCGCCCTGCCGTACGAACGTGCGCTTGCCGCGGGCGTCGAAGAACACCGTCGTCGGCCAGCTTCGCCCTGCGCCGATCGCGCGTGACTGCGCGGACCGCGGGTCGAAGACGCTCGGGTACGGGAGCGGGAACTCGCGCAGGAACCTCTCCGCCTCGCCGCGGTCGTCTCCGGCGTCGAGGCCGAGGAACGCGACCTTGCCGCGGTACCGGTCGCTGACGGTCGCGAAGGCCGGGAACTCCGAGCGGCAACTCGGGCACCAGGAGGCCCACATGTTCACGACCACGGGGACGCCGCGCAGCCGAGCCAGGCGGTCGGCGATCCGCTCGTCCAGGATCTTCCCGCCCTGGGCCGCGAGCCGCCGGAGCTCGGATCGCACGCGCGGGTCGCGCGGCGTGGGAGCGTCCGCCGCCCGCGCGACCGCGGCTCCGGGGCGCTCGGGAACGGGCGTGAGCGCGAGGCCCGGATCGGTCGCGGACCTGCCCGACGTCCCGAGGACGAGGATCAGGGCGGTCGCGGCGAGGCTCGCCACCACGCCCGCCGCGAAGGTGCGGTCACGCATGGCTCACCCGCGCCGCGGCAGCCGCCGCGCGATCGCCAGGACCGGCGCGAGCAGCCGGCGCACACGTGGGGTCGCGAAGCGCGCCCGCAGGTGCTCGTCCGCTGCCCGGGCCGCCGCCTCCGCGTAGGTGGGATAGGCGTGCACCGTCTGCGACACGCGCTCGAGCTTCTCGCCCATCGCGATCCATGCCGTCAGCTCGGCGATCGACTCGCCGGACCCGCGCCCGACGAGCGTGGCCCCGACGAGACGGCCCTTGGGATCGCCGACGAGCCGCGCGCCTCCGACCGTTTCCCGCGCGGTGATGGCGCGGTCGACCTGGTCGTAGCTCGAGCACGCGATGACCGTGCGTGCTCCCCACCGCTCACGGGCCTGCGCCTCGGTGAGCCCGACGTGGGCGACCTCGGGATCCGTGAAGGTCACCCACGGGATCGGCGCCGCGTCGGCCCGCCGGCGCAGACCGAAGAGGGCGTTGAGCGTCGCCACCCGGGCGTGGTGGGCGGCGACGTGCGTGAACGCCAGGCCCCCGATCACGTCGCCCACCGCGAGGACGCGGCGGTTGCTCGTGCGCAACGTGCTGTCGACGGCGATCGCCCCGCGCTCCACACGAACGTCCACGGTCTCGAGCCCGAGGTCCTCGATGCGGGGACGCCGCCCGGCCGCGACGAGGATCCGATCGGCGACCACGCTCCCAGGATCGACGCCGCCGAGCGTGAGCGTCGCGGCACCCTGGTGGCCGTCGACCTGCTCGACCCGTGCGCCGAGGCGCAGCGTGATGCCGTCGGCCCGCAGGGCGTCGGCGAGGGCGGCGGAGGCGAAGGGCTCCTCGCGCGGCAGGACGCGGTCCTCGACGTCGATGATGGTCACGTCCGATCCCAGTCGCGCGAACGCCTGTCCGAGCTCGCAGCCGATCGGCCCGCCGCCGATCACGGCCAGCCGCGGGGGCACCTCGGTCAGGCCCCAGACCGTCTCGTTGGTCAGCGGGTCCGTCTCCCGGAGCCCGGGGATCGGCGGGACGACCGCGGCCGAGCCGGTCGCGACGATGGCCCGCCGGAAGCGCAGACGGCGATCGCCGACGGCGACCACGTCCGGTCCCGCGAACCGACCGGTGCCCTCGAGCACCTCGACGCCCGCGGCCCGCAGCCGCTCCGGCGAGTCGTGGGGGGCGATCTGCGACTGGGCGGCGCGGACGTGCTCCATGACCCGGGCGAGGTCCACGGTCGGGCTCGCGGGGGTGAGTCCGAGGCGGTCGGCGTGACGCATCGCGTGAGCGAGGTCCGCGGCCGCCAGCAGGCTCTTGGAGGGCACGCAGCCTGTCCACAGGCAGTCGCCGCCGGTGCGATCGGCTTCCACGAGGGCGACGCGGGCGCCGATGCCGGCCGCGATCATCGCGCTCACCAGCCCCCCGGTCCCGCCGCCGAGGATCACCAGGTCGTAGCGTGGTTCGCGGCTCATGGTTCGTGGGACCCCCGCGGGCGCCCGAGGGTTCAGATCCCGGCCCGGGCTGCGAGACCGTCGAGCACCAGGTCGAGGCCGAAGAGGAACTCCGCACCGTGGCTGTATCCGGGCGCCAGCACGTGCTCGGCGGTCAGTTCCGCGAGATGCGGGTACGTGTCGCGGAAGGCCGGGGGCAGGATCGTGTCGACGAGTCCGGTGAGGTCGTCGCCGTCCTGGAACGGCAACGCGGCCTCCTGCAGCGCGAAGCCGTAGACGTAGCTGTCGATCAGCGAGACGGCGTGCGCGCTCATCGCCACCGTGAGGCCGGCGGTCCGGCAACAGCCGATGACCGCGTCGTGGTGGCGCAGCGTCGCGGGGCCGGGCGAGGTCCGGGAGTCCATGAGGCCGATCGCCCAGGGGTGACGTGCGAGCACCGTCCGCATCGAGGCGGCACGCCTGCGCATCGCGTCGCGCCAGGCGGCCCCTTCGGGCGGCAGCTCGACCTCCCCGAACACCGCATCCACCATGCCGTCGAGGATGTCGCTCTTGTTCGCCACGTGGTGGTAGAGCGACATCGCCTCGACGCCGAGCTCTCGGGCGAGCCGCCGCATCGAGAGCGCGGCGATCCCCTCGGCGTCGGCCAGGGCGACGGCTGCGGCGAGCGCGCGCTCACGGCTGAGCGGGTCGCGCGACGCGGCCGGGCTGGGATCGGTGGCTGTGGGAGTGGGGTCGGGCATGCGGGCGCTCGTGGGGGCGGTACGGGTTGACAACCTTACGGCGTATGTTAGCCTGAGGACCATAGCCTTACACCGTAAGCCCCCGCATCGCACGAAAGGACCCCCCAATGACCTCCATGACCCCATCCGCCGTCGGCGACCGCGACGCCACCGCGACGGCGCAGGCCGCACCCGACCGCATGCGGGCGATCGTCCAGCCGCGCTACGGCGACGCCGACGTGCTCGCCGAGGCCGAGATCGCGGTCCCCGAGATCGCCGACGACGAGGTGCTCGTCGAGATCCGGGCGGCCGGCATCGACCGCGGGACCTGGCACCTCATGACGGGCCTGCCCTACGTCATGCGCCTCGGGTTCGGCCTGCGCGCTCCCAAGACCCCGGTACCCGGGCTCGATCTCGCCGGTGTCGTGACCGCCGTCGGCGCGGGTGTCACCCGCTTCGCCCCGGGCGACGAGGTGGTCGGCATCGGGAAGGGGTCCCTTGCGCAGTACGCCGCGGCCCGCGAGGACAAGCTGGCCCACAAGCCGTCGACGCTGAGCTTCGAGCAGGCCGCCGCGGTCGCGGTCTCGGGCATGACCGCCCTGCAGGGCCTGACCGAGGTGGGCGGCCTGCAAGCCGGGCAGCACGTCCTCATCACCGGTGCCTCCGGAGGCGTCGGCAGCTACGCGGTGCAGATCGCCAAGGCGCTCGGCGCGACCGTGACCGGCGTGAGCAGCACCGCGAAGACCGGCTTCGTCCGCGAACTCGGCGCCGACCACGTCATCGACTACACGCACGAGGACTTCGCGGACGGCCGCGACCGCTACGACCTCATCCTCGACGTCGGCGGCAACGCGTCGCTGTCCCGCCTGCGCCGCGCGCTCACCCCACGCGGCACCCTCGTGATCACCGGGGGCGAAGACGGCGGACGCTGGATCGGCGGCACCGACCGCCAGCTCCGCGCGCTTGCGCTCTCGCCCTTCATCGGTCAGCGGCTGACCACGTACATCGCACGTGAGCACCACGCGGGACTCGAGCGGCTCCTGGAGATGATCGTGGCCGGCCAGGTCGTCCCCGCCGTCGATCGGGTCTATCGCCTCGACGAGGCCCCCGAGGCGATGCGCCACCTCGCGGCCGGGCAGGCTCGCGGCAAGGTCGTGGTCACGGTCGGGACGTAGATCCGCGATCGTTGCTCCCATGGTCGTCCTCTTCGACGTCAACGGGACGCTCACCGACCCCGCCGGGATCGGCGATTCGTGGGACGCCCCGGAGCTCGGGCTCCGCGTCCTGCGCGGTGCCGTGCTCAGCTCGATGGCCGCGACGATCACCGAGCGGTTCGTGCCGTTCGCGGAGCACCTCCGCGACGCGCTGGCGCTCGAGGTCGCGGCCGCCGGCCTGGACCCGCAGCGGCTCGACGCGGCGCTCCGGCGGGCGGCGGCCCTCGATGCCTACGCCGACGCCGCGCCGGCGATCGACCTCCTGCGCGACCACGGGTGCACGATCGCCGCGCTGACGAACAGCGGCGCGGAGGCCGGTGCCAACACGCTCCGGGCCGCTGGACTGCGCAACCGCTTCGACCACGTCTTCGGCGTCGATGCGGTCCGGAGGTTCAAGCCGCACCCCGCGACCTACGGGCACGTCGTACGGGAGCTCGACGTACCGCCCGGCGACATCACCATGGTCGCCGCACACGCCTGGGACGTGACCGGGGCGCGAAGCGCGGGCCTGCGCGCGGCCTGGGTCTCCCGGGGCGAGGGCGTGCTCGCCGCGACCGCGGCGCCGCCCCACGTCCAGGGCCCGGACCTGCTCGCCGTCGCCCGGCTGCTGGTCGGCGAGGTGGCGTGCGGTGACGGGTGACCCGTTCACCCACCCCGGTCGCCGCGATCCGGGTACGGCGTAGGATCGGCTCATGACGAGCGCCGAGGTCGTGGCCAAGCACCAGTCCGCCGGACGGGCCTTCGCCGCCGGCGGGGTGACGGGGTTCGTGCGCGAGGCGGGCGACGGCGACCCGGTGCTCTGCATGCACGGGGTCCCGGCGTCGAGCTTCCTGTACCGCAAGGTGCTGGACGAGCTCGCCGGACGCGGGCTGCGCGGCGTCGCGTTCGACCTGCCCGGCCTGGGGCTGGCCGATCGTCCCCCGGACTTCGACTACACCTGGACCGGGTTGGGCCGGTACAGCGTCGCGGCGGTCGACGCGCTCGGACTGGACCGCTTCCATCTCGTCGTGCACGACGTCGGCGGCCCCGTCGGCTTCGAACTCGCCGCCGCGATGCCCGACCGCATCCGCTCCCTCACCGTGCTGAACACGATCATCGAGGTCGACACGTTCAAGCGCCCGTGGTCGATGGAGCCGTTCGCACGAGCGGGCATCGGCGAGGTCTACCTGCGCGGCCTCACCAAGCCGGCCTTCCGGATGCTGATGGGTCTGCAGGGCGTGGCCGATCGCACGGCGGTACCGGGCGAGGAGCTCGACGCATACGTGGAGCTGCTCAAGCGCGGCGACAAAGGACGCGCGTTCCTCAAGATCATGCGCGGGTTCGAGCGGACCCCGGAGAAGCGCGCGCTCTACACCGGTGTCGTGTCCAGCGACGCCTACCCCGTGCAGGTCGTGTGGGGCGAGCAGGATCCCGCCCTGAAGATCGCCAGCTACGGGGAGGCGGCGCGCCGCATCTCGGGCGCGCCGACGATCCACCGGCTGCCCGCCAAGCACTTCCTGCAGGAGGACCAGGCCCCGGCGCTCGCCCGGCTGGTCGCGGACTTCGCGGCGTCCTGAGGCGACCGCGCCGTCCGGGGGCCTGAGGCAGACCTGCAGACACTGTGCCCACGAGGGGCACAGCCCCCCTCACCAGGTGTCGATGAAGCGCCGCGGCGTGGCGCCGGCGTGGTCCTGCGGGGTGCCCTCGCGGCCCTGGGCCGCCGCCAGCGTGGCGGCGATCAGGCCCCGCGTCTCCGCGGGATCGATCACGTCGTCGAGCTCGAACAGCTGCGCGGCGTTGATCGCCTTCGCGTTCTCCTGGGCGATCGCGGTCACGTCGCGCACCCGCTGCTCGCGCTCGGCCTCGTCCTCGATCGCCTCGAGCTCCTTGCGCAGACCCAGCCGCACCGCGCCCTCCAGACCCATCGGACCGAGATGCGCCGTCGGCCAGGCGACGGTGAGCAGCGGCTCGTGCAGGCTGCCGGCGGTCATCGCCTGCGCGCCGAGGCCGTAGCCGCGGCGCAGGACGACGGCGAGGAACGGCACCCGCAGCGACGCCGCCACGACCAGCAGGCGCGACGTGTGTCGCACGAGTCCGGTGGCCTCGGCCTTGGGCCCGACCATCATCCCGGGCGTGTCGACGAGCGAGAGCACCGGCACCCCGAAGGCATCGCACAGCTGCAGGAACCGGGCGGCCTTGTCCGCCGCGTCACTGGTGATCGCGCCGGCCGCGTACATCGTGTTGTTGGCGATCACCCCGACGGGACGGCCGTCGATCCGCGCGAGCGCGGTCGTCATCTCCGGTGCGAACCGCTCACGCAGGAACGTCACCGAGTCCTCGTCAGCGAGCGTCTCGATGATCGGACCGACCTTGTAGGCACGGCGCTCGCGCTCGGGGACGAGATCGCGCAGCCGCGTCTGGTCGGGCACGACGACGGGGGGCGACGGCGCTCCCGGCGTGCCGTGGGTGAAGTACCCGAGCAGCCGCTTCGTAACGGCCACGGCCTGCGACTCGTCGGCCACCACCACGTCGATGACCCCGTTCTTGGCCTGGACCTCGACCGGCCCGACGTCGTCGGGCTCGACGTGGCCGAGCCCACCGCCCGCGATCATCGC
>NZ_JBFIGP010000057.1:0-16776 GCF_041602235.1 Paraconexibacter sp.
CGCCGCAGCACCTCGTCGTGGGCCAGGCCGAGGTTGAGCGGTCCGAACGCCACGTCCTCGGCGACCGTCGGCATGAACAGCTGGTCGTCCGGGTCCTGGAACACCAGCCCCACCCGCGCCCGCAGCGCGCGCGCCGTGTCGGCGGCGACGGTCAGCCCGTCGATCTCGAGCCGTCCCGCGCCACGGAGGATCGCGATGAGCGCCAGGAGGAACGTCGTCTTGCCCGCGCCGTTGGGTCCCAGGAGCGCCACGCGCTCCCCGGTCGCGATGCGGAGGTCGACGTCCGCCAGCGCGACGTGACCGTTCGGATACGCGTACCCGAACCCGTCGGCCTCGACCACGGCGCTCATCCTGGCGCTCCGAGCAGCCGCAGCGGGAGGAGCAGCGCCGCGATGCAGACCACGAAGACCGTGTCCGTGCGCGTAGGGCGCAGCCGGACGAGCTGGGGCATGCGACCGTCGTACCCGCGCGCCAGCATCGCGACGTGCACCCGCTCCCCGCGTTCGTAGCTGCGCAGGAAGAGCCCGCAGGCCAGACGTCCCAGCGTGCCGGCGTGCGCGACGGTTCGCGGGCGGTACGACCGCGCCGTGAGCGCGGTGCGCATGCGTCCGGCCTCGTCGGCGACCACGAAGACGTAGCGGTACATGAGGCCCGCGATCAGCACGAGCAGGCGGGGAGCGCGGAGCGCCTGCAGGCCGCGGAGCACGTCGGGGAAGGGCGTGGTGAGCGTGAGCAGCGCGCCGCTGGACACGCCGAGCGCCGACTTGACGAGCACGCTCGCGAGCACGTGCAGCCCGGCGTCGTGCACCGTGAGCGGGCCGAGGGCGTGCGCCTCGCCGCCTACGCGCACAAAGGGGACCACCACCGCCACCGGCACCACGAGCACCAGCGCCGGGCGGACGCGGCGCAGATGGTCGCCCACCCCGATGCGTGCCGCCAGACCGACGCCGAGCAGCACCGTGGCGCAGGCGACGAACACCGGCCACGCGTGCAGCGGCGCCGTGACGGCGACCACGGTGACCGTGAGCAGCCCGAGGATCTTCGCGCGCGGATCGAGGCGATGGATCGGACTGCCCGGATCGCCCGCCACGCCCGACAGCGTCACGCCGCGGGCGGCGCTCATGCGGCGCCCCGGTGCCGTCGCCGCAGCGCGAGGCCGGTGCCGGCCGCCGCGCCGAACACCAGGGTCACGCCGATGAGCCCCGACAGGCCCTTGGAGGTGCGATCCCCTCCGACGCCCGGGACGGCGTAGTCGGAGAACGGGGCGTCACGCCGGGCGGCGGCCATGCTGCGGTCCGCCGCGAACCCGTGGTCACGCGCGACCGCCGACAGACCGTCCGGGCTGGAGGCGGCGAACGGGGAGGCGAAGGCGGCGAGCGCCGCGACGGCGGCGACGAGCAGCACGAGCAGTCCGCGCCGGCCGGTCATGTCAGCGCGCCGTCCGGGCGCGGCGCCAGGCGGCCAGGACCGGGGAACGTGCGCCCGCCCAGGTGCACGAGGTCCGGTCGGGCGGCGAGCAGGCCGCTGACGGCAGCGACGGTGACGAGGGCCTCGCCCACACCGATCAGGGCGTGGACGCCGAGCATCGCCGGCAGCACGACGTGCAGCGGGACCGTGCCGGACAGCGCGAGCTCCACGCTCGTCGCGACGGCCGCGAGCATCACGGCGAGCCACGCCGCGACGCCGACCGCCGCGAGGTAGACGGTGCGCGAGGGACGCGCGTGCACGACGGCGGCGAGCAGGAACCCGGAGACGAGGGCGCCCAGGACCCCCAGGTTGAGGACGTTGGCCCCGAGCGCACCGACCCCGCCGTCGGCGAACGCGAGCGCCTGGGTCGCCACGACGACGGTCATCACCAGGCACGCCGTCCAGGGACCCAGGAGCACCGCGGCGAGCGCCGCGCCGAGGACGTGGCCGCTGGTGCCACCCGCCACCGGGAAGTTCAGCATCTGGGCGACGAACACGAACGCCGCGACGACCCCCAGCAGCGGGACCTGGGCGTCGTCGATGGTCCTGTCCGCGATGCGCAGGGCGAGGGCCACAGCGCCGAGCGCGAGGATCGCGGACCCCGCGGCGACCGGACCACTGAGGAAGCCGTCGGGGATGTGCAGGGCGAGGACCGTCATGGGTCGGCCTGCTCGGCGGACGCGCGTCGCGCGCAGTCCGCGCACGTGCCCACGATCGGGAAGTGGCTGAAGCGGGCCTCGAAGCCGAAGCGCTCGTGCAGCAGGCGCCGCACCCGGTCGAGTTGCGCGGGGACGACCACGCGGACCGCGTCGCAGGACTCGCACAGGAGGTACTCGCTCGGACGGCCGTCGGCGAGCGCGTAGAGGCCCGGTCCGTGGCCCAGGTGCAGATGGCGGACCAGCCCGACCTGCTCCAGCGTCTCGAGATTGCGGTAGACCGATCCGAGATCCGACCGCGGGAAGCGGCCCTCGAGCCCGGAGGCGATGCGTTCGGCGCGGACCGGCTCCCGGGTGGCGAACAGCACCTCGAGCACGAGGCGGCGTGCCGCCGAGACGCGCAGTCCACGCTCGCGCATGAGCGCCGCCGCGCTCTCGACGTCGCGAGCGGCGACTGCCGGCCCGGGATGCGCAACCGTCATGGCGACCTCCCTCCTCGGCTACCTGCGAACCGTTCACAGGAACGAGTCGGTAGTAGCAGAGCCCTCGCCGGCCGCGCAACATTTCAGCGGCGCGGCACGGGCGCGCTTTCCTCGCGGCTCAGCCGTCGTCGCCCGGGAGCGACCGCTCGATCAGGCCGCCCAGCTCGAGCCAGTTCTCACGTGTCGCCGACGCCGCGCCGGATGCGTCGCCGGCGCTGGCGCGCGCGATGATCGCCTCGTGCTGCGCGGCGGAGCGGCGACCGGGCAGCGCCCCGGTGCGGAGCATCTCGAGTCGCCGCAGGCGGGCCGACATGCGCTCGAGCGCCCGCGTCACCTCGGGGTTGTCGGCGCGCCGGACGAACACGGTGTGGAAGCGCTCGTCCGCCGTGAACGTCGCGCTCGGTGAGCGGAACTCCATCGCCTCGACGAACGACGCGTTCGCGGCGCGGAGCTCGTCGATGTCCTGGCGCGTGAGCCTCGGCACCGCGAGCTCGGTCGCGAGCGCGTGGACCGCGGCGAGGAGCGGGAAGCAGTTGTGCGCGTCACGGGCGAGCAGCGGACGGACCCGGGTGAAGCGCTGGGGGACGGTCTCGACGAGACCCTCGTCCTCCAGGCGCGCGAGCGCTTCCCGGACCGGCGTGCGGCTGAGGTTCAGCCACGCGCACAGCTCGACGTCGTGCAGCCGCTCGTCCGGGGACAGTGTTCCGTCGACGATCGCGTCCCGGATCGCGACGTACGCCGTGTCGCGCAGCAAATGCCGCTCCACGGTCTCATTTCCGGAGGGTACTGGCATCTCACATATCAGTAGACCACCGGCGTCAAGACCGTTGCAACGCGGCCCGGACCCCGAGTAGACCATGAGGCGAAGTCCGCCATCCGTCCTACTTCGCGGGAGCTGATCCACGTGTGCCTGGCCATCCCGGGCAAGGTCATCGAGATCGCCGACGAGTCGCTCCGGCTCGCCGTCGTGGACGTGGCGGGTGTCCGGCGGACGATCAACGTCGGACTGGTCGACGAGCCCGGACGGCGGACGGCGAAGGGGGACTGGGTCCTGATCCACGTCGGGTTCGCGCTCTCCCGGATCGACGAGGCCGAGGCGCAGGCGACCCTGTCGCTGCTGCAGGGCATGGGCGAGGACTACGAGGCGGAGCTCGAGGAGCTCAAGGCGAGCGTGATCGAATGAGCGACGTCGAGCGCCACCACTGCATCACGTGCTCGGACGAAGGCTGCGAGATGACGGTGCTCGCCGTCGACACCGAGCGTGTCCTGGCGCTCTGCGAGGAGGCCGACGGGTCGCACAGCACGGTCGAGACCGCGCTGGTCGGCGAGGTCCAGCCCGGCGACGTCCTGCTCGTGCACGCCGGCACCGCGCTGGCGCGGACGGGGACGCCGGCATGAGGTTCGTCGACGAGTTCCGCGATCCCGTGCTGGGCCGCACGCTGGCCGGGCAGATCCTGGCGACCGTCGAACCCGGCCGGCACTACAAGATCATGGAGGTCTGCGGCGGGCACACCCACTCGATCTACAAGTACGGGATCGACGATCTGCTGCCCGAGAACGTCGAGCTGGTCCACGGTCCCGGCTGCCCGGTGTGCGTCATCCCGATGGGTCGCGTGGACGACGCGATCGCGATGGCGCACGAACCCGGCGTGATCTTCACCTGCTTCGGGGACATGATGCGCGTGCCGGGGTCCGACGGCACGCTGCAGGACGCCAAGGCGCGCGGCGCGGACATCCGGATGGTGTACTCGCCGCTCGACGCGCTGCGCATCGCCCGCTCCGAGCCGGACCGCGAGGTCGTCTTCTTCGCCATCGGGTTCGAGACGACCGCCCCGTCCACCGCGCTGACGCTGAAGCGGGCGCGGACGGAGGGAGTCGAGAACTTCTCGTGCTTCTGCAACCACGTCACGATCGTCCCGCCATTGCGTGCGCTGCTCGAGTCGCCGGACCTGCGGCTCGACGGCTTCGTCGGCCCGGGCCACGTGTCGACCGTCGTGGGGGCCCGTCCCCTGGAGTTCATCCCCGCCGACTACGGCAAGCCGGTGGTGGTCAGCGGCTTCGAGCCGGTCGACATCCTGCAGTCGGTCCTGATGATCCTGCGCCAGCTCGCCGAGGGCCGCTGCGAGGTCGAGAACCAGTACAAGCGGGTCGTCCCCTACGAGGGCAACCTCGCGGCGCTCGCGGTGCTCTCCGAGGTGTTCACCCTGCGCCCGCACTTCGAGTGGCGCGGCCTCGGGTTCATCTCGCACAGCGGGCTGCGGCTGCACGACGACTACGCGGCCTTCGACGCCGAGCTGCGCTTCTCCGTCCCCGGGGTCCGGGTCGCCGATCCGAAGGCCTGTCAGTGCGGCGAGGTCCTCAAGGGCGTCATCCGCCCGTTCGAGTGCAAGGTCTTCGGCACCGCGTGCACGCCGGAGCGTCCGATCGGCACCTGCATGGTGTCCAGCGAGGGCGCGTGCGCCGCGTACTACAACTACGGGCGCTTCGCGCGGGACAAGGTGATGGTGTGACGGGTGACGTCGAGCCGCGGGCGGCGCTTGCGACGCCGGAGGGCCGGAACAGCACCTCCGACCGCGAGGACCGGATCCTCGGGATCATCGAGACCACGCGCGCCAAGCGGGCGAAGTTCCGCGACGACCGGATCACGATGGCGCACGGCGCCGGCGGCAAGGCGACCGCGTCGCTGATCGAGGGGCTGCTCGTCCCCGCGTTCGCCTCCCGCGCGCTGGACGAGCTGGCCGATGCCGGCACGGTCGTGATCGACGACGTGGGCGTGGCGGTCAGCACCGACAGCTTCGTCGTCAAGCCGCTGCGCTTCCCCGGCGGGTCGATCGGGGAGCTCGCGGTCAACGGCACGGTCAACGACCTGGCGATGGCGGGAGCCCGCCCGCTGGCCCTGACCCTGTCGATGATCCTCGAGGAGGGCCTGCCCGCCGAGGCGCTGCGGGCCGAGGTGCAGGCGATCGCCGACGCGGCGCGCGAGGCCGGGGTGCAGGTCGTCTCCGGTGACACCAAGGTCGTCGAGCGTGGCGCGTGCGACCAGATGTATCTCTGCACGACCGGCGTGGGCCACGTCGATGCCCGTGCCTCGCTCTCCCCGGCCGGCCTGCGGGCGGGCGATCGCATCCTGCTGTCCGGACGCATCGGGGAGCACGGCACGGCGATCATGCTCGCCCGCGGCGAGTTCGACCTCGGCGCCGAGGTGGAGTCCGACACGCGCCCGCTGTGGCCGGCGGTCGACGCGATGCTCGCGGCGGCCGGGCCGCACCTTCGCTGCCTGCGCGACGCGACCCGCGGGGGCGTCGCGTCGGTCCTCAACGAGCTGGCGCGCGCCTCCGGCGTGGCGATGCTCGTGCGCGAGGCGGCGGTGCCGGTGTCTCCCGTGGTGACCGGGGCCGCCGAGCTGCTCGGGATCGACCCGATGCACGTGGCGAACGAGGGGGTGTTCGTGGCAGTGGTGGCGCCGGAGGGAGCTGAGGCGGCGCTGAAGGCCCTGCGGGGCAGCGGCGAGGAGTTCGGGGCAGCGACGGAGATCGGTGAGGTGAAGACGTCGCCCACGGGGCTCGTGCTCGTGGAGACGGCGTTCGGCGGGAAACGCGTGCTGGATCAACTCGTGGGCGATCCGCTTCCGCGGATCTGCTGAGAGGAGCAGGAGAACGATGGCATCAGTGGAGTTCGCACCCAACCAGGCCAAGACGGAGGCGATCACGGCCCACGTGCTGTGGATGACCGTCGGTCTCTCGTGTGAGGGGGACTCCGTCGCGATGACGAGCGCGACGAACCCCAGCCTGGAGGACATCATCACCGGGGCCATCCCCGGCATGCCGAAGGTGGTGGTGCACAACCAGGTGATCGCGTTCGACTACGGCGACGACTACGCGCAGGCGTGGTACGACGCGCAGGAGGGGAAGCTCGACCCCTTCGTGCTGGTGATCGAGGGGTCGCTCGGCAACGAGAAGATCAACGGCGACGGCCACTGGACCGGCTTCCACTACGACAAGGAGACCGGGCAGCCGATCACCACCAACGAGTGGATCGACCGCCTGGCGCCCAAGGCGGCCGCCGTCGTCGCGATCGGGACGTGCGCCACCTACGGCGGCATCCCGGCGATGAAGAACAACCCGACGGGCGCGATGGGTGTGCGCGACTACCTGGGCTGGAACTGGAAGTCCAAGGCGGGCATCCCGATCGTGAACATCCCCGGGTGTCCCGCGCAGCCGGACAACATGACCGAGATGCTCATGTACCTCGTGTTCGCGCTGGCGGGCATGGGCCCGGTGCCCGAGCTCGACGAGGCCGGGCGCCCGACGCACCTGTTCGGCCGCACCGCGCACGAGAGCTGCAACCGCGCGGCCTTCTACGAGTCGGGCAACTTCGCGACCGAGTACGGCTCTGACCACCGCTGCCTGGTGAAGCTGGGCTGCAAGGGGCCGGTGGTCAAGTGCAACGTCCCGCTGCGCGGATGGCAGAGCGGCGTCGGCGGCTGCCCGAACGTCGGCGGCATCTGCATGGCCTGCACGATGCCGGGCTTCCCCGACAAGTACATGCCGTTCATGGAGGAGGCCACCAACGCCAAGATCAGCTCGTTCGCCGCGAAGTACACCTACGGCGCCGTGCTGCGGTGGGGACGCAAGCAGTCGATCAAGCGCACCTACGACATCGAACCCGAGTGGCGGCACAACCGCGCAGAGCTCACGACCGGCTACACGAAGACCTGGTGATCACATGAGCACGACCGAGATTCCCAAGAGCGGCCAGGAGGTCGTCGTCAAGGAGATGTCCTGGGATCCGATCACCCGCATCGTCGGGTCGCTCGGCATCCACACGGAGATCGACTTCACCAACCAGCAGGTGAACAAGTGCTACTCGACGTCGATGATCTTCCGGGGCTTCGACATCTTCATGAAGGGCATCGACCCTCGTGACGCGCACTTCATCACCAGCCGCATCTGCGGCATCTGCGGGGACAACCACTGCACCTGCAGCTGCCTGAACCAGAACATGGCCTACGGCGTGAAGCCGCCGAAGCTCGGCGACTACGCGTTCAACCTCGCGGAGTCCGCCGACTTCATGTTCGACCACGCGATCTACAACGACTGCATGGCGAACGTCGACTACTCCGAGCAGATGGTCAAGGCCACCAACCCCGGGGTGCTCGCGAAGGCCGAGCAGACGTCGGCCCCGCACGCGGCGATCCACGGCTACAAGACGATCGCCGACATCATGCGCGCGCTCAACGCGTTCACGGGCGAGTTCTACCTCGAGACGCTGCAGGTGGCGCGGTACACCCGCGAGATGTACTGCCTGTTCGGCGGCCGGCACACCCACCCGTCGACCATCCTGCCGGGCGGCTGCAGCGCGGACATCACCCACCAGACGCTGACCGACTACTACGTGCGCCTGATGCGGTACATGGACTACTGCAAGCGCACGGTCCCGATGCACGACGACCTCTACGACTTCTTCTACGAGGCGCTGCCGGGGTACGAGAAGGTCGGGTTCCGAGAGACGGACCTCATCTGCTGGGGCGCGTTCGACGATCCCGACTACGTCGACTACTCCTACAAGAACATGACCGAGTGGGGCCGCAAGCGGTTCGTCACGCCCGGTCTGGTGTTCAAGGGCGAGCTCATCACCACCGACCTCGTGGAGATCAACCTCGCGATCCGCATCCTGCTCGGCTCGTCGTACTTCGACGACTGGGCCGGCAAGACGGCTCCGTTCGTCACCCAGGACCCGCTGGGCAACCCGGTCGATCCGCGCCACCCGTGGAACAAGCAGACCCTGCCCAAGCCGCAGGCCCGCGACTTCGCCGACAAGTACTCGTGGGTCGCGTCACCGCGCATGTACGACGCGAAGAACGACCGGTACGTCGCCAGCGACACGGGCGGCGGACCGTTCGCCCGGCAGTGGGTGACGGCGAAGGCCGGGCTGCTGGACATCGGGTACCTGAAGGCGACCGGCGAATCCCTGCAGATGGTCCTCCCCAAGACGGGGTTCATGCCGGAGATGGAGCTCGAGTGGAAGATCCCGCCGTGGTCCAACGCGATCGAGCGTCAGCGGGCGCGGACCTACCACCAGGCGTATTCGGCGCTGGTCGGCCTGTACAACCTCGAGAAGGCCTTCGAGGAGGTCCGGGCGGGCCGGACGAAGAGCTGGAACCACTTCACGGTGCCGGACGAGGCCGTGAGCGTCGGCTTCCACGAGGCGGCCCGCGGGGTGCTCTCCCACCACATGGTGATCAAGGAGGGCAAGATCGCCAACTACCAGCCCTACCCGCCGACGCCGTGGAACGCCAATCCGCGCGACGTGCACGGGACGCCGGGGCCCTACGAGGACGCGGTGCAGAACACGCCGATCTTCGAGGAGAACGGACCGGACGACTTCAAGGGCGTGGACATCATGCGCGCCGTGCACTCGTTCGACCCGTGCCTGCCCTGCGGCGTGCACATGTACGGCAAGGGCAAGGTGCGCAAGGTCGTGCACACCCCGACGGGCATGTGCTGACGGCGCGATGAACGACCCGGCGACGACACCGCAGGAGGCGCTCGCCGCCAGGGTGCAGGAGCTGACGGCACAGGTCGACGCCATGCCCGACGCCGCCGCCCGCGAGCTCGTCGACGAGCTCGCGGGGGCGATCATCGAGATGTACGGCGACGGCCTGCAGCGGATCTTCGCGGCCCTCGAGGGCGACGATCCGGCGATCGCCGGCGTTCGCGAGCGCCTCACGCAGGACGGGGTCGTGGCCAGCCTCATGCTGATGCACGACCTGTACCCCGTGAGCCTGGAGACGCGGGTGCGCGAGGCGCTGCAGGAGGTCCGCCCCTACCTCGAGTCGCACGGCGGGGACGTCGAGCTGCTCGGGGTCGCCGACGGCGTCGCGCGGCTGCGGCTGCTAGGTAGCTGCGACGGCTGTGGCGCCTCCGCGGCGACGCTGAAGCACGGGATCGAGGAGGCCATCGAGGCGTACGCGCCGGACCTGCTGGGCCTGGAGGTGCAGGGTGCCGTGCCGGCCCGGACGGTCACGCCCGGGTCCCAGGAGGCGCGCGAGAAGACCTGGGTGCCGCTCGAAGGCGCCCAGGAGATCCAGCGCGGGCACATGGTCCGGGCGACGCAGGGGCTGCTCGTCGCGAACATCGCGGGGACGCTGCTGGCCTACGAGGACCACTGCGCCGGCTGTCCCGCCCCGGTGAGCGACGGCGTCCTGCTGGGCGGCACGCTGACCTGTGCGGCGTGCGGCCGCGCCTACGACCTGCCACGCGCCGGCCGAAGCACGGGGGGAGAGGGCCTGCAGCTCACCCCCGTGCCGCTCCTGCGCGGCAAGGACGGCGTCCGTGTCGCCGTCGAGGCGGTCGACGACGTCGCCGGCCGCCAGGACGCGACCTGCGAGCTGTGCCCGTCGGGGCTCTCCGACGATCACCGCCACCTGCTGCACCTCGACGAGCGGCGGATCCTGTGCGTCTGCGAGACCTGCTGGTCGATCCACTCCGGGGACCCGGAGTACCGCCCGACCGGCAGCCGGACGCTGTGGCTCGAGGACTTCACGCTGCCCGACGACGTGTGGGCGGCGTTCAACATCCCGACCGGACTGGCGTTCGTGATGCGCTCCAGCGTCACCGGCGGCATGGTCGCCCTGTACCCGAGTCCGGCGGGCGCGACCGAGTGCGAGCTCGAGCTCGCCGAGTGGGACCGGCTGGTCGAGCTCAACCCGGTCCTGGACCGGATCGAGCCGGACGCCGAGGCCCTGATCGTCAACCGCCTCCCCCGTGACGGGAGCGGCGAGTACGTGATCGCCCCGATCGACCAGTGCTACCGCCTCGTCGGGCTCATCAAGGAGCGCTGGGAGGGGATCAGCGGCGGCGACGCCGTCGAGGGCGCGGTCGGCGAGTTCTTCGACCGTCTACGACCCGGTCCGGCGGTGGCGGCGTGAAGCTCGAGGTGATCGCGAGCGACGAGGGATCCCCGTCGAACCCCACGGCGGAGCCGGTCTTCGAGGTCCTCGACGTCGAGTCGGTGCCCTACGCCGCCACGCCCACCCTGCGCTTCCACCTGCACGTCAGCGACCCGGCCGGTCGCGCGGTCCACGCGATCGCGCTGTCGACGCAGATCCAGATCCAGCCGGCCCGCCGGACCTACGACCGCGAGACCCAGGAGCGGCTCGTCGAGCTGTTCGGCGCACCGGAGCGCTGGGCGGCCACCACGCACCCGTTCCAGTGGGCGCGCATCGAGGCGCTGGTCCCCGGGTTCACCGGGGCGACGTCGTTCGCGGTCGAGGTCCCCTGCACCTACGACCTGGAGGTCGCGAGCGCCAAGTACTTCCACGGCCTGCGCGACGGAACCGTGCCGCTGACCTTCCACTTCAGCGGCATGATCCTGTACCGCGGCACGCAGGACCATCTGCAGGTCGTCCCGGTGCCCTGGAGCTGTCACGCGCAGTGGGCCATGCCGATCGCCGCGTGGCGCGCGGCGATGGACGAGCAGTACCCCGGAGGGGGCTGGGTGCGGCTGGCCCCGGCGACGCTCGACCGGCTCGCGGCCCGCAAGGCCGCTCGCGGCCACCGCTCGTTCGACGACACGGTGCACGCGTTGCTCGACGAGCGGGGAGAGGGGGCGCCGTGACCGACGTGGACGAACTCGCGCGGACGCTGCTCTACGAGGGCTACGCGCTGTACCCGTACACCCCCGGGGCGACGAAGAACGCGACGCCGACGCCGTTCGGGATCGTCTACCCGCCCGCGTACGCGCGGGAGAGCCCGACCACGTACGACCACCTACGGCTGCAGGTCATCGCGCAGACCACGGATCCGGGGACGGCGACCGTCGCCGCCGAGGTGCTGTGCCTGGAGCCCTCGGGCGAGCGGCACGAGGGCCGTGAGCAGCGGATCGCGCTCCCGGCCGTGCGCCTCGCGGCGCTCGAGGCGCAGCCCGTCGTGCACCCTCTGCGCTTCGCCCGCGTCCACGGGGAGGTGCGGCTCGCCGCGCAGACCTTCCACGACGGCCTCGTGCGCGTCACCGTCGAGGTCCACAACCACACCGACGTGCCCGAGGGCCTCGACCGCCCCGGGGCGCTGCGGTCGTCGCTGCTCTCGACCCACGTGATCGCGCGTGCGACGGGCGCGAGGTTCGTGTCGCCCACCGCTCCCGCCGAGCACGCCGCCACCGCGAACATGGCCTGCGCGAACGTCAACACGTTCCCGGTGCTGGCCTCGCCCGAGGACGACGTGGTGCTCGGGTGCGCGATCGTCCTCCCCGACCATCCGCAGCTCGCGCCCGAGTCGCGCGGCGACCTGTTCGACGGCACCGAGATCGAGGAGGCGCTGCTGCTGCACGTGCTCGCGCTCTCGGAGGGCGAGGTGGACGAGATCGCCGAGCAGGATCCGGCGATCCGCGAGATGGTCCGCCGGGCCGCGGCGACCACCCCGGAGGAGTTCCAGAAGCTGCGCGGCCGCGTGACGATCAAGGACGTCGTGCCGTCCGCGCCCGAGCCCCGGACCCTGATGGGCCTGCCGACGTTCGGGGAGGAGCTGCGCGGCGAGCAGCAGATCACCGTGTCCGGCGTCAGCTACCGGCTCGGTGACCGGGTGCGGCTGCGCCCGCGGACGTCCAACCCACCCCGCAACGCCCAGGACCACCTGCTCGACGGCCGCCCGGCCACGATCGAGCGCATCTACGTCGACTACTCGGACATCGTGCACCTCTGCGTGACCGTCGACGACGATCCCGGCCAGGTGCTGATGCGCGACATCGGCCGCTACCTGTACTTCAAGCCCGACGAGGTCGAGCCGCTCGACGAGAGGACCCCCGCATGAGCCACGAAGAGCACCCGCAGGCGCCCGAGAAGCAGATCCTCGTCGCCGGTGTCGGCAACGCGTGGATGCGCGACGACGCCTTCGGCGGCGAGGTCGCCCGACGGCTCGAGGCCGCCGGTGTCCCCTCGGGGGTGACCGTCCTGGACTTCGGCACCAGCGGCCTGGACCTCGCCTACGAGGTGATGCGCGGGTACGACGCGATGCTGCTCGTCGACGCGACGCGTCAGGGCGGCGACCCCGGGACGCTCTACGTGATGGAGCCCGCGCGGGAGGACGTCGAGGGCAGCATCGAGGACGGGGAGATGATCGACCCGCACGACATGAACCCGCAGACCGTCCTGCGGTTCGTGAACGCGACCGGAGGCTGGCCGGGGAAGGTGCTGGTGATCGGCTGCGAGCCGGGGGAGATCGACGAGCCCGGCCTCGGCCTGAGCCCGCAGGTGGAGGCCGCGGTGCAGCGAGCGATGACCCTCGTGCTCGAGACGATCGCCGAGCTGCAGACCGACGCCGCCTACCAGCGCGGGGCCGCGTGATGCACGAGCTGTCGGTCAGCTCCGCCGTCGTCGACACCGCGATCCGGCACGCGGCGGGCCGACGCGTCACCGGCGTGCACCTGCGGCTCGGGACGCTGCGGCAGGTGGTGCCCGACTCGCTGGAGTTCTTCTTCGGGATCGTGGCCCGCGACACGCTGTGCGAAGGCGCCGTGCTGACGTGGGACGTCGTGCCGGCACGGCTGCGCTGCGGTCCCTGCGACCGCGAGTGGGGCATCGAGGAGCCGGCGTTCCGCTGCGAGGTCTGCGGCAGCGCCGAGGTGGACGTGGTCTCGGGCCAGGAGCTCGAGGTCGAGACGATCGAGGTCGAGGAGGGAACCCCAGCATGCACCGCGTGAAGGTCCGGGTCGTCGAGGACGCACTGGACGCCAACAGCACGATCGCGCGGGCCAACCGCGACGACTTCGACCGTCACGGCGTCACGGTCGTCAACCTCATGAGCGCGCCCGGAGCGGGCAAGACGACGGTGCTGGAACGGGTGCTCGCCGACGGGCTCGGGTCGGTCCGGGCGGGCGTGCTGGAGGGCGACGTCCAGGGGAGCCTCGACGCCGACCGGCTCGCGCACCTGCACCTGCCCGTCGTCCAGCTCAACACCGACTCGGGGTTCGGCGGCGAGTGCCACCTCGACGCGAACATGGTGCGGTCCGCGCTGCCGTCGCTGCCGCTCGCGGACCTCGACCTCCTCATCGTGGAGAACGTCGGGAACCTCGTCTGTCCCGCCGAGTTCGCCCTCGGCGAGGACGCCCGGATCATGGTCGCCTCGGTCGCCGAGGGCGCCGACAAGCCGCTCAAGTACCCGCTCATGTTCCGCAGTTGCGAGCTCGTCATCCTCAACAAGATCGACCTGCTGCCGCACGTCGACTTCGACGTCGAGCGGTTCCGGCACTACCTGGACCAGGTGCATCCGGGGGTGACCGTGATGACCTGCAGCGCGCGGACCGGTGAGGGGATCGGGGAGGTCCGGGACTGGCTCGCGGCGCTGCCCGAGCGGACGGCGAGTCCCGTATGAGCACCGCCGCCGGGGAGCCCGGCGTCGCGACCGACTCCGTCGACGGGCTGCTCGCTGCGCGCGCGGCCGCGGGGTGGTTCGACGAGCAGGCTCCCAGGCTCGCGCGGGTCTGCCACGCGATGGCCGAGCGCTTCGCCCGCGGCGGCCGGCTGCTGGTGGTCGGGTGCAGCGCCGCGGACGCGACCGACGTCGCCCACGTGGAGGTCGAGTTCGTCCACCCCGTCATCGTCGGCAAGCGGGCGCTCCCCGCGCTCGCGCTCGAGACCGCCGACATCGCGCTGCACGCCGACCGCGACGACATCGTGATGGCGTTCGGCGACGCCGACGAGGTCCGTACCGCGGTCGCGGCGGCACGCGGCCGTGGCTGCCTGACCATCGCGTTCGCCGGGTCCGGCGCCGCGTGGGAGTTCCCGGCCCCGACGCAGGACCCGTTCGTCGCCCAGGAGCTGATCGAGACCACCTACCACGTCCTGTGGGAGCTCGTGCACGTGTTCTTCGAGCATCGCGGGCTGCTCGCCGGGCGGACCGAGCGGGCTCACCACGACAGCGGAGCCTCGGGCTTCCTGTACCCGTTCCTCGACGAGCGGGAGGACGACCTCGACGCGGTGCTCGGCGACGTGGCCGACTCGGTCCGGGCCAAGGCGGCGGAGGCCCACGCGCTCCGTGCGGCCACGCTGCGAGACGGGTTCGCGGAGGTCCGCGCGGCCGCCGCGGCGGTACGGCGCTCCCTGCATGACGGCGGTCGGCTCCTGGCCCTCGGCAACGGCGGATCGGCGACGGATGCCGCGGACATCGTGGCGGACTTCCGCGCGCCACCCGCCGGGTCGGGGTGGCCGGCGCGCCCGGCGCTGGATCTCACGAGCTCCTCGGCGGTGCTCACCGCTGTCGCCAACGACGTCGGCGTGGAGGCGATCTTCACCCGGCAGGTGATCGCCCACGGTCGGCCCGGGGACGTCCTCGTCGCGATCTCGACGAGCGGCGGGTCGCGCAACGTGCTGCACGCGCTGGCGCAGGCACGCCGGGACGGTCTCGTGACGGTGGCGCTCGTGGGCTACGACGGCGGAGCGGTCCTCGCCGACCGGTTGGCCGACCACGTCGTCGTTGCGCGCTCCGAGCACATCCCGCGCATCCAGGAGGCGCAGGCGACCGTGCTGCACGCCCTGCGGACGTGGGTGGAGGAGCCCCCTCGGTGAGCGCCCCGGCGCTGCGGACGCTGCGTCGCGTCGCCGTGCGCGTCGAGGGCGTCGTGCAGGGCGTCGGGTTCCGTCCGTTCGTGCACCGCATCGCGAACGCCCACGCGCTCGCGGGCTACGTCCTGAACGACAGCGAGGGCGTCCTCGCGGAGGTCGAGGGACAGCCCGCCGACGTCGACCGCTTCCTCTACGACCTCGTCGCCGCGGCGCCGGCGCTCGCGCACGTGGAGACCGTCCGCGTCACCGACCTCGCGCCCGCGGGCAGGCGCGGCTTCGCGATCGTCGCGAGTCCTCCGACGCGGGATCGGGCGGGCGCGCGCCAGGTGCCGGTGACGCCGGACTGCGCGCCGTGCGCGGACTGCCTGCGCGAGCTGCGGGACCCGGAGGACCGTCGCTTCCGCTACCCGTTCGTCAACTGCACCAACTGCGGGCCGCGGTTCACGATCGTCCGCGGGGTGCCGTACGACCGACCCCGGACGACGATGAGCGCCTTCGCGATGTGCGACGCGTGCCAGACCGAGTACGACGATCCGGCCGACCGTCGCTTCCACGCGCAGCCCAACGCGTGTCCGGCGTGCGGACCGCAGGCGCGCCTGATCGATCCACGGTCGGGCGAGCCCGTCACGAGCGGCGGGCCCCCCGGCGCCCGAGGGGACTCGCCCGAGGCCGGGCGGAGCGCGGATGCCGTCGCCGCCGGTGCGGCGCTGCTGCGGGACGGGAGGATCCTCGCGGTGAAGGGCCTGGGCGGGTACCACCTCGCGTGCCGGGCCGATGACGAGGAGGTCGTCGCGCGGCTGCGCGCCCGCAAGCACCGCGAGGACCGGCCGTTCGCCCTGATGGTCGCCGACGTGGACGCGGCCCGGCGGCTGGCGCGGCTCGAGGTCGCCGCCGTCGAGATGCTGGAGTCGGTCGCCCGGCCGATCGTGCTGGCGCCGCGCCGCGAACGCACGGCGGTCGCCGCGAGCGTCGCCCCGCGGGTGGCGGAGCTCGGTGTGATGCTGCCCTCGACGCCGCTGCATCACCTGCTCCTGGACGATCTGGGCGACGTGCCGCTGGTCATGACCAGCGGCAACGTGTCGGACGAGCCGATCGCCTACCGGGACGAGGACGCGATGTCGCGCCTCGCGCCGATCGCCGATGCGATGCTCGTCCACGACCGGCCGATCCACATGCGCGCGGACGACGGCGTCGTCCGTGTCGCGGCGGGAGCGCCGCTGACCGTCCGCCGGTCCCGCGGCCACGTGCCCGGTGCGCTGCGGCTGCCGATCCCCGCGCCACGCGACGTGCTGGCCTGCGGGGCGGAGCTGAAGTCCACGTTCTGCGTGGCGCGGGGCGGGGAGGCCTGGGTCGGGCACCACCTCGGCGACCTCCGCAACGCCGAGGTCCTGGCGTCGTTCGTCGAAGGGGTGGCGCACTTCGAGGATCTGCTCGGCGTGCGGCCGCGGGTGGTCGCCCACGACCTGCACCCCGACTACCTGTCGACGCGGTACGCGCTGGAGCGGGACGGCGTCGACGTGGTCGGCGTGCAGCACCACCACGCGCACCTCGCCGCCTGCCTGGCCGAGCACGGGGTCACCGACCGCGCCGTCGGAGCGATCTACGACGGTGC